>JAJDVH010000153.1 GCA_022826185.1 Alphaproteobacteria bacterium
GAAGAGGACGCTATGACAGGCATACGAAACGAGCCCAGCCGAAAAAGGACATCTGGCTGCGACCGCTCCGCAAGGACTGGAAGCGGACGCTCAATCGCTGAATCCATCACCCTCATCACCGCGTGACCGAACGCTTTCCTCCGCTTCGGCATCTTGTTTCCTTGGCCCCAAAAATCAGTCATCAAATCGTGAGATCTGAACCTCAACTCGACGGCGAATTTAGAGCCATGAATGTCGGAATGCAAGGGGCGAGAGGCTGACGAAGGGAAGAAAATTCTATTCAAAACAACGGATTACTGGAAGATCAGTCGTTACGCGTCGCGAAGCGTCGCCACCGGTCGAAGATTCAGTGTGTCCCCGGAACAAGTCCGGGCATGACGGAGGGGAAGCGCAAGAGGCGCGCGAATCACCGGTCGCGGGAGGGCGGTCACGACAAAAACATGACAATTCATGACATCCCGGCAGGGGTCCCTCGATATGCGGCCTTCTCCGCCGGGACGTCAGGAAGGCGGCGGCTCCAGCACCAGCTTTCCGACGAAGCCCTTGGACAGGAACATGTCCT
The DNA here is from genome assembly GCA_022826185.1 of Alphaproteobacteria bacterium. GTDB lineage: Bacteria > Pseudomonadota > Alphaproteobacteria > Bin95 > Bin95 > Bin95. The sequence goes on from JAJDVH010000153.1 coordinate 563, forward strand.
GGACCTCGGCGATCCGGGCGAGCGGGAAGACCCCGGACACGACGGGACGGATTTCGCCGCGTTCGATGTACCGGACCAGGTTCTCGAACACGATGTCCTCCTGGAAGGTGCAGCCGAAGAACGACAGGTCCTTCAGGTAGAGCGTGCGCAGGTCCAGTGCCACGACCGGTCCGGCAATGGCGCCGGCGCAGGCGTAGCGCCCGCCCCGCCGCAGCAGGTCGAGCAGCGCGGGCCACGCCTTTCCCGCGACCAGGTCGATCACGACATCGACGGAGTCCGGCCCGAGTTCGGTAAGGAGGTCCGCATCGCGGTCGATGACCCGGTGGGCGCCGATCCCGCGGATTTCCCCGGCCTTGGCCTGGGCCGCCACGGCGATGACATGCGCCCCCCGGCGGCGTGCGAGTTGCACGGCGGCCGACCCGACCCCGCCCGAAGCCCCGGTCACCAGCACGCGCTCCGCGCCCGCCGCAGCCCGGTGCAGCATGTTCTCCGCCGTGGACCAGGAGCAGGGAATCGACGCGAGTTCGGCGTCCGTCCAGTCGCACCGCACGCGGAAGGTCTCCGCAGCGGGCGCCCTGGCGAATTGCGCGAACGCGCCGTCGCATTCGGACCCGAAGGTCCAGCACTCGTATGGGCCGCCGCCGGCATAGCTGCGCAACATGGTCCTGACGATGACGCGCTCTCCAACCCGGCCGGCATCCACCCCGCCGCCGACCGCCACGATCCTGCCGCAACAGTCGGCGCCCTGAATCCGGGGAAAGGTCATCGGCCGGCCGGTCCATGTCGCGTCGTCCGGGTCGATTTCGTCGAAGCCCCCCGCACGGCCTGCCCCGGTGGCGGCGCCCACCTTCTTCGAGTACCAGCCGATGCGGGTGTTGATGTCGGTATTGTTGACGCCGGCGGCGCCCACCTCGATCAGCACTTCGCCGGGGCCGGGTTCCGGCGTGGGAACATCCTCGCGGAGTTCAAGGACGTCCGGTCCTCCGTGGCCGGTCAGCAGCACCGCGGTCATGCGCGGCGGAATCGGCCGGTTCGCGCCCGCCTGCCGGGAGTCCGCCACTCAGGCCGCCTCGAACACCGTGCGCCCGTCCACCACGGTGCGGAGGACGCGGCCCTGGACCGGACGGCGGTCGAAGGGCGAGTTCTTGGACTTGCTGCGGAAGGCGTCCACCTCGATGCGCCCCGGAACGTCCGGGTCGAAGACCACGACATCGCCCGCCCGGCCCGGCGCCAGCCGGCCAAGCGGCAGGCCCAGCAGGTCCGCCGGGGCCGAGGTCAGCTTCCGCAGCACGTCGAGCAGCGGCATGTGGCCGTTGTGATAGAGCTCCAGCGAAAGCGGCAGCAGGCTTTCCAGGCCCACAATGCCGGGTTCCGCGTCCCCGAAGGGCAGGCGCTTCGACTCCTGGTCCTGCGGGTCGTGGTCGCTCGCGACGGCGTCGATGGTGCCGTCGGCCAGCGCCTCGACCACGGCGCGCCGGTCCGCTTCGGACCGGAGCGGCGGCGAGACCTTGCCGAAGGTGCGGTATTCGCCGATGGCGGTTTCGTTCAGCGCGAAATAGTGCGGCGCCGTATCGCAGGTGACGCGCCAGCCCTCGCGCTTGGCGCGGCGGATGAGCGCCAGACCCTGCCCGGTGGTGACATGGGCCGCGTGGTAGCGCCCGCCGGTCAGCGCCACCAGGCGGAGGTCCCGGTCGATCATCATCGCTTCCGCAGCGGCGGGGATGCCGGGCAGGCCGAGGCGGGTCGCGATCTCGCCTTCGGTCACGACGCCGCCCCGCGCCAGCTCGGGCTCTTCCGGATGCTGCACGATGAGCGCGTCGAAGGCCTGCGCATAGGACAGCGCCCGGCGCATGACGCGGGCGCTGGAAACGGCGCGCGGCCCGTCGGTGAAGGCGAGCGCGCCCGCAGCCTTCAACATGCCAAGCTCGGTAAGCTGCTCGCCCTTCAGGCCGCGCGTGAGCGCCCCGTAGGCGAACACCTTGACCCGCCGGACCTCGCGCGCACGCCGGGCGATGAACTCGACGACATTCACATCGTCGATGACAGGCGAGGTGTTGGGCAGGGCGACGACGGCAGTGACCCCGCCGGCCGCCGCCGCCAGGCTGCCGCTGTCGATGGTCTCCTTGTGCTCGCCGCCGGGCTCGCCGAGCTGTACGCGCATGTCCACGAGGCCGGGCGCAGCGCAGGCGCCGCCGCAGTCGATGGCGGCCGCGTCCTCCGGGATCGAACCGGCGGTTACCTCCGGGCCGATGGCGGAGACCCGCCCGTCCTCGATCAGGATGCCGCCGGGCGTATCCAGGTTGGACGCCGGGTCCAGCAGCCGCGCATTGACCAGGGCGGTCCGCTTGGTCACGCGGCCTCGGCCCGGTTCGATTGCAGCTTGCGCGTCAGCAGGTCGAGGCAGGCCATGCGGACCGCCACGCCCATCTCCACCTGTTGCTGGATCAGCGAGCGGTGGATATCGTCGGCGACATCGCTGTCGATCTCGACACCGCGGTTCATCGGCCCCGGATGCATCACCAGCGCATCGGGCCGCGCCGCCGCCAGCTTGCGGGCGTCAAGGCCGAAGAAGTGGAAATATTCGCGCACCGACGGCACGAAGCTGCCCTGCATCCTCTCCGTCTGAAGGCGCAGCATCATCACGATGTCCACGCCGTCGAGGCCGGCGCGCATGTCGTGGAACACTTCGACCCCGAACCGGTCCATCTCCGCCGGCAGCAGGGTCGGCGGCGCCACGACCCGCACGCGGGTGCCCATGGCGTTGAACAGGTGGATGTTCGAGCGCGCGACGCGGCTGTGCATGATGTCGCCGCAAATGGCGACCGTGAGGCCGGAGAGGCCGCCGAGGCGCCGCCGGATGGTCAGCGCGTCGAGCAGGGCCTGGGTCGGGTGCTCGTGCCAGCCGTCGCCCGCATTGATGACCGCCCCGTCCACCTTCTCCGAGAGCAGGTGGACGGCGCCCGACTGCGGGTGGCGCACCACCAGCAGGTCCGGGCGCATGGCATTGAGTGTGAGCGCGGTGTCGAGCAGCGTTTCGCCCTTCTTGATCGCGCTGATGTCGGGGGAGATGTTGATGACGTCGGCCCCCAGCCGCTTGCCGGCCAGCTCGAAACTCGTGCGCGTGCGCGTCGAGGTCTCGAAAAAGACATTGATGACGGTGCGCCCCTTCAGCACCGCCACCTTCTTGTCGTCGCGGCGGCTCTGCTCGACATAGCTCTCGGACAGGTCCAGAAGGGCCGAAATTTCGCCGGGCGCAAGGCCCTCTATGCCAAGGAGATGACGATGCGGGTAGCTGTATGGAGCGGCATCGGCCATAAAGCGGCTTTGTGCGGGGGATTCGGCCTCTTATCAAGGGGCCGTCCGTCCGGGACTGTGGATGACTTGCGCGAGCGGGAGGCGCCGGCCCCATGGACATGCGTTTGACGCCGTTTCAGCAGGAACTGGTGGAACAGGCCCGCCGACTGGCGGTGGAGCGCTTTGCGCCGCGCGCCGCCGCACTGGATCGCGAGGCGGCCTTTCCCTTCGAGGACTATGACGACCTGCGCGACGCGGGGCTGCTGGCGCTCTGCGTGCCGGCGGCGCATGGCGGGCTCGGGGCGGATTTCGAGACCTATTGCCTGGTCGCCGAGCAGCTCGCGCGCGGCAACGCCTCCACGGCGCTCACCTACAACATGCACTGCCTCACCATGATGCTGATGGGCGAGATGGCGGACCGCTACGATATGCTGGCGGAGAAGCGCGCCCGCCACGAGCGCCTGCGGGCGGAGAAGTTCCGCGAGGTGGTGGAGCAGGGCGTGTTCTACGGCCAGCCGCACAGCGAGCCGGTGGAGGAGGGAGAGACCGACACGGCCTTCAGCGTCGGCGGGCGGCGCTTCGGCACCGAGGCGCGGAGGGTCGAGGGCGGCTACCGCGTGACGGGGCGCAAGTTCTTCGTCTCGCTCTCGGGCGCGGCGGACTATTTCGCGACGCCGGCGATCCTGGTGGACGAGGGCGACATGCCGTGGCTGGAGCGCACGCTCTACCTCAAGGTGCCGCGCGACGCCGGGGGCGTCACCTTCGAGGGGGAGTGGGACCCGATCGGCATGCGCGCCACGGTGAGCCGCGAGATGCGCCTGACCGACGTGTTCGTGCCGGACAGCGGCGACATCCTGCCGCCCGGCGTCTTCGGCGGCCTCTATCTCACCGCCTCGCACGCCCCGATGGGGTTCTCCGCCACCTTCCTCGGCCTTGCGGTCGAGGCCGCCGGGACCGCGCTCGCCTATCTGCAGGGCCGGCTTGCGGGCGCGCCCGGCCGGCCCACCGTCGCGCCGTCCGCCAGCAATGCGGTCGCGGAGATGGTGCTGAAGCTCGAGGCGACGCGCTCGCTCTTCTACCACGCCGTATCGGAGGCGAAGCTGCCGCCGACGCCGGAGACCCGCCAGCGCGCCCGCGCCGCGCATGTCACGGTGCAGCGCAACGCCGTGGAGATCACCTCGCTCGCCATGCGGGTCTGCGGCGGCCGCGCGATCCTGAAACGCTTCCCCCTCGAACGCCACCTCCGCGACGCCCGCGCCGCCTCCGTCATGCGCCCATGGACCCTGGACATCGTGACGGAGGAGATCTGGAACGCGGCGCTGGCGCCGGTGGACCAAGGCGGTGAATCAGGTTAGTGCCGCGCTTGGAATCGGTTAACAACGGCAATTCAAAGGTTGAAAAATTAGATTTGTCATGCTCCTGAGTTGCGAGTACCCTTTACAGGGGCGCAAGAGACGCAGAGGCATGGCGGAAGCATTCGACAAGGAAAAGGCGGCGCGCGCCCTTGAGCGGGCGGGCCTCGATCCGGCTGCGGCGGAAGCGATCGCGCAGTCCGGCTCGACGATCGGGCGCGGCACGCTCGATCCCGTGCCGCCCTGGCTTGCCGCCTTGCTCCTGGGAGCATTTCTCGCCGTCCTCAGCTGGGGCGCACTTGAGATAAAGAACACCGGCGAACGGCTGACACTTATCGAATACAAGGTCGATGAACTTGAGACGAGCGTCATCAGGCTGGAGCAAAGGGTAACCGCATTGGAGGAGGGCCAGCGGAAGCTGGCTGCAATGTTGCAGGTCGTTCTCGACCGGCTGCCGCCGCGCTCCTGACGAGCAGAACCAGGCAACCGGCGCCCAACTGTCAGGCGCCTACCGCTTCAGTGCCAAGCGCGGCTTATCCCCCGCCGATGCGGGGGAGGAGATAGACTTCGGCGCCTTCGGGGATCGGGGCGGTCAGGTCGTCCTGGTGCATGACGCCGTCTATGGCGACGGCCATGCTTTCCTCGACCTGGCGGCCGAGACCCGGAAAGCGCGCCTCCAGGTCCCGGACCAGGCCTCTTATGCTCGTTGCGTCCGACTCCAGCTCGGCCGTGCCGCCTGTGTATTGGCGGCAGGCCGAGTGGGTCAGGACGATGCGCGCCAAGGCGGGGCTATTCCTCCGCCGCCGCCTGCTCGTCCACCGCCTTGCGGACCTTGGGCGGCGACATGGGCAGCTCCGTCATCCGGATGCCGATGGCGTCCTGGATGGCATTCGCCATCGCGGCCATGGGCGGCACGATCGGCACTTCGCCGACCCCGCGCGCGCCGTAGGGATGCCTCGGGTTCGGCACCTCGACGACGACCGTGTCGATCATCGGCAGGTCCGAAGCGACCGGGATGCGGTAGTCGAGGAAGCCGGGATTCTCCAGCCGGCCCTGGTCGTCATAGATGTATTCCTCGTTGAGCGCCCAGCCGATGCCCTGCACGGCGCCGCCCTGGATCTGCCCCTCGACATAGGAGGGATGGATCGCGCGGCCGGCGTCCTGTGTCGCCAGATAGCGCAGCACCTTCACATGGCCGGTCTCCCGGTCCACCTCGACATCGACCAGATGCGTGCCGAAGCCGGGGCCCGCGCCCTGGGCGTTGAGCGAGGAGGTGGCGGCGATCGGCCCGCCGGTGCGGCCCGACTTGGCCGCGAGGTCTTCCAGCGACAGCGGCTCGAAATCGCCCGCATTGCTGCCGGCGGGAACGGCCCGGCCGTCCTGCCACTCGACCGCATCGACCGGGATGTCCCAGGTCTTGGCGGCGCGCGCCTTCAGCTCGTTCACGACCGATTTCGACGCCTCCACCACGGCCATGCCGGTGGCGAAGGTGACGCGGCTGCCGCCGGTGAGGAAGCAGTAGCCGACCGAGCTCGTGTCCGCGACGATCGGGCGGACGCGCTCCACGTCGATGCCGAGCACCTCGGCCGCCATCATCGCCATGGAGGCGCGGGAGCCGCCGATATCCGGGTTGCCGGTGGCGACCACGGCCGTGCCGTCCTCGTTGATGTTGACGGTCGCGGAGGACTCGCCGCCGATATTGAACCAGAAGCCTGCGGCGACGCCGCGGCCCTGGTTCGGCCCGAGCGGCACATTGTAGTTCGGGTGGTCCTTCACCGCCTCCAGCGTCTCGACGCAGCCGATATCGCCGAAGGTCGGGCCGTAGGCGGCCTTCGTGCCCTTCTTGGCGGCATTTTTGAGCCGAAGCTCGACCGGGTCCATGTCGAGTTCGCGCGCAAGCTCGTCCACCGCGCTCTCGACGCCGAAATTCGAGATCGGCGCGCCGGGCGCCCGGTAGGCGGCGACCTTGGGACGGTTGGTCACGACGTCATAGCCGGTGATGCGCACGTCCTGGAGGTCGTACACCGCGAACGCGGTCATGCAGCCGGGGCCGACGGGCGAGCCTGCATAGGCGCCGGCCTGGAATTTCAGCACCGCGTCGCCGGCGACGATGGTGCCGTCGCGCTTGGCGCCGATCTTGACCCAGACGGTGCCACCCGAGGTCGGGCCGGAGCCGCGGAACACCTCTTCGCGGGTCATCGCCATCTTGACCGGCCGTCCGGATTTCCGCGACAGCACGACCGCCAGCGGCTCCAGATAGACCAGCGTCTTGCCGCCGAAGCCGCCGCCGATCTCCAGCGGCGTCACGCGGATTTCGGAAATGTCGATGCCGAGCAGCTTGGCCACATAGGCGCGGACCATGAACTGCCCCTGGCTGGAGCAGTAGATCTGCACCTGCCCGTCCGCGGCATACTGCGCCACGCAGGCATGCGGCTCGATATAGCCCTGGTGGACCGGCGCGGTCTTGTATTTGCGCTCGATGACGATGTCGGCCTTCCCGAACGCCGCGTCCACGTCGCCCAGCTCGAAGACCATGCGCTTGGCGACATTGGAAGGCGTCGTCGGCTTCGGATCGACGCCCGAGGTGAACATGTCGTCATGGAGAACGGGTGCGCCCTCGACCATCGCGTCCTCGACGTCGATGACATGCGGCAGCACCTCGTAATCCACCTCGATGGCCGCGAGCGCGGCATCGGCGGCGGCGGCGCTGGTGGCCGCGACGGCCGCGACGGCATGGCCGTCATAGAGCGCCTTGTCGCGCGCCATCGTGTTGCCGGACATGTCCTTGAAGTCCGCCGGGCCTTCGCCGACAAAGGCTTCCTCGCTGGTGATCTCGGGCATGTCGGCCGCGGTCATCACCGCCTTGACGCCCGGGATCGCCTCCGCCTTCGAAGTATCGATGGAACGGATGCGGGCATGGGCGTGCGGGCTGCGCAGCACCTTGCCCACAAGCTGGCCGGGAAGCTGGAAATCGGCTCCGAACTGAGCGCGGCCGGTGACCTTGTCCACGCCGTCCGGGCGGATCGGCCTGGTGCCGACGACCTTGAGGTCAGGGGTTCCGTCGGGTGCCATGTCAGGATGCTCCTCGCATGTCGGCGGCCGTGTCGAGCACGGCGCGGATGATCTTGTCGTAGCCGGTGCAGCGGCAGAGATTGCCGGCGAGCCAGTAGCGCGCCTCCTCCTCGGTGGGATTCGGGTTGCGCTCCAGCAGCGCCCGGGATGCGACGAGGAAGCCCGGCGTGCAGATGCCGCATTGCAGCGCGGCATATTCCAGGAACTTCTGCTGCAGCGGGTGCAACTGGTCCCCGTCGGCCATGCCCTCGATGGTCTCGACCGAGTGGCCCTCGGCCTCGACGCCCAGCATCAGGCAGGAACAGACGAGGCGGCCGTCGACCGTGATCGAGCAGGCGCCGCAGTCGCCCGTGGCGCAGCCTTCCTTGGTGCCGGTCAGGTGTAACTCGTCGCGAAGCACGTCGAGCATGGTCTGCTCAGTGTTGCAGAGGAACTCGACCGGCTCGCCGTTGATCGTGGTGGAAATGTGATGTTTCGCCATGGTTTCGGCTCAGGCTCCCGCGCGCTTGAAGGCAGTGGCGGCCGCGCGGCGCGCCAGCACGCCTGCGACCTTGGTGCGGTATTCGATGGTGCCGCGCTTGTCGTCGATCGGCTTGCAGGCGGCCCGCGCGGCAGCGTCGAGCGCGGCGAGAGCCGCATCGTCGAGCTTGCTGCCGATCAGCGCCGCAGCCGCATCGGGAACGACCAGCACGGTCGGCGCGACGGCCCCGAGCGACACTTTCGCCGCTGTGCAGGTGCCGCCCTCATCCAGCGTCACGCAGACGCCGGCGCCGACCACGGCGATGTCCATTTCCGTGCGCGGAATGAAGCGCAGATAGGCGTCGCCCGTGCGCGCCGGCTTCGGCGGCAGCTTGACCGCGACCACCATCTCGCCCTTGGCGAGCGATGTGCTTCCCGGCCCGGTCGGGACCTCTTCGACCGGAACCTCACGCTCCCCGTTCGGCCCGGCTATGACGACCGTCGCGCCTGCCGCGATCAGCGCCGGCACGGAATCCGCAGCCGGCGAGGCGTTGCAGAGATTGCCGACGAAGGAAGCGCGGCCCTGGATCTGCGTCGAGCCGATCAATTCGACCGCTTCGACGATGCCCGGCCAGTCCCTGGACAGCGTGGCGTGCTCGCCCGCTTCGGCGCCGGAAACGGATGCGCCGATCCGGTAGCCGCCGCCCTCGGACGTAATCGTCCTGAGTTCGGGAATCCGCTTGGTATCGACGATCAGGTCCGGCTTCAGAATGCCGGAACGCAATTGGACAAGGAGGTCAGTACCCCCCGCCAGCACCTTGGCGACGCCGCTCGCGTTCGCCAGCAACTGCACCGCTTCGGCCACCGTCGTGGGCGCAGCGAAACTCGGTGCGTACATCCTTCCTCCTCAATCTCGCATGGTCGCGCAAAAAGACCCCGGCCGGAACCGTGGGACCGGTCGGCCGCCTTCGGATGCATACATTCTAGAGCCAACCGCAACCCTTTGGCGAGAGCGCAGCGTCGATAAGTCGCCTCGACTGCCTCGTTCGCCGCTCGAGGCAGAACGAAACTTCTCAAAAATCAATCACCACAGGACTATGTCCGCAGTCTTCGATGAACCGCACGAGGTCTTCCGGGGCGATGGCGGTGGTGCGGTCGTTGCGGAGCGGGTGGTAGTTGAGCGGCGAGATTTCGAGCATCCGGGCCTGCAGCACCGGTTGCACGCGCTGTTCGCGATCATTGATGAGGGCGAAGGGCGTGACCGCGCCGGGCAGGACGCCCAGCACCTCCATCAGCCGTTCGGCGGAACCGAAGGAAGGCCGTCCCGCGCCGATGCGTTCGCCGAATGCCTTCAGCTCGATCTTCGCGTCCTCAAGACAAACGACGAGCCAGTAGGCGCTCTTCCGGTTCTTCAGGAACAGGTTCTTGCAATGGCCGCCGGCGATACTACCGCGCAGTTCCCGGTTTTCGTCCACCGTGAACACCGGCTCGTGGCAGACGGTGCTATAGGCGATGGCGAGCTCGTCTAGGCGGGCGAAAAGGTCCTCCGGCGTGGCGGGCATGGAGGCCGTCATGCCGTTACTGCGGTTGCGGCGGCGAGCGCGGCGGCGTCGTGGCGAGGGAGTTCCATCAGGACGGTCTTCAGCCGCTCCGCCGCTGCCTCGCCCACGGCGCCTGCCGCAAGCGCATCGTATTTGGAGAGCAGCGCCGCCTCGCGGCCCGGATGGCCCGGGGCTCCGGACGGATTGAGGGTTTCCGACCGTTCCACCCGTCCCCCGGGCCCGGCGATCTCCACCCAGCCGGGGTAATCGGCCGGATACAGGCCGTCGAGTTCGGCGTCAGGCACCAGTTCGATCCGCCGGGCGAGTTCGACCAGTTCCGGGTCCTTCAACCGCTCGTCGGTATATTGGGCGGGAAGCGCGTTGCCGTCCGCAAGCGCCGCGGCGATGGTGAAACGCGCGCTCATCTGGCCGTTGAGGGCGGTGCCGGGCTCGTAGTCGAAGCCGCACTGGACATCGACCACGCGCGGCAGGCCGGCGCGAACCGTTTCGTCTGCAGCCGGCATACGCCCGAGACGCTCGCGGAGCTCGCGGGCGGCATCGACATAGGAATGCAGCGAACCGCAGCAGGAATAGGGCTTGAAATAGACCTGCTCGACGGCCCATTCGCCGCCGAGCCCATCCAGCAGGCGTTCCGGCTTTGCGGCGTCGGAGAAGGCGTGGAGGAAGCCGCCGTCATCGGTCTCCAGCACGCTCGCCGGGCCGGTGAAACCCATCGCGGCCAGCTCCGCCGCCATGACGCCGGCATGGGCGGCGCGGCCCGGATGCAGGCGTTTGCTCATTGCGCCGTCCGCGTTGAAGGCGAACAGCCCGGACCCCTGCGTTGCGCCAAGGCCGAGCGCCCAGGCGGTTGCCTCTTCGTCGAGCCCGAACAGCACGGCGCCCGCCGCCGCCGCGCCGAGCGGGCCGCACACGCCCGTCAGGTGCCAGCCGCGCAGCCTGGCCGCATTGGGATCGAGGGCGCGGGACGCGCGGACCATGATCTCATAGCCCGCGACGACCGCCATTTCGATCTCGTCGCCCCCCGAGCCGAGGCGCTCGGCAAGCGCAAGCGTGGCCGGGACGACCGCGGCGCCCGGGTGCAGCTTGGCAATAAAGTCGTCGAGTTCGAAGGCATGGGCAGCGACGCCGTTCACGAGCGCTGCGTCGGCAGGCCTGAGCGAGGGGCCGGCTTCTCCCCAGACCGTAGCAAGGCCCTCGCCATTGCCGGGAGGCCCGTACCCCCGGCGTGCCCAGGCCAATGCCGTTTCGGCCCAGAACTCCCGCCGTCCGTGCAGTGCGGCACCCATCGTATCGAGGATGGCGAGGCGCGCGGCATGGCGTGCGCTATCGGGTAAGGCCTCCGGGCGAAGGCCGGCCAACCAGCGGGCGAGTTCTACGGTCAGGGCTGTCGTTTCGCTGCGGTCGCGCGGCATGGCAGGTCTCCGAAAGCACAGGGCAGTCCACCGGGAGGGTTCCAACGGCGGCAATTTCCGGCAAAGAATGCAGGAATCGCGGTCCGCTCGCAAACCGGTCGGCCGCCTCGGAGAAGCGGGAGAGTGCGGCCATGCCGGGTCCGTTCCACGGCCTGAGAGTGATCGACCTGACAACGGTGGTCGTAGGCCCTTACACGAGCCAGTTCCTCGGCGACCTCGGCGCCGACGTCATCAAGGTCGAGGCGCCCGAAGGCGACCTCTCGCGGCTGGTCGGGCCCCACCGCAATCCCGGCATGACCTCGCAGTGGGTGCATGTGAACCGCAACAAGCGCAGCGTGGTTCTCGACCTCAAGACCGAAGGCGGCAAGCAGGCGATGGACCGGCTGCTCGGCACAGCCGACGTCTTCGTCCACAATATGCGCCCGGAGCCGCTGGCGCGGCTCGGCCTCGACTATGCGCGCGTGTCCGGGATCAGGCCGGACATCGTGTTCTGCAACATCTGGGGGTTCGGTCGCAGCGGCCCCTATGCCGGGCGGGCGGCTTTCGACGACGTGATCCAGGCGGGCGCCGGCCTCGCCGCGCTGGAAGGTTTCGCCACGGGCGAGGCGAAATATGTGCCCATGCTGATCGCCGACAAGACGACGGCGCTGTTCGCGGCGCTCGCGGTCTCGGGCGCGCTCTACCACCGCCTTGCGACCGGCGAGGGGCAGGAGGTCGAGGTGCCGATGTTCGAGAGCATGGCGGGGTTCGCCATGGTGGAGCATCTGTGGGGCGAAAGCTTCGTGCCGGCCCTGGACCGGGTGGGCTCGGAACGCCATGCCACGCCGAAGCGCTGGCCGATCGCCACGAAGGACGGCTTCATCTGCGTGCTGGCGACATCCGACAAGCACTGGCGCGCCCTGCTGGCGATCGCCGGGCGTCCGGAACTGATCGAAGACCCGCGCTATGCGACCCGTCCGGCTCGTTTCCGGCACCGGGACGAGATCAATGCCGAACTCGAAACGTGGATGCAGGAGAAGACCACCGAGGAATGGGCGGGACCGCTGTCGGAGGCGGGCGTTCCCTGCATGCCGGTGCAGAGCCTGGAGCAGGTGGTCGCGGACCCCCATCTGGCCGAAGTCGGCTTCTGGCACGAGATCGACCATCCGAGCGAGGGCCGGCTCCGGCTGATGGCGCCCTCGCTCACGCTCAATCGCTCGCCCGCCTCGATCCGCCGGCCGCCGCCCCGCCAGGGCGAGCACACGCGGGAAGTGCTGTCGGAAATCGGCTTCGACGACGCCGGGATCGAGGACCTACTGGCCTCCGGCGCAGCGATGGCGGAATAATGTAGTCACAGTATGGTCTTGAATTTGGCGGTTCAACGGCGCATGTTGCCGTAGCTGAAACGCCGGGAGCGATTCGCCATGGAAATGGCCCTTCGGGAAGCCAAGGCCCGCCTCTCCGAACTCGTCACTGCCGCCTGCCGGGGTGAGCGCGTCGTTATCACCAAATACGGCCAGCCGGCGGTCGAACTCGTGCGCTGCGAGCGGCGCGGCGGGATCGATTTCGACAAGCTGGAAGAAGACCGCAGGCGGCTCGGTCTCATAGGTGACGGAGAAGGGTGGCCGGAGGAGTTCGACGATCCCGCATTCAGCCGTTACGTCCTGGGCCTCGAAGACGAGTAGCCGGACAACCGGTGCGGATTCTCCTCGATACCTCCTTTCTCTACAACCTGATGGATGCGCCGGGAAAGTTCGCGGACTTTCGGCGCCGACTATTAATGTCAGGCGAGACGCAGTTTTACGTAAGCGCGGTGTCGATCTGGGAGATGCGGCTCAAATTCAATGCCCGCCATGCTTCGGGTGAGCGCAAGAGCCGGTTCGACCCGAACGATGTCATTCCCGTGCTGGAAAACCAGGGTGTGACATTCCTGCCGATGACGATACGCCATGCCGCCCGCGCCCTCGAGACGCCGCTCGCGCATCGGGACCCGTTCGACGAATTGCTGCTCGTCCAGGCTCAGGAGGAGGGCCTGAAGCTGCTTACCGTCGATCGTCTCCTTGCCGGCCACCCGCTTGCGGTCTCCTCGCAGGAAGCCGGGCCATGATGCAGGACGTTCCGGCGGGGCATATCGCCGCCATCGTCACCGATCTTGAGATGACGTCGCCCCCCGCCGATCCCGGCCCGGCCGCCGCGCTGGTCAGGTGGCGCAATCCGGACCTCGATGCCTACCGCGCGCTGTTTCGCGAGATCGGCGAGGACTGGCTCTGGTTCTCGCGCCTCTCGCTTCCCGACAAGGCGTTGGCGGCCATCCTGCACGATCCGCAGGTAGAGCTCTATGCGGGCCCGGACAGGGAGAGCATCGTCGAGCTCGATTTCCGGCAAGGAGGTTCGTGCGAGGTCGCGTTCTTCGGTCTCGTGCCCTCCATGACGGGGCGCGGAGAAGGACGCAGGCTGATGGCGGCGGCGCTCTCCCTGGCGTGGCGGGAAGGCGTCGGCAGGGTCTGGCTGCATACCTGCACGCTCGACCACCCGGCCGCGCTTCCCTTCTATCTCTCCTGCGGCTTTCGCGCGGTGCGCCGGCGCGTCGAGGTGGAGCCCGACCCGAGGCTTGACGGGCGGATCGCGCCGCAAGCCGCCTCGCACCATCCCGTCATTCGCTGAGAGCGGCTTCCAAGAGCCGCATTGCGAAGCATGACCGGAATCTCCTAGACCCGCCTTCGACTGACATTCCCGAACCGGAGAAGGACGACATGCAGATTTCCATGACCGGGCGCACGGCGCTCATCACCGGCGGCAGCGACGGCATGGGCCGGGCGATGGCGCTGAAATTCGCAGGCGCCGGCGCGTCGGTCGCCATCGCCGCCCGCCGCCAGGGGCCGCTCGACGAGGCGCTGGCCGCGCTGGAAGCGGTTGCGCCCGGCCGCGCGGCTGCTTTTTCCGCCGACGTCAGCAGGGTCGAAGACTGCGAACGGATCTACCGCGATACCGTCGCGCGGTTCGGCGCCGTGGATATCCTGGTCAACAATGCCGGAACTTCGCAGACCGGCAAATTCGAAGAGATCGACGATGCGACCTGGCAGGCCGACCTCGACCTCAAGCTGTTCGCCGCGATTCGGCTGTCGCGCCTGGCGCTGCCCGACATGAAGGCGCGTGGCTGGGGCCGGATCGTCAATGTGTTGAATGTGGGCGCGAAGGCGCCGCAGGCCGGCGGCGCGCCAACGGCCGTTTCGCGGGCGGCGGGCATGGCGCTTACCAAGGTGCTGGCAGGCGAGGGCGCTCCGCACGGTGTGCTGGTCAACGCGCTGTTGACCGGGTTTATCCGTTCCGGCCAGTGGGTCCGCCGGCATGCGAACGCGGCCCCGGACACGGACTTCGACACCTGGCTCGGAGAGATGGCGGGCAATCTGGGCGTGCCGCTCGGGCGGTTCGGCGAGGCCGAGGAATTCGCCAATATCGCCTGTTTCCTGGCCTCCGACGCCGGTTCCTACATCACGGGCACGGCGATCAATGTGGACGGGAACCGCAGCCCGGTCGTCTAGCCGCGCTTCGGGCAACCTGTCGCCTGCCCCGCTGCGGCTTGCATTCCGGGGCGCGCGCGCGTAAACAGCCGGCGATTTCGCACGCGGGCCGCGGCCGACAAGGCCGGTCCGGTTCCTTCCCGAGGGAAGGCGACGGCCCGCGTCAGGACAAACCGGAACGAGGAAGGCGAGCCGATGGCCGTGCCGACATTCACCATGCGCCAGCTTCTGGAAGCGGGCGTTCACTTCGGACATCACACCCGACGCTGGAACCCGAGGATGGCGCCTTTCATCTTCGGGATCCGCAACGGCATCCACATCATGGACCTCCAGCAGACGGTCCCGATGCTCTACCGGGCGCTGGAAGCGGTTTCCAATGTTGTGGGCGAGGGCGGGCGCGTGCTGTTCGTCGGAACCAAGCGCCAGGCGCAGGAGACCGTGGCCGAGTCCGCCCGCCAGTGCGGACAGTATTTCGTCAACCACCGCTGGCTCGGCGGCATGCTGACCAACTGGAAGACGATCTCCAACTCCATAAACCGGTTGCGCGAGCTCGAGGAGCAACTGGCGCAGGACGATCTCGGCCTGACCAAGAAGGAGTTCCTGCAACTCCAGCGCGAACGCGACAAGCTGGAGCAGACGCTTGGCGGCATCAAGGAGATGGCGGGTCTGCCCGACATCCTGTTCGTGATCGACACCAACAAGGAGCACATCGCCGTCGCCGAGGCCCGCAAGCTGAACATCCCTGTGGTCGCCGTGCTAGACAGCAACTCCGATCCGGATGGCGTCGAGTTCCCGGTACCCGGCAATGACGATGCGATCCGGGCGATCTCGCTCTATTGCGAACTGGTGACGGGCGCGGTGCTTGACGGCATCGAGCGCGAGATGACGGCGACGGGCCAGGACATCGGCGAACTCGAAGCTGCGCCGCAGGAGTTGGTTGCAGAAGGCGCCGGCGAACCGGAGGAAGCGCCGGTCGAAGCTGCCGCAGTCGAAAGCGTCGAGGCGGCCGGGGACTCCGAACCGGTCGCTGCAGCCGAGACCGCGGAAGCTGCGGAAAGTGCCGAGGCAGTCGAGACGGCGGAGGCAGCCGAGACTGTCGAGACAGCAGAGGCAGTTGAAACTGTCGAGACGGCGGAGGCAGCTGAAACTGTCGGGGCAGCGGGGGAGGCTGAGACTGTCGAAGCCGCGGGGCAGGCTGAGATTGTCGAAACGACAGAGGCGGTCGAAGACGCCGACACGGACGACAACGCCGCGACAGCCGGCTGAAACAAGACGAAACGACCGCAAGAAGGACGAACACCGATGGCTCAGGTGACGGCGGCGCTGGTCAAGGATCTGCGCGAGCGGACCGGCGCGGGCATGATGGACTGCAAGAAGGCGCTGACGGAAAACGGCGCCGATATCGAGGCGGCCCTGGATTGGCTGCGCAAGAAAGGCCTGGCCGCAGCGCAGAAAAAAGCCGGCCGGACGGCGGCGGAGGGCCTGATCGGCATGGCCCTGGAGGACGGGCGCGGCGCGCTGGTCGAGCTCAATTCCGAAACCGACTTCGTCGCGCGCAACGAAGGCTTCCAGGTAGCGGTCGCGAAACTGGCCGAACTCGGGCTCGCCGTCGAAGGCGGCATCGACGCGCTGAAGGGAAGCGAGATCGAGGGGCAGACGGTCGAAGAGTATGTCACCGGCCTGATCGCCACCATCGGCGAGAACATGAACCTTCGACGCTACGCCACGATCCAGGTCGAGGAAGGCATCGTTGCCGGCTATGTGCACAGTGCGGCGGCGCCGGGACTCGGCAAGATCGGCGTGCTGGTCGGGCTTGAGTCATCGGGCGACAAGGAGAAACTGGCCGCGCTCGGCAAGCAGATCGCCATGCATGTCACTTCGGCGAATCCCCGCTGGGTCGGCCGGGACGACGTGGACGAGACGTCAGTAGAACGAGAGCGGGCCATCCTGGTCGATCAGGCGAAGGCATCGGGCCGCCCGGACCATGTCATCGAGAAGATGGTCGATGGACGGATGCGCAAATATTACGAGGAGGTCGTGCTCGCGGAGCAGGCCTTCATCATGGATACCGACAAGTCGGTGGGCAAAGTGCTGGAGGAAGCGGCGGGCGACATCGGCGCGCCGGTTGCCTGCTCCGGCTTCGTGCGGTTTGCGCTCGGCGAGGGCGTCGAACGCGAAGACAAGGACTTCGCCGCCGAAGTTGCCCAGACGCTGGGAGACTGACGGCCGCACCGGACGGGAGAATTCATGGCGCCGCAAACCCGCTTCAACCGCGTGTTGCTCAAGGTCTCCGGGGAGGCCTTGATGGGCGGCGAGGAGTTCGGCATTGCGCCCTCCACCATGCGCCGCATTGCGGGCGATATCGCTGAAGCGCAGGCCCTGGGCGTTGAGATCGCGGTCGTCGTTGGCGGGGGCAATATTTTCCGGGGCGTAAATTCCTCGAAGATCGGCGTCGGGCGTGTGGCCGGCGACAATATGGGGATGCTCGCCACGGTCATAAACGCGCTCGCCCTGCGGGGCGCGCTGGAAGAAGACGGCGTCCAGGCCCGCGTGCAAAGCGCAATCCCGATGCATACCGTCTGCGAGCAGTTCATACGTGAACGCGCCGAACGCCATCTCAGGCGGGGCCGGGTTCTGGTATTGGCCGGCGGCACCGGCAACCCGTTCTTCACCACCGATTCCGCCGCGATTTTGCGGGCAAGCGAACTCCGTTGCGACGCGGTTCTCAAGGCCACCAAGGTGGACGGCGTCTATTCGGCGGACCCGGAACAGGTTCCGGAGGCCGTGCGCTACGATGCGCTGACTTACAAGGAGGTTCTGGAACGCGATCTCAGGGTTATGGACGCCGCCGCCGTTGCGATGGCGCGCGACAACCGCATTCCGATTCTGGTCTTTTCGCTGCATAATGCCGGCTCGTTCGCGCGCGCGTTGACGGGCCGCGAGGCATCGACGATTATCCAGTAGGAAAGCGAGATTCTCGTGTCCGAAGACCCCGATATCGACGATCTGGAACGGCGTATGAATGGCGCCATCGAGGCGCTGAAGCGAGAGTTTGCGGGACTGAGAACCGGACGGGCCAGCACTTCGCTTATCGAGCCGTTGACGGTGGAAGCCTATGGCTCGGAAATGCCGATCAACCAGGTGGCAACCCTGGGCGCGCCCGAGCCGCGCATGCTGACGGTGCAAGTCTGGGACAGGGGCAATGTGAAGGCGGTGGAACGCGCCATCCGCGAGTCGGCGCTCGGGCTCAATCCTGCGTCCGACGGCCAGTTGATCCGCATCCCCATCCCCGAACTGAGCGAGGAACGCAGGACGGAATTGGCGCGGGTTGCGCACCGCTATGCCGAGCAGGCGCGGGTGGCCGTCCGCAATGTGCGCCGCGACGGCATGGACAAGCTCAAGCGCATGGAGCGGGCGGGCGACCTTTCCCAGGACGAACAGCATCTCTGGTCTGAAGAAGTGCAGGAGTTGACGGACCGGTTCGTCAAGGAAATCGACGACGCCGTCACCACCAAAGAATCCGAAATCATGCAGGTGTGACCGCGATGGCGGTCCGAACACGGGCGTTTCCGGCGCCGCTTTCGCTGCCGCGCCATGTGGCGGTCACCATGGACGGCAACGGGCGCTGGGCCGCTGCGCGCGGTCTGCCGCGTGCCACAGGCCACGCACGGGGTGCGGAAGCGGCGCGTGCAACGGTGCGGGCGGCAACCGAACTGGGTATCGAGATCCTTACGCTCTACAGCTTCTCGTCGGAGAACTGGCGGCGTTCGGTGGAGGAGGTCAACGATCTGCTCGGCCTGCTGCGATACTATCTGGGCCGGGAACTGGACGACATGCACCGGAACGGAGTCCGCTTGCGAATGATCGGGGAACGGGACCGCCTGCCCGCCGACCTCTGCCAGCGGATCGTCCATGCCGAAGCCCTGACTGCCGCCAATGACGCTATCCTGGTGCAGGTCGCTTTCAGCTATGGGGGACGCGGCGAGATCGTGCGCGCCGCGCGCGGCCTGGTCGAGGATGGAGCTGCCGGCAGGCTGCTGCCCGGCGACATCGACGAAGCCGCCTTTGCGGCAAGGCTGGATACGGCGGGCATACCGGACCCGGACCTGATGATCCGTACCGGCGGCGAGATGCGCATCAGCAATTTTCTGCTGTGGCAGGCCGCTTATGCCGAATTCGTGTTTACCGACAGGCTCTGGCCGGATTTCTCGAAATCCGACCTCGAAGAGGCGCTCGCCGAATTCAGCCGGCGCGAACGGCGTTATGGCGCTCGGGCTGCCTGACGACACCCTTCAGCGTTCGGTCGCGGCCATCCTGTTGATGCCCGCAGCGATTCTGGCGGTGTGGGCTGGAACCCCGTTCTGGGAAGCGCTGGTGTTCGCGGGCGCGCTGGTTGCCGGGCGCGAGTGGGCCGCCATGGCGGAGCCGGGCGCGGTAAAGGCGTTCATGGCGATTCCGGCGGTTGCAGCCGTGCCCGTGCTGTTTTCGGCATCGGCGCTCGTTCAGGGCGCGGTCGCGCTCGGTGCGGCCGCTGCAGCCGGCTTGCTCCTCAGGCGAAAGGCGCTGGCGGTCGGGGCGCTCTATATCGCGGTGCCCGTCATGTGCCTCGTCGCGCTCCGGCGTCCGGAATCCGGGGGGATGGAGCTGGCGATCTGGCTGTTCGCCGTCATCTGGGCGGGGGATATCGCGGCCTGGTGGACAGGGCGGCGCTTCGGCGGCCCGAAACTCGCGCCTGCCTGGAGCCCGGGCAAGACCTGGAGCGGCCTTCTCGGCGGTCTCGCTGCAGCCGGTCTGGCCGGCGCGGGGGTGAGTACGGTCTTCGGTCCGTCCGGGGCGGCGGGCGAGGGCTTCGCCGCCGGCATCCTGGTCGGCGCGGCAGGGGCGGCGGGCGACTTGTTCGAAAGTGCGTGCAAACGCCGTTTCGGCGTCAAGGACAGCGGACGCCTTATTCCCGGACATGGCGGGCTGCTCGACCGCGTGGACGCGCTCCTGGCGGGCGCGGTTGCAGTCATGCTGCTTGCGGCTTGCGGATGGCGCTGGACATGACAGCGAAGCGGGTGACGGTGCTGGGTTCGACGGGTTCGGTTGGCGCAAACACGCTTTCCGTCATCGCCGAACACCCCGACCGCTTCCGGGTCGTCGCGCTCGCCGCGGGCAGGAACGCCGCCGCGCTCGTGCAGCAGGCGCAGAGCTTTCGGCCCGACTTTGCCGCCATTGCCGATCCCGCCGGCTATCCGACGCTGAAGGAAGGGCTGGCCGGCACCGGAATCGAAGTGGCGGCCGGGCCGGATGCCGTGGCGGAAGCTGCCAGGCGCGACGCCGGATGGGTCATGGCGGCAATCGCCGGCGCGGCGGGCCTGGAATCCACGCTCGCCGCCGTAGAGCGCGGCGCAGTCGTCGCGCTGGCCAACAAGGAGAGCCTGGTGTGCGCGGGCGAGCTGATGATGGCTGCGGCCCGCGCTTCGGGAAGCATGATCCTGCCGGTCGATTCCGAGCACAATGCGATCTTCCAGGTTTTCGACGACCGTTGCCGGGAGGCGGTGCGCCGCCTGATCCTGACGGCATCCGGTGGCCCCTTCCGGTGCGCCAGCCGGGACCGGATGGCCGCTGTGCGGCCTGCGGAGGCGCTCCGCCACCCCAACTGGGACATGGGCGCCAAGATCACCATCGATTCGGCCACCATGATGAACAAGGGCCTGGAGCTCATCGAAGCCCACCACCTGTTCGCGATGCCGGGCGAGGCCATAGACATTCTCGTCCATCCGCAATCCATCGTGCACTCCATGGTGGAATATGCGGATGGATCGGTGCTGGCGCAGCTGGGAACGCCCGATATGCGCACGCCCATCGCCGTCGCGCTGGCCTGGCCGGAGCGCCTGGCGGTTACGGGCGAACGCCTCGATCTCTCGGTTGTGGGCCGCCTCGATTTTGAACCGCCCGATCCCGAGCGGTTCCCGGCCCTTGCGCTGGCCCGAAAGGCCCTGGAACGCGGGGGCAGGGAACCTGCCGCGCTCAGTGCGGCCAACGAGGTGGCGGTCGCGGCTTTCTTGTCGGAGCGGATCGGCTTTCTGCAAATCGCCGACATTGCGGGGAACACGGTTGCTGAATTAGGTTCGGGTCCGCTTGCGGGGCTGGACGATGTGCGTTCCGCGGACAGGGAGGCTCGGGAGGTGGCGGAAAGGTTCGTCGAGCGGGCCGCAGCCGCAGGTCCGCGCTAGGGAGGCGCCGGGTTGAGCTTTCTTTGGGAATATCTGGTTCCGTTCCTGGTGCTCCTGGGCGTACTCGTCTTCGTGCACGAGTTCGGTCATTACTGGGCGGCGCGGCGCTGCGGCGTTCGGGTCGAGGTCTTTTCCGTGGGCTTCGGCCGGGAGCTCTGGGGCTGGACCGACCGGGCCGGAACGCGGTGGAAGATCGCCATAATCCCGCTCGGCGGTTATGTGCGCATGTTCGGCGACGCGGGAGAGGCGGTTGGCGGGCCGGTATTGACCCCGGAGGAACGGAGCGTCGCCTTCGGAGCCAAACCCCTGGGTCAAAGAGCGTTCATCGTGGCGGCCGGACCGGCCGCCAACTTCCTGTTCGCAATCCTTGTCGCTGCCGTGATGTTCATGACGTACGGCCAGAGGCATACCAGCCCGGTCGTGACCGCAGTCGTTGAAGACAGCGCCGCCGCAGCCGCCGGCATCCGGGCCGGAGACCGGTTCGTTGCGCTCGACGGCGAGACCATTGCGCGCTTCGAGGACCTGCAGCGGATCGTTCGCCTGAGCCCGGGCCGCCCCCTGGAAGCGGTCCTGGAGCGCGACGGCGAGGAGACCGCGCTGACGATTACGCCACGGGTCTCGCAGCAGACCGACAGCCTTGGCAACGTGCATGAATTCGGCCTGCTCGGCGTGCGCGGCAAGATGACGGAGATGGTGCGCTATGGCCCCGGTAAGGCGCTTGTCGCGGCTGTCGACTACACATGGACCATGACGGCGACCATCCTGACCTTTATCGGCGAGATGATCGAGGGTCGTCGTTCCACCGACGAACTGGGCGGGGTGCTGCGCATCGGACATATCGCCGGCGAGGTCGCGAAGATCGACTTCTCGGCCTATCTGCACTTCATGGTGCTGCTGTCGATCAATCTGGGTCTCATCAACCTGTTCCCGATTCCGCTTCTGGATGGAGGGCACCTGGTGTTTTACGCCATTGAGGCAATCCGGGGCCGTCCGCTGGGGCAGAAGGCGCAGGAGATCGGGTTCAGAATCGGACTGGGAGCGGTCGTTGCGCTGATGCTGTTCGTAACCTGGAACGACTTGGTGTACTTTCAGGTCGTTGCGTTTCTGGAACGCGTCGTCGGATGACGCCATCATTGGGGGTTACCATGGACAAATGGCGAGCCGCGCTTGCCGCATGGGCACTGGCCGCCATTATGGCGCTGGCGCCGGTTGCGGCCGGCGCCCAGAGCGGAGGCGCAATCCGCGATATCGAGGTCGTCGGCGCGCAGCGCATCGATCCCGAGACCGTACGGTCCTACCTGCGTATCCGGCCCGGCGATGTCCTCGGGCCGAGAAGCATCAGCGATGCCCTAAAAAGCCTGTTCGAGACCGGTTATTTCGCCGATGCCAGCATCGATGTACGCGGCGGCGTCCTGGTTGTGACGGTGGCCGAGAACCCGATCGTCAACCGGATTGCATTCGAAGGCAATCGGCGCATCGACGACGAGACCCTGAGCCCCGAGGTGCAGCTGAAACCGCGCCAGATCTTCACCCGCTCGGCGGCGGAAAAGGATGTCAAGCGTATTCTGGAAATCTACCGGCGGTCCGGCCGGTTTGCCGCGAGTGTCGAAGCAAAGCTCATCGAGCTTCCGCAGAATCGCGTTGATGTCGCTTTCGAAATCGTCGAGGGAGACCAGACGCTCATCGAGAAAATCATTTTCATCGGCAATGAGCAATTCAGCGACAGCGACCTGATCGGCGAGATCAGCAGCAAGGAAGCGGCCTGGTACCGCTTTCTCTCCAACGACGATGTTTACGACCCGGACCGCGTCGCCTTCGACCGCGAACTGCTTCGCGGTTTCTACCTCTCGGAGGGCTATGTCGATTTCCGGGTCACTTCGGCCGTGGCGGAGCTCACGCCGGACCGGGACGGCTTCATCCTGACTTTCACGGTCGAGGAAGGCCCGCAATATACCTTCGGCAAGATCGAACTCGAAAACAAATTGATTGATGTTCCGGATTTTCGCCTGTCCCTGTTGCTCAAGCCGCGATCCGGCGAAATCTACAACAACGAATTGGTTCGCGAGACGGTTGACGATCTGGTCGATGAGGTCGGAACGTTCGGTTTCGCATTCGTCGATGTGCAGCCGCGTTCGAAAGTCCGTAGAGAAGAAAAGGAAGTCGATCTGGTCTTCCTCGTGGATGAAGGCCCGAGAGTGTATGTCGAACGTATCGACATCGAAGGAAATTTGCGCACGCTGGATCGTGTTATCAGGCGCGAATTCGGGATTGTAGAGGGGGATGCCTTCAACACTTCCAAAATTTCCCGCGCGACCCGGCGGGTCCGGAATCTCGGCTACTTCAAGAAAGTCGATGTTTCGAACGAGCAGGGCAGTAGTTCGGATCGGGCAAAGGTAACGGTTGAGGTTGAAGAGACACCTACCGGAGAATTCTCGATCGGAGCCGGATATTCGAGCGAAAGCGGGGCCTTGTTCAACGTAAGGCTTGCTGAACGAAATCTGCTCGGGAAAGGACAGGAACTTGCCTTGGCCGCCACCGTGTCCGAGAGCCAGAACCAGATCGACCTGTCGTTCACCGAACCCTACTTCCAGGACCAGCCGATCTCGGTGGGCGCGGATGTGTTCCGGCTCACGACGGATTATGACGACAGGCAGATCGACGAAGAGGAGACTATCGGTGGCCGCCTGAGGGTCGGCTACAAGCTGTCCGAGAACTGGACCCAGAGATGGCGCTATACCCTGAGTCAACGCAATACGGACTACGATGAAAGCAGAACAACCCTTAAAGATTCCGACACGCTGTTGTCGGCCGTCGGGCACGAGGTCGCTTACGACACGCGGGACAACCGGTTCACCCCGACATCCGGGCGCGTGCTGAGCATCGGCAACGACCTTGCCGGCCTCGGAGGCGATGCCTCCTTCCTTCGCACCGATGTCAGGGGCTCCCAGTATCTCCCAATGTCGAAACGGCCGACGGTGACGCTGGCACTGTCGGCAAGGGCGGGGGCCATCGTCGGCCTCGGCGAGGATGTCGAGGGTTCCGACCGTTATTTCCTCGGCGGCAGGAGCTTGAGGGGCTTTGAAAGCGGTGGCGTCGGCCCGAGGTGCAGGACGGGGCTGGACGGCTGTATTTCTGGCGTTGCACTCGGAGGAAATTACCTCGCCACCGCGACTGCCGAGGCGATCTTCCCGATCGGGCTATCGTCCGAGGACCTGGGCCTTCAGGGCAGGCTTTTCGCCGAGTTCGGTACGCTTTTCGATGTCGATACCAATATCAATAACGACCAATACCACGACGAGTCCTCGATACGCGGTTCGCTGGGCTTCGGTGTTTCCTGGACCACGCCGCTCGGCCCGCTTCGCCTGGATTTCGCCTGGCCTGTGATGAAAGAGGATTACGACAAGGACGAGACGATCCTGTTCAGCATCGGGACCCAGTTCTGATGCGAACACTTGCTGCGGTTTTGCTGCTGTGCTTCTGCACGGCGCCGGTTCTGGCGGCCGTGCCGCAATCGGTGGTGATCGTCATTGATACCAACCGGATCATGCGCGAGGCCAGGGCAACGGTGGAAATTGCCAGGCAGGTGGAAGCCATCGGCGCCCGCTACGGGAGCGAGTTCAAGGCCGCTGAAGCCCGCCTGCGGCAGGAAGACCAGGCGCTGACGAACCAGCGCAACCTGATTAACAAGGAGGCCTACAAGGCAAAAGCGCAGGAATTGCACGAGAGATTGGCGACGCTTCGCAGCAAGGCTCAACGCCAAAGGACGAATCTCGACCGGGCGCGTTCCGAAGCCGTGCGCAAGGTTCAATTGCAGCTTCTGCGCGTTGCGGGCGAATTAGCCGGGGAACTCGGAGCGAATATTGTGGTACAGAAGGCTGCCTTGGTCTGGGCCGACGAGAGTGCTCTGGAAATTACCGAAGATGCCCTGGAGCGCTTGAATGAGGTCCTGCCGAGTGTAACCATCGAGTTGGATCGGTAGAGGCGAAGCGCTGGCAGCGTTTGGCGAGGGAATATGACGACTGACGACGCCGATATCGCGGAAATCGGCGAGGTGATGGCGACGATTCCGCATCGCTATCCCTTCCTGATGATCGACCGTGTGACGGAGATCCGGTTGGGAGAAAGTGCGGTCGGTATCAAGAATGTCTCCATCAACGAGGCGCATTTCCAGGGGCATTTTCCGGCCAAGCCGGTCATGCCGGGCGTTCTGCTCGTCGAGGCGATGGCCCAGACAGCGGCAGTGCTCGTCGTGAAGACGATGGGCGACCATGTGCGGGGCAAGCTCGTCTATTTCATGACGATCGACAATGCGCGCTTCCGCCGGCCCGTGGTGCCCGGCGACCAGGTGCGTATCGAAGTAACGGTCCGCCGCCACCGCGGCGCGGTATGGCGGTTCCGCGGCGAGGCCAAGGTGGACGGGGCCCTGGTGGCGGAGGCCGAGTACAGCGCGATGATCCAGGGGCTGTGATGACGCGCTCCATTCACCCGAGCGCCGTGGTGGAAGAGGGCGCGACGCTCGGCGAAGATGTGCAGATCGGGCCTTTCTGCCATGTGGGCGGAGAAGTCCGCCTGGGCGACGGCTGCGTCCTGCACGCCCATGTCGTTGTCGCGGGGCGCACGGATGTCGGCCCGGCCACCCGGATATTCCCTTTCGCATCGGTCGGGCACCCGCCACAGGATCTGAAATATGCCGGCGAGCCTTCGACCCTGGAAATCGGCTCCGGCAATATCATCCGCGAACATGTCACCATGAACCCGGGCACGAAAGGCGGCGGCATGCGCACCGTGGTCGGAGACCGGAACCTGTTCATGATGGGGGCGCATGTGGCGCATGACTGCCGGGTCGGAAGCGGTTGCGTCCTGGCGAACAATGCCACGCTGGGAGGCCATGTCATTGTCGAGGACGGCGCGATCATCGGCGGGCTGGCCGCCGTTCACCAGTTCGTGCGGGTTGGAACCCAGGCAATGATCGGCGGACTGTCGGCCGTCGTGCAGGACGTGATTCCCTACGGCATGGTGCTCGGCGACCGTGCAACCCTGCGGGGCCTCAACTGGATCGGCCTGAAGCGCGCCGGGACCGACCGCGAGACATTGGCGCGGCTTCGCAAGTCATATCGGCAGTTGTTCGGCGAGGAAGGCCCGATTGGCGGACGGGTTGACGCCGTTTCGGCAAAATACGGCGACGATCCCATGGTTCGGCGCATCGTCGAGTTCATGGGCGCAGAGTCCGACCGCGGCCTCTGCCTGCCGGAGAATTCCGGGGATGCAGCCTAAGCTTGCGATCGTCGCCGGCGGCGGATGGCTGCCGCTGGCCGTCGCCGAAGCCTGCCGGAAGCGCGAACGCCCCTACTTCCTGTTGGGACTGGAAGGGTTTGCAGAGGCTGACGGGTTGCGCGGCCATCCCCACCGCTGGGGCCGGATTGGCGCGGTGGGGCGGGTCATCGAAACGATCCGCGAGGAGGCGGCCACCGACGTTGTGTTCGCCGGTCATGTCCGGCGACCGTCCCTGGCTTCGCTCCGGCCGGATCTCTACACGGTCCGCATGCTTGCCCGGATCGGCGCGAAGGCGCTGGGCGACGACGGGTTGATGCGCCACATCGTGGAGGCCTTCGAGGCGGAAGGGCTCAGCGTGGTGGAAGTGTCTTCCATCCTTGCCGATGCGCTGGCGCTGCCGGGTCCGCTCGGCGCGCTGGCCCCGGACGAGACCGCGCTCGAGGATATCCGCCGGGGCGTGGAAGTGGCCGAGGCGCTCGGACGCGCCGATGCGGGCCAGGCGGTCGTCGTGCAGCAGGGAATCGTGCTGGCGATAGAAGCGGCCGAGGGCACCGACCGGATGGTCGCGCGCGCTGCCTGCCTGCGGCGGGACGGGCCCGGCGGCGTGCTGGTCAAGATGGCGAAGCCGCAGCAGGACCGGCGCATGGACCTGCCGGTCATCGGTCCCGCGACCGTGGATGCCGCCGCCGCGGCCGGGCTTCGGGGAATCGCGGTGGAAGCCGGCGGGGTGCTGGTCACGGACCGCGAGGCGGCGACGAAGCGCGCCGACGAGGCGGGGCTGTTCATTACCGGCGCGGAGCCCGGTTCAGGAGCCCCGCGCCGGCAGTCGTGAGCGGCCTCAGGCGGGCGTGAAGCAGGGCACCTTCTGGCCGCCTTCGGCTTCGACGAAGACCGCCTTGACCCTCATGCCCACGGCCAGGCTGTCGAAGTCGCAATCGACGAAATTCGTCATCATCGTGATGCCTTCGTCCAGCCGCACATAGCCGATAGCATATTGGGGGTCGGACCGGCGCATGACGGAATAGGTGTAGATCTCGCCGGTGCCCGCGGCCTCGACCGTTTCGACATTCTCCGAAAGCGTGAACGGGCTCAGCTTGCGCGGATACCAGAAGAAACGGCCGGTATCGCCGCAGCGCGGCAGCATGAGCTTGCCCTCATTGCAGGCATCCCAGAAGTCCTGGTTCTCGACATTGGTCGGCGGGGCCGGAATCTTGCGGGCGCTCATGCGTCGGCCCTCCCGAGAATCGTTGTGGAGCTGCCCATGCGGGTGCCGAGCGAACCGCCCGTGCCATGGGCCAGCGCAAGCTGGCAGTCCTTGACCTGCACCGCCGGATGCGCTTCGTCGCGAAGCTGGCGCACGGCCTCCAGCACCTTGGTCAGCCCGCCGCGGTTCATGGGATGGTTGCTGCAGAGCCCGCCGCCGTCCGTGTTGAAGGGCAGCTTGCCCGCGCCGGAGATCAGGTTGCCGTCCGAGACGAAGGCGCCGCCCTTGCCCTTTTCGCAGAAGCCGAGGTCCTCAAGCGTTTCCAGCACGGTGATCGTGAAGCTGTCGTAGATCGACGCATAGTCGATATCGCCCGGCGCGACGCCCGCCTCCTCGAAGGCCCGGGGGCCGGACCAGCGGGCTCCCGTATAAGTCAGGTCCACCTGGCCCGACATCAGGTTCTTCGGCGCTTCGCCGCAACCGAGAACCTTGACGCAATCCCGCTCCAGGGAGGAAGCGACCTCCGGCGCGACCACGACGAACGCCCCGCCGCCGTCCGAGATCACGCAGCAGTCGAGCCGGTGCAGCGGATCGGAGATCACGGGCGAATTCACCACGTCATCGACCGTCACGACATTGCGCAGCATGGCGTGCTCATTGTGCTGGGCGTGGTGCGACGCGGCCACCTTGATCCAGGCGAGCTGCTCGCTTGTGGTCCCGAACTCGTGCATGTGCCGGCGCGCCGCCATGGCGTACATGTTCACGACGGTCGGGCCGTAGATGAACTCGAACGGCACGTCCGGCGAGGCGTCCCCGTAGTTGCGCGGCGCGGTGCCGGTCGCCATGCCCTCCGAGCGCGGCCGCCCGGCGAGCGTGATAAGTGCGACCTTGCACTTGCCCGCTGTAATTGCCTGGGCGGCATGGCCGACATGGAGGACGTAGGAAGAGCCGCCGACATCGGTGGCGTCCATATGCCGGACGTTCCTCAGGCCCATATATTCGACCATCGACAGCGGGCCGAGGCCGGGCGCATCGCCGGCACAGTAATAGGCGTCGACATCCTCTATCGACAGCCCGGCGTCGTCGAGCGCGCCTCTAGCGCTTTCGGCGTGGAGTTGGGCGACCGACTTGTCGACCGCCTTGCGGGTCGGGTGTTCGCTGATACCCGCAATGAAGGCTTTGCCCCTCGTGTGCATTCGCAGTTCCAGTGTTGACGGAGCGGAATTGGGTGACGGCCTACAGCGTAGGCGGCCGGAGGCCGGCCCTCAAGGCACGATGCGCTCGCGGCGAAACTGCCGCAGCAGTTCGACGAGCATATCCTCTGTGTCCATGCAGTCCTGGAAGCCGTGTTGCCGCACCTTGATCGTGCTGACGACAGCCGGGTTCGGCCGCTGGCCGTAGCCGAAGATGAAGTCCGCGAACTGCCAGGACGGCACGATTTCACCCAGCCGGTAAGGGCGCAGGCCGTGACGCGCGACCATGGCATCCCAGACGGGGCCCTTGTCGGCCATGACGCGCCTCAGCGAGCAGGGGAAGGGCTGTTCCAGCGGCATCTCGAAAACCTCGGCGACCCGCGGCCAGAGATTGTGCCAGACATAGCAATCGCCGTTCGCGATGTTGAAGGCTTGGCCGGCTGCTGCCGGCGTCCGGCCGGCCCAGGCGGCGGCGCGGGCGAGAAGCCGCGAATCCGTCGCCTCCTGGATGCGCGGCTCGCCGCCGGGGAACCTGAGCGGCATGCCAAGCTCTTTCGAAAGCGCCGCATAGGCCGCCACGCAGGCAAGCGCGTTCATGTTCGAGCCGATGGCGATGCCGAAAACGACCTGCGGACGCAGGACGGTCCAGCCCCAGCCCGCGCCTGCGGCCCGTTTATTCAGCCATTCTTCCTGGTCGTGATAGAAATTCGGCCCCCAATAGCGGGGGTCCCGCTCCTTCGCCGGCGTCTTGAACGGGCCGTGATGCGCGCCGTAGGCCTTGGTGCCCTGCAGCAGCGTGACATGCCGGAGGCCGGGCGAGCACGCCTCGACGGTCTCGACCGCGTTGCGCAGCATGGCGAGATTCGTCTCGGCGTGGTCCGGGTCGCGCCAGCCGCTCGCCACGTCGGCTTTCTCGTAAACCGCGGCATAGACAATGTGGGTGACGCCGCGAAGATCGGACAGGCCGGCTTCGCATGCGGCCCGGTCCCGCAGGTCGACGGCGCGGAATTCGGCCCCGGTCCGGAAATCGGGGGCCCGGCGCGACAGGCCGACGGTGCGCCAGCCCGGCAGTGAGTCGAAATGCTCCACCATCGCCCGGCCGACGGTGCCGAGCGCGCCGCACACCAGCACTGTTCCTGCGGCGGGCGGCGCCGCTTCGCTAGCCATGTTGCAGCGTCCTGCCGGACACAGCTACGCGATGATGTCCGATGCGTATTCCTCGGCGGCCTGGCGCGTCACCTCGATGAACTTCTTGGTCCCGAGCACGATCGCCTTCCTCGACACGCCGCCATTCAGAAAGATGTAGTAGTCGCAGAGCAGAAGCGTGGCGTCCTTGGTGACTGCGGCGCGGGTGATGATGTAGCGGTCGTTGATCCTGTTGACGCATTCCAGCTTTTCCTGGAGCGGCACGTTGTCCTTCAACGGAAAGAGTATCGCGAGATGGATCGCGTCCTGATGGCTCGGCAGCGTTGCGATGCATTTCAGCCCGCTCTCGGTAATCACGGAATCGCCGTCGCCGTCCTGTTCGCATTCCATGTAAGCGGCGTCGTACAGAGTGTGCAGGAAGTCCCGGTTCAGGATTTTGGGTGTTACCAGGTCGTCGTACATCTCCACCACCCGGCACCCCGTTCCGCTCTGCCCGCTGCGAATTCCGGACCATATTCGGGCCACCCGGCAGGCGCAAGACGGGAAAGCCGGGCGGCTCGGTCGCAGGTTGCCGGAGGCGCTTGTCGAAACTGGCGCAAGTCGTCAAGATAGGGCGCAGAGTGAAAGGGAGGGACCCCATGCAACTGCGTATCCTTGCCGCGACGGCAGTCATCGTCGGCCTTGCGGCTCCGGCCTTCTCGGCCGACCTTCCGAAGACTGTGACGCTGACAGCGTACGGCACCACGTCGTCGGGCTACGCCCAGTCCATCGCCATCGGCGGCATGCTCAAGAAGAAGTATGATGTCGAATTGCGCGTGATTCCGGGCAAGAACGACGTCTCGCGCATGATTCCCGTTGTGAAGAAGCGTGCGCATCTCTGCGCCTGCGGTATCGCCGCCGCTTTCACGCAGGAAGGCGTGTTCATGTTCGGCTCCAAGTCCTGGGGGCCAATGGCGGTCCGCAACCTTTACAACAACGCCAAGGGGCCGCACGGCCTGATGCCGGTGGTCGCGGGCGATGCCGGAGTCGAGGTCGCTGCCGACCTCAAGGGCAAGAAGATGGCCTGGATCAAGGGCGCCCCGGCGCTCAACGTCAATCTCACGGCGTTGATGGCCTTCGGCGGCGTCACCTGGGACGATGTGACCAGGGTCGAGTTCCCCGGCTGGAAACAGGCGGTGGACGGCGTGATCGGCGGCCAGGCCGATGCGGTCATGGTTTCCACCATGTCGCCGCATGTGAACCGCCTGATGGCTTCGCCGCGAGGCAATTGGTGGGTCTCGCTGCCCCACGATGACAAGGAAGGCTGGGCCCGGGCCAAGGCCGTGGCGCCCTTCTGGAACCCGAACAAGGTCACGCTCGGCATCGGCCTCGAGAACAACATTTCGGGCAAGGCGGAATTCGACGGCCAGATGTACCCCTATCCGATCGTGATCGGGCTCGCGGGCGACCTGTCCGACGACTTCACCTACGCCATGACCAAGGCTGTCATGGAGGGCTATGAAGGCGTGGACGGCTACGGGACGCTGAAGGGCACGGCGGGCTACCAGCTCGACGCCCAGAACCTCACATGGGTGTTCCCCTATGCGGCCGGCTCGGTCCGCTACTACAAGGAAGCGGGCGCCTGGGGCGCGGAGGAAGAGGCGTACAACAACGGGCTGCTGAAGCGTCAGGACGTGCTGATGAGCACGTGGGAGACCTACTACGCCGCCAACAAGGACATGGAGGACGACGCCTTCGAGGCAGGCTGGGCCGAGGCCCGCAAGGAGGCGTTGACCGCGGCCGGCCTGGAAGCGCCGTTCTCGTGATCATTGCGGGCAGGAAACTGCCGGCATAAACCCTGAACAGACCCGCCATGCGTCAAGCATGGCGGGTCCTTCCTTGGTCGGTTACGGCCTGCGAACCAGAGGCTTGCTTGCCATGACACAGCCCGAGCGGGAGACGGCGCTCAGCCGCCAGGCGGAAGATGCGGTCGAACGGGCCGAAGCTTCGATCAGCCGCCACCGGGAACTCGGACCGGTCTGGATGACGATTGTGGTTTCCGCCTCCACCTTGTCGGTGCTGGCCTCGATCTATTTCATCTTCAACCTTCATTTGATGATCGATGTAAAGATCTTCGGAGAGGAGACCGAATACTACTATTTCATGCTCGCCATGCTGTTGCCACTGGTGTTCCTGCTCTATCCGCCATGGCGCGGCGTCGGTCCGATGAACCGGGTTCCCTGGTACGACATGTTGCTTTCGCTGGTCGTGTTCACAGTGTCGATCGTGTTTGCGGCTCACGGCGAAGAAAACCTGCTGGAAGGCTGGGAATACGACGCGCCGGAATGGGCAATTTACGCCTCCTATTTCATGTGGCTGATGGTGCTGGAAGCCACCCGCAGGGCGGGTGGCATGCCGATCTTCATCATCTGCCTCGTCGTGTCGCTCTATCCGACGCTGGCCGAACATGCGCCCGGTTTCCTGGAGGGCCAGGCTGAGTCCCTCGCGGTAACCGCGAGCTTCCACATGTTCGGCACGGAGAGCGTCATGGGCATTCCCATGCGCGCTTTCGCCTCGCTGGTGGTCGGGTTCCTCATCTTTGGCGTCGCGCTGCAATTCACCGGCGGCGGCGCCTTCTTCCTCAACCTCGCCTTTGCTCTGCTGGGGCGTTTCCGCGGCGGGCCGGCCAAGGTTGCGATCTTCTCGTCGGGCCTGATGGGTTCGATGAGCGGCTCGGTCATCACCAATGTGCTGACCACGGGCGCGCTCTCGATCCCGGCGATGAAGCGCGTCGGCTTCCGGCCGGCCTATGCGGGCGGCGTGGAGGCCTGCGCGTCCACCGGCGGCGTGCTGATGCCGCCCGTGATGGGCGCCACCGCCTTCATCATGGCGACCTTCCTGGAAATCTCCTACGCCGTGATCCTGGTGGCGGCGATCATCCCGTCGCTGCTCTACTATTTCAGCCTGTTCATGCAGATCGACGCCTATTCGGCCCGCTTCGGCCTCGAGGGCCTGCCGAAGTCCGAAATGCCGCAAGCGCGGCAGGTCATCCGCGACGGCTGGCACTTCATCTTCGTGCTGGCGCTGCTGATCGTGATGCTGCTGGTGATGCAGCAGGAAGCGCAGGCGCCCTATTACGCCGCCGCCCTGCTGATCGTCATCAACCAGGTGCGGGCGCACGACCGCTGGGACCTGGAGCGGTGCAAGCAGTTCCTGATCGGCATCGCCAAGCTGTTCACGGAACTCGCCGGCATTCTGGCGGGCGTCGGCCTCATCATCGGCGCGTTGATGCTGACCGGGAAGGTCGGCAACCTGTCGCTGGAACTCGTCACCCTCGCCGGGGATTCAATCTTCATCCTGCTGGTTATGGGCGCGCTGACCAGCTTCATCCTCGGCATGGGCATGACGGTGACGGCGGCCTACCTGTTCCTGGCCATCGCGCTCGCGCCGGCGCTGACAGCCAGCGGGCGGCTCGACCTGCTCGCCGTGCATCTCTACATGATGTATTGGGGCATGATCTCCTTCATCACGCCGCCCGTCGCGCTCGGCGCCTTTGCGGCGGCGACGGTGGCCCGCGCCAACCCCATCACCACCGGCTTCGAGGCGATGCGGCTCGGCGCGATCATCTATTTCGTGCCGTTCTTCTTCGTGCTGAACCCGGCGCTGATCGGCCACGGCTCGACCGTCGAGGTCATTACCGTCTGCGGGCTTGCCTTTGCGGGCGTCATCCTGATTTCGGGTGCGCTGCAGGGCTACCTGATCGGCATCGGGACGCTCACCGGCAATCCGTTTGCGGCATGGCCGATACGTCTTGCGCTGTTCGTGTCCGGCCTGCTGCTCGCTCTGCCGGGCGGCGAACTCACCGGCTACACGCACACGCAGTTGCTTGTGGCAGCAGTCGTGTTGGGCGTCCCTGCTGCGGCGGGCGGCTGGTTTATGAACCGGGGGGAGGCGGCAAGGCCGGCCTGACCCGCATCGGCGCCGCCTACTGGAACGCCGCCACGAGGCCGATAACGATCCCGACGACGCCGATCACGGTAATGACGGCCCCGCCGACCCTGGCCTGCAGGCCGTCGTCCGCGCCGAAGCCGATCCGCATGGCGACGATGCCCAGGATCGCGACCAGGGCAGACATGACCAGTCCGAGCGCGGTGCCCATCCTGTTTCCCCTCGTACTGCGCCCGCCGAGCCGAGACAGGCGCTCTACTGCGGCGACATGCCTCTCAGCCGTTCGGAGCGCCGCCGCAGCAATTCGACGGTGGTCAGCAGGCAGATCGAGATAACCACCAGAATGGTCGCGACGGCCAGGATCGTCGGGCTGATCTGCTCGCGCAAGCCTGTGAACATCTGCCAGGGCAGCGTCTTCTGGCCGGCAGAGCCTACGAACAGCACCACCACCACCTCGTCGAAGGAGGTGATGAAGGCGAACAGCCCGCCGGAGATCACGCCGGGCAGGATCAGCGGCGCCTGGACCTTGAAGAAGGTTCGCACCGGGTTGGCGCCGAGATTGGCTGCAGCGCGCGTCAGGCTCCGGTCGAACCCGACCAGCGTCGCGGTCACCGTAATGATGACGAACGGGATGCCGAGCGCCGCATGGGCCAGCACGACGCCGACATAGGTGCCCTGGAGGCCGATGCGCGAATAGAAGAAATACATGCCGGCGGCGGAGATGATGAGCGGCACGATCATCGGGGAGATCAGCACCGCCATGATTGCGCCCCGGAACGGCACATGGCTCTGTGACAGGCCGATGGCGGCGAGCGTGCCGAGGCTCACCGAAAGCAGGGTCGCGACGGGCGCGATCCGCACGGAGTTGTAGAGCGCGTTCTGCCAGTCGATGTTGGTGAAGAAGTCGTTGTAGTTCACCATGCTGTAGGCATCGGCCTCCAGCGCCAGCATTCCCGGCGTGAAGGTGAAATAGGGAAGCGGGTTGAAGCTGAGCGGGACGATGACCAGCAGCGGGAAGATCAGGAAGAAGAAGATCAGCACGCAGATGAGCCGGAAGCCCCAGTACCAGAGCTTCTGCCCGGTCGATGCGTATGGGGGCAAGGCGGCCATGCGGTCCTATCCCAGCTTCACATTGTCGATGCCGATGATCCGGTCGTAGAGCCAGTAGAGGACCAGCACGACCACCAGCAGGATGACGCCCAGCGCCGCGGCGAGGCCCCAATTGAGGCTCGACGAGATATGGTAGGCGATCCGGTTGGAAATGAAGGTGCCCGACGTGCCGCCGACCAGCTCGGGCGTGATGTAATAGCCGATGGCGAGGATGAAGACGAGGATGGCGCCGGCGCCGATGCCGGGCACGCTCTGCGGGAAATAGACCCGCCAGAACGCGGTCCAGTCCGTCGCGCCCAGGGACTTTGCGGCGCGCATGTAGCTCGGCGGGATCGTGCGCATCACCGAGTAGAGCGGCAGGATCATGAAGGGCAGCAGGATATGCGTCATCGCGATGATCGTGCCGGTCTGGTTGTTGATCATCGCAAGGCGCGCGCCATCGCCGACAATCCCGAGGAAGACAAGCGTGTCGTTTATGACGCCCTGTTGCTGAAGCAGCACCTTCCAGGCGGAGGTGCGGACCAGCAGCGAGGTCCAGAAGGGCAACAGCACGAGGATCATCAGCATGTTCGACGTGCGCATCGGCAGGGTCGCCAGAAGGAATGCGACCGGATAGCCGATCAGGAGGCAGGCGACTGTAATCACGACGCTAAGGATCAGCGTGCGCTCGAACAGGAAGATGTAGATCCGTTCGTTCTCGGGCCTCGCCTCGATGCCTGTTGCGCCGAGCTTCGCATCGACGGCGTTGAGGAAGTAACCTGACGTGTAGGCGTTCGAAAAACGCTTGATCGTGGCCCAGGTCTCAGGATCGGCCCAGCTCTTGTGGATCTTGGCGAACTGCGCGGCGAGATCGCCGTCCTCCTCCATCCTCTTGACCCGCCGCCCGGTCTTGCGCAGCAGGCTGGCGACTCCCGTCTGCTCGTAGTTGAGCCGGGAGCCGAGCTTGGTATGCGCCTTGGCGGCGACCGCGGCGAGCAGGTCCTGGCGAAGAGCGGCGAAGACCTTTTCGCCCGGCGGTTGGCCGGAGGCGTCGTCCCAGTCCTCCAGCGCCGCCACGGTGAGCGGCAGCGTTTCCGGCACGATCGCGTTCTCGACCGAACGGAACAGCATGTCCGCGATCGGCGCGGCGAAGGTGACCAGAATGAAGATCAGCAGCGGCGCGATCAGCATGAGCGCGCGCAGCTTCTGCAGGCGAAGCGCGCGGGCGAGCGACTGCCTCAGCGGCCGGCCGTCTGCCGCAAGGATCGGCCCGGAGACGTTTTCGCCGTTCGCCATTGGTCCCCGCGCGCCTTCTCCCGAAGGCCGAAAAGGGTGGAGGGGCCGCAGCCCCTCCTTCAGGACGCCTTTACTTGGCGAGCCAGGTCTGGAACTTCGCGTCGATATCGTCGCGATAGTCCGCCCAGAACTCGTAGTTGTAGAGCAGCGTGTTGCTCATGTTTTTCGGCTCGTTCGGCATGTGCGGGGCCATGTCGATACCGAGGGTCGCGTGCTTGCCCACCAACGGCGCCGAAGACGCGCGCGCCGGACCGTAGGAGATGTATTTCGCCTGGTCCGCAAGGCGCTGGGTGTCCGTGGCGAAGTTGAGATAGTGCAGCGCGCGCTTCTTGCGCTCGTCGCTCAGGTTCGCCGGGACGATCCACCCGTCGAGGTCGAACACCTGGCCGTCCCACAGCATGGCGACCGGCTGTTTG
The DNA here is from genome assembly GCA_022826185.1 of Alphaproteobacteria bacterium. GTDB lineage: Bacteria > Pseudomonadota > Alphaproteobacteria > Bin95 > Bin95 > Bin95. The sequence continues at coordinate 36,977 of JAJDVH010000153.1, forward strand.
TCCTCCTCGATGAGCTTGAACAGGCGCCCGTTATAGGTCGAGCCGATCACGACCTCGCCGTCGGCCAGAAGCTGCGGCGTATCCGCGCCGGCGGACCACCACACCACATGCTCCTTGATGGTGTCGAGCTTGGCGAATGCCTGCGCCTGGCCTTCTTCGGTCGCCAGCACATCGTAGATGTCCGCCATGGCGACGCCGTCGCACATCAGCGCCCATTCCATGTTGTTGATCGGGCGCTTCTCGAGGCTGCGCTTGCCCGGATAGTTCTCCAGGTCGAACACCGCGCAGACATTCTTCGGTGGCGTGTCGCCGACCATGTCGGTGCGGTAGCCGAAGGTCGTCGAATAGACGATCTGCGGGATGAAGCAGGGCGTCACGAGAAAATCGCCGAAATCCTTGGATGCGGGCGTGCCGTCGGGCGCCGCCGCCAGCACCGAATCCACGTCGACTTCCATCGCGAGGCCTTCGTCGCAAAGCCGGATGGCGTCCGAGGCGACCACATCGACCACGTCCCAGGTCGTGTTGCCGGCTTCCGCCATGGCGCGAAGCTTGGCAACCGCCTCCGCCGCGCTCTCGTCGTTGATGATGTTCACCTCCGGATTCATTTCCATGTACGGCTTGTGGTAGGCGTTCATCTGGGACGCCGAGTAGGCCCCGCCCCAGGACACGATGGTCATGTCCTCCGCCTGCGCCGCGCCGGCCATCGCCACGGAGGCGACTGCGCCGGCTGCAAGGAATGTTCTGAGTTTCATGTGGCGTTCTCCCTTGTTTACCACTCGTTCAGTTCAAGCGTGGCGCAACGGAGAAACAGCGACGCTCCCCCGGGTTACGGCTCAAGCCGCGTCCAGCGCCCTGCAGTCGTTCGTGAGCCATCCTATGGGGGTCGTTTCGCCCACCCTCAGCATTGAATGCTTGGCGGAATTCGGGATTTTGACGATGAAGTCGTCCCGCCCGGCCACCTCCATCCGGCAGCGGATGTGATCCCCCAGATAGATCAGTTCGACGACCCTGCCCTGAAGCTGGTTCGGCGCCGAGGGTTCGGCGATCAGCACGCGCTCGGGCCGGATCGACAACATCGTCGGGAAACCGACGCCCCGGCAATTGACCGCCAGCGCGCCGATCTCCTCGGCCCCGTCCAGATGGACGCGCGCTTCCTTGTCCGCAAACGCCGTTACCATGCCGTCGAGCTTGTTGTTCTCTCCGATAAACTGCGCCACGAAAGCGTTTTCGGGCCTCTCGTAGAGGTCTTCCGGGGTGGCGAGCTGCTGGATCACGCCGTCGTTGAAGACCGCGATCCGGTCGGACATCGTCAGGGCCTCCGACTGGTCGTGCGTGACATAGACGACGGTGACGCCCAACCGCTCATGCAGGTGCTTGATCTCGTACTGCATGTGTTCGCGGAGCTGTTTATCCAACGCTCCCAGCGGTTCGTCCATCAGCACAAGGTCCGGCTCGAACACCAGGGCGCGCGCCAGCGCCACCCGCTGCTGCTGGCCGCCGGAAAGCTGGGCCGGCCGGCGCCCTGCGAACTCGGTTCCGCCCATTTGAACCATGTCCAGCGCACGCTGAACTTTTTCCTCTACCTCCGCACGGCTCATCCGGCGCACCTGCAACGGAAACGCCAGGTTCTCCGCGACGGTCATGTGGGGGAAGAGGGCGTAATTCTGGAAGACCATCCCGATGCCGCGCTTGTGCGGGGGGATGTTGTTGATCGGGCGCCCGCCGAGGTTGATCTGGCCGTGCGTCGCCACCTCGAACCCGGCCAGCATCATCAGGCAGGTTGTCTTGCCGGAGCCCGAAGGGCCGAGCATCGTAAGGAATTCGCCGCGCGCAATTTCGAGGTTCAGATTCTTCACGACAAGCGTTTCGCCGTCGTAGCTCTTCTGAACTCCGTCAAACATGACGAAAGCGCGATCCTGGTCCGTCACGACGTCTCCTGCAGCCGACAGTTGCCAGCGGACGCTAACACAAAGGAAGCAACGGCCGGAAGAGGAATGATGGCATCTCCCGCCAGACAGGGTTTCAACCCCTTGCAGTTGCTGCTATTCGGCTCGTGTCCGCAAACCTCGAACACGGGAGTTTCCGGTATGGCCCAGCAACTCCTCCACCTGGTTTTCGGCGGGCGGCTGGTGCACCCCGACGGAACCGAATTCGCTGACCTCGACGCTCTGGATATCGTAGGCATCTATCCCAACTACGCCGAGGCCGCCCGGGCCTGGCGGGGCAAGGCCCAGGGCACGGTGGACGACGCGCATATGCGATATTACGTCGTACATCTGCATCGCCTGCTGGACCCCGACAACCATGAACACACAGAGGGACATTGCTGATGGATGGCGGAGAGGCGCTCGCGGAAACGCTTGCGGCATGGGGGGTGGAAGCGGCCTTCGCCGTACCGGGCGAAAGCTATCTTCCCGTCCTTGCCGGGCTCCAGCGCCGGGCGAACGCCATCCGCCTCGTTACGCCCCGCCATGAGTCAGGCGTCACCTTTGCCTGCGCGGCCTATGGCAGGATCGCCGGCAAGCCAGCCGTCGGTCTCGTCAGCCGCGGGCCGGGCTCGACCAATGCTTCCATCGGGCTCCATGTCGCGCAGCAGGACTCGGTGCCCATGCTCCTGGTCATCGGCGATGTGCCGACGCCGTCCAAGGGCCGCGAAGCCTTCCAGGAAATCGACTACCACAAGATGTTCTCCGGCATTGCGAAGGCAGTGCTCGAACCGCAAACCGCGGCGGATGTGCCGCAGAAGGCGGCCCGCGCGCTGGAACTGGCTGCCGCGGGGCGGCCGGGGCCGGTGGTGCTGGTCATGCCGAAGGACATTTCGGACGGCGATGCAGGCGCGCCGGAGGTGCCTCGGCCGGTTCCGCGCGCTCCTCTGCTGCCCGATGCCGAAGCCGTGGCGGCGGCGGCCCGGCTTGTCGATGCGGCCCGCCGCCCGATCGTCATTGCGGGCGAGCTGATCGCGTTCGAAGGCGCGGGGGCGGCCTTGTCCGATTTCGCTGCGGCCAGCGGCGCGGCCGTGACCGCCGCCTATCGCTGCCAGGACGCCATGGCGAATGACGATCCCGCCTATATCGGGCATCTGGAGATCAACCGGGACCACTTCCAGGAGCGGGGCTGGGCGGAGGCCGACCTCGTCATCGCCGCCGGGGCAAGGCTGGACGGCATCACGACCCGTGACTTCTCGATGATCCGGGAAGACCAGACGCTGATACACATCCACCCCGACGCCGAAGTCCTGGGCCGCTGGCCGTCCGGAGCAGCCATCCGGGCCGATGCGCGTCCCGCGCTGGAGGCATTGTCGGGCGCCGTTACGAACGGAAGCCATGAGCGCCACGAATGGCGGGCGGGGCTGAACAGTGCCTACCGGCAATTTTCGGAACCCGGTGGCGTTTCTGTTCATGGCCGCGTCGACCTCGCCGAAGTCACGGCCGAAACGCAAAGGCAGTTGCCTGCCGACGCGGTGGTCATAACCGACAGCGGCACCTTCGCGCGCTGGGTGCATCGCTATTACAGCTTCGGAGAGCCGCGCACGCAGGCGGGGCCGATGGCGGGCGCGATGGGTTACGGCGTCCCCGGCGGCATCGGCGCCGCGCTTGCGCGTCCCCGGTCCCCGGTGGTCGTGTTCGTGGGCGACGGCGGTTTCCTGATGACCGGGCAGGAAGCTGTGACACTGGTGCAGGAGCGGCTGCCGGTGAAGATCGTCGTTTGCGACAACAATGCCTGGGGCTCGATTCTCACCTCGCAGCAGACGCGGTACGGCGAAGCCGGAATTTTCGGCACGAGGCTGGAAAGCCCCGACTTCGAGGCGGTCGGCCGGGCCTACGGGCTCCATTCGAGCCGCGTGCGGGAAACGGGTGAATTCGCTGGCGCCTTTGCCGCTGCCCTCTCATATCCGGGCCCGGCGCTGATCCACCTGGAGCTGGACGAGCGCGACATTTCCCCCTTCACCGGCCAGTCGCAGTCCTACCGGGTCTGAAGAAGGGCTTTCAGCCTCCGCCGGGGGAACGCTCGTTGAAGCCGCGCTCCCGCTGTTCTAGCGTGCAGCGGCGCAGGTTCGAGGCCCGAGGGGGGAAGCCGGCATGAGCATCCGCATCGAGACGCTCGACGCATTCTTCAATCCGAAGTCGGTGGCCATTATCGGCGCTTCTTCCAACTTCACGAAGATCGGCGGCCGGCCCGTCCACAACATGAAGATCTCCGGCTATGGCGGCGAGGTCTATCCGGTCAATCCGGGCGCTGCCGAAATCCAGGGCCTGCCGGCTTTCCCCGCTATGGCCGACATTCCGGGGCCGGTGGACATGGCGGTGATCGTCGTGCCGATGCCCGTTGTGGAACCGGCGGTGCAGGCCTGCATCGACAAGGGGGTGAAGGCCGCCATCGTGCTGTCCTCCGGTTTCGCCGAGATTTCCGAGGACGGCGCGCGCGCCCAGCGCCGCCTGGCCGATCTCGGCGCCGAGGGCGGGCTTCGCATCATGGGGCCCAACTGCATGGGCGTGATGAACACCGGCACCGGCATGATCGCCACCTTCATCTCGGCCATCGGCGATACGGGGCCTGAGAGGGGCACGATTTCCGTCGCCGCCCAGTCCGGCGCTTTCGGCGGCCATTGCTTCACGCTTGCCCGCGAACGCGGCCTCGGCCTGAACCTCTGGGCCACAATGGGCAACCAGTGCGACGTCGAGTTCTCCGACTGCCTCGCCTACATGGCGCAGGACCCCGGCACCAGCGTCGTGCTCGGCTACATGGAAGGCGTCCAGGACGCGGACAAGCTGATCGAGGCGCTCGAAATCGCCCGCGCGGCCGAGAAGCCGGTCGTGCTGATGAAGGTCGGGCGCTCCGAGGTCGGCACGGCTGCAGCGGCCTCGCACACGGCCTCGCTCACGGGCTCCGACGCCGTTTTCGATGCGCTGCTCCGCCAGTACAACGTCTATCGGCCCCACAGCATCGACGAGATGTTCGACGTCGGCTACGCCTTCGCCGGGGGCCAGCTGCCGAAGAGCGCCAGGACGGGCATCATCACGGTTTCCGGCGGCGTCGGCGTCATCATGGCCGATGCGGCGGAGGACGCCGGGCTCGAGCTGCCGCCGCTGCCCGAGGCGACGCAGGACCGGATGAAGGCGCTCGTGCCCTTCGCAGGCACCCGCAACCCGCTGGATGTGACCGCGCAGTTCATCAACGACGCGACCCTGATGGAGACCATGTACGGCGCCCTGCTGGAAGACGGCGACTATGCAAGCGCGGTCTGCTTCCTGGCGGGGGTCGGCCTGAACCCGCTGATGATGAAGGAGCTGGAGCCGAGCCTGGAGGCGGTAAGGAAGCGCTTTCCCGACCATCTGCACATGCTCGCCATCCTGACCACGCCCGAGCGCCGCGCGCGGATCCAGGAGATGGGCTACCTCTGCTACGAAGATCCGAGCCGGGCGATCCATGCGCTCGGGGTTCTGGCGCGGTATTCCGAGGCGTTGAAGCGGGGGCCTTCCGCGCAGCCGCCGGCCCTGCCGTCCGGTGCGCCGAGGCTCAGCGCCGGACTGGCCATCAACGAGATCGAAGGCAAGCGCATTCTGGCGGCCGCCGGCGTGCCGGCCGTCCCGGAGCGAATTGCAGGTTCGCCGTCGGACGCTGCCGAGGCTGCCGAGGCGGCGGGCTTCCCGGTCGTCATGAAGATCGTATCGCCGGACATCCTCCACAAGTCCGAGATCGGCGGCGTCATCCTCAATGTCGCGTCCCGGGAGGCAGCGGAGACGGCCTGCCGGGACCTGCTTGCGCGTGCCGAAGCGCATGCGCCGGACGCGCGGATCGACGGCGTGCTGGTCGCGCCGATGGTTTCGGGCGGCGTCGAGACCATTCTCGGCGTCGTCCGCGATCCGGTGTTCGGGCCGGTGGTGATGTTCGGGCTCGGCGGCATTTTCGTCGAGGTCCTGAAGGACGTGACCTTCCGCATCGCGCCGTTCGGCATCGACGAGGCGCGCCGGATGATCGGCGAGGTGCGCGGCTACCCGATGCTGCAGGGCGTCCGCGGAGCGCCGCCTGCGGACGAAGACGCGCTGGCGGAGGCGCTGGCAAGGCTTTCGGCGTTCGCGGCCGCCAATGCCGATGTGCTTGAGACGATCGACGTCAACCCGTTCATCGTGCTGCCGAAAGGGGAGGGCGCGGTCGCCGTGGACGCGCTGATTGCCGTCCGCGACAACGCCGGCGGATGAGCCGCAGCCCCGTCATTGTCGGCGTAGCCGATGCGCCGACCCATGAACGGGGCCGCGCGCTGCCCGGCGCGACGGTGCTTTCCATACAGCGCGATGCAGCCCATGAGGCGCTCGCCCAGGCAGGACTGAGGATGCGCGATGTGGACGGTCTCGCTGTCGCCGGCATGTGGGGCATGCCGGGGCCGGGGGCCATGCAGCCGGTCCTGCTGACGGAGTATCTGGGTCTCGAATGGCCGCGCTATCTCGACGGGACGAATATCGGCGGCGCGGCCTTCGTGCTGCATGCCGGCCGGGCGGCGGAAGCGATCCGCTCCGGCCAGGCGGAGACGGTGCTGATCGTTTACGGCTCGCTGCAGAAGAGCCAGACGGCGCGGGCGCTGGGCGGGCGCCCGGCGATGTTCTCGAACCAGTGGGACATTCCCGCAGGGCTGCCGCTGCCGGTCGGCGCCTATGCGATGGCGGCGCAGAGGCATGCCCATGTTTATGGCTCGACCCGCGAGACCCTTGCCGAAATCGCCGTGGCGACCCGGGCCTGGGCGGCGCTCAACCCCGCCGCTGCGTTCCGCGAGCCGATGACGGTGGACGATGTGCTGGACGCGCGGATGATCGCCTCGCCGCTCGGGCGCTACGACTGCTGCCTCGTCACCGACGGCGGCGGGGCGGTGGTGATGACCACGGAGGAGCGTGCGCGCGACCTGCGGACGCCGCCGGTCCATGTGCTGGGCCACGGCGCGTCGGCCTCGCACACGAGCATCGCGCACATGCCCGACATGGCGAAGCTCGAGGCCGCCGAGCATTCCTCGCGCCGGGCCTACGCCATGGCGGGACGGAGGCCGGCCGAGATCGACCTTGCGATGCTCTACGACAGCTTCACCATCACCGTGCTGATGACGCTGGAGGCGCTCGGGCTCTGCGGCTACGGCGAGGGCAAGGAGTTCGTCAGGGGCGGCCGGACCGGCCCCGGCGGCGCCTTTCCGGTCAACACCAATGGCGGCGGGCTCTCCTATTGCCATCCGGGCATGTACGGGCTGTTCACCATCATCGAGGCATGCCGCCAGCTCTGGGGCCTTGCGGGCGAGAGGCAGGCGGAAGGCGTGCGCACGGCGATCTGCCACGGCACGGGCGGCGTGCTCTCTTCGGGCGCGACGCTCATCCTGTCGACCGAAAACGGCTAGAGTCGGCCCCATGACCTACGACAAGCCGGTCCCCGCCATCGACGCCGAATCGGAGCCTTACTGGACCGGCGCGCGCGAAGGCCGCCTGATGATCCAGCGCTGCGGCAGGACCGGGCGCTGCTTTCTCTATTCGCGCCGCCTTGCGCCGGGCGCGGAGGATGCCGATATCCGGTGGATCGAGGCGAAGGGAACCGGGACCGTTTATTCCTTCACCGTCTGCCACACGCCGGCCGGGCCGGCCTTCCGGGACGAGACGCCTTATGTCGTCGCCTGCGTCGAACTGGACGAGGGCGCGCGCATCGTAAGCAACCTCGTGACCGGGGACATCGACGCGGTCCGTATCGGCCAGCGGGTCGAGGCGTTCTTCGACAGGGTTTCCGAAGACCTGACGATCCCGAAGTTCCGCCCGGCGGGCTGAACCCGCGGTGCCGAAACGCTTCTGGCATTATTTCGGCATTGTTGCCGCGGTCGCCGTCTTCGCCGCCGCCGTCTGGGCGCTGACCTGGCAGCTGCGGGACCTGCGCTGGGACGAACTCGGCCGCCAGCTTGAAGCGATCCCGCTGCTGCGAATCCTGGCGGCCGTGGCCGCAACCTTCGCCGCCTATCTGGTGCTGGCGGCCTATGACCACACCGCGTTCCGCTATATCGGAAGGCGCATGTCCTTCGGCCGGGTCGCGTTCGTCTCCTCCATTTCCTACGCCTTCAGCCACAACCTGGGCTTCGGGGCGCTCACCGGCGGCGCGGTCCGCTTCCGCTTCTACACGGACTGGGGCGTTCCTCCCGGCGATGTCGCCCGCGTCGTCCTCTATGCCGGCATCGTCTATTACCTCTGCGCGCTTTCCGTGGGCGGCCTGCTGACGCTTCCCAATGCGGCGGTGCTGGCCGATGCGCTGGAGCTCGACGCCGGCCTCATCCGCGCCGTTGCGGCCGTCTGGGTGCTGTCCGGCGCGCTCTATGTCCTGTGGTGCCTCTGCGGCAGGCCGGTTGTGCGCGTTGGCGAGCGCGAGGTGACGCCGCCGAAAATCAAACACGGACTGATCCAGTTCTGCGTGGGCATCCTCGAATGGGTGTTCACCAGCGCCGTGCTCTACCTGGTGCTGCCGCCGGATTTCGGCATGCCCTACTGGCATTTCGTCGCCGTCTATGTGCTGGCCTACATGGCCGGCTATATCAGCCATGTGCCGGGCGGCCTCGGCGTGTTCGAGACGGTGCTGCTGGTGCTGATGCCCGAGACCGTCCCGACCCATGTCGTGGCCGCGGGCATCATCACCTACCGGGTCATCTATTTCCTTCTGCCGCTGGCCCTCGCGCTCGCCCTCTTCGGCGCCTACGAAGCCTCCCGGGGGCGCTTCTCGCGCAAGGGGTAGGGCGTTGTCTCGCACCGGAACGCATGTTAGCCCTTGCCGGCACCTGCACCCGGCCTCGGAGTTTTCCGAATGACGGCCCGCTTCTTCGAGCGCCCGATTCTCAACTCGCCATACGAATATCCGTCGCGACATTGGGAGCTTGACGGGACCACCCGCCAGCCGACCGACCGAATCCTCGAACGCCGTCGGGATGTCGATTTCATTACGCCCATTCCTGCGGCCAGAAAGCGGCGGAACACGCAGGAACAACTGATTCTTCACGAAACCGCGGAACGGATCGGGACGGAGAGCCAGCAATACAAGCTGGCCGAGATGATCGCCAGCATCCGCCGCCAGGTCGATATCTGGCGCGCGCTGCCGGAGGCGCAATGGCGGGTGACGCCGGAAACGGCCCGGCTGCTACGGCATTGGCGCAATCATAAATTCAACGATATCAGGCCGTTCTTCTGCCAAGTGGAGGCCGTGGAGACCGCGATCTGGCTGACGGAGGTGGCGCCGTCACAGGGAAGCGCCGGGCGAGCTTTTCTCGAAGAACTCGAAAGGGCAAACGAAGACGCGAATCCCGGCTTATCCCGGCTGGCGCTGAAACTCGCGACAGGTGCAGGCAAAACCACCGTTATGGCCATGCTCATCGCCTGGCAAACCGTCAACGCGGTGCGCCGGCCCGGCAGCCGGCGTTTTACTCGGGGGTTCCTCGTCGTCACTCCCGGCATCACTATCAAGGACCGGCTGCGCGTGCTCCAGCCCAACGACCCGGACAGCTACTACCGGGAGCGGGAACTGGTGCCTGCCGACATGCTCGGCGACCTCGGCAAGGCGAAGATCGTCATCACCAACTACCACGCCTTCAAGCCCAAGGAGACGATGGCGGTTTCAAGGGGCGGCCGTGCGCTCCTGCAGGGCAGGGGGCCGGATCTGCGCACGGTGGAAACCGAAGGTCGGATGGTCCAGCGCGTGGTCGAGGACCTTATGGGTCTGAGGAATATCCTCGTGCTCAATGACGAGGCGCATCACTGCTACAGGGAGAAACCCGCCGACGAAGACGACGAAGGCGTTCTCCGGGGAGAGGACCGCACCGAGGCCGAGAAGAACCGGGAAGCCGCCCGGCTCTGGATATCCGGGCTGGAGGCGGTTGACCGCAAGCTCGGCCTCGCCCGCGTGGTCGATCTTTCGGCCACACCGTTCTTCCTGCGCGGATCGGGCTATGCGGAAGGCACGCTTTTCCCCTGGACGGTGAGCGACTTCTCGCTGATGGACGCCATCGAGTGCGGCATCGTCAAGCTGCCGCGTGTGCCGGTCGCCGACAACATTCCGGGCACCGAGATGCCGACCTTCCGTAACCTCTGGCAGCATATCGGCAAGGACATGCCGCGAAAGGGCAGAAGCAAGGCGTCCGGGCTGGACCCGCTGCGACTTCCTACCACGCTGCAGACGGCGCTGGAGGCTCTTTACGGCCACTACGAGGATACTTTCGGGCTATGGCAGGAACAGGGCATCGAGGTGCCGCCCTGCTTCATCGTGGTCTGCAACAACACGGCTACCTCAAAGCTGGTTTACGACTTTATTTCCGGGTTCCACCGTACAGGTCCTGACGGTTCTCAAGCGTTGGTACAGAGCCGCTTCCCGCTTTTCCGGAATTTCGACGAGTTGGGCGCTCCACTCGCCCGCCCGCATACCTTGCTGATCGACAGCACGCAGCTTGAGTCCGGGGAGGCACTGGACCGGAATTTCCGCGCTGCGGCAGCGGATGAGATCGAACGTTTCCGCCGGGAGATCGTTGAACGCACCGGTGACCGGCAGCAGGCCGAGAAGTTGTCCGATGCAGATTTGTTGCGCGAGGCGATGAACACGGTCGGCAAGGCGGGCCGGCTTGGCGGTGCGACCCGTTGCGTGGTGTCGGTTTCCATGTTGACGGAAGGCTGGGATGCCAACACTGTCACCCATGTGCTCGGCGTCCGCGCGTTCGGCACGCAGCTCCTCTGCGAGCAGGTCGTCGGCCGGGCCTTGCGCCGACAGTCATATGAGTTGAACGAAGACAAACTGTTCGACGTTGAATATGCCGACGTCCTCGGGATCCCCTTCGATTTCACCGCCGAACCTGTTGTGGCGCCGCCACAGCGGCCTCGCAAGACCGTCCAGGTCCGGGCCGTCCGCCCAGAACGCGACGGGTGCGAAATTCGCTTCCCGCGCGTAGCCGGCTATCGGATCGAACTGCCGGAGGAGCGGTTGGAAGCGGAATTCAATACGGATTCGACGCTGGAACTGACCCCCGATCTCGTCGGCCCTACGAGAACCCGAAACGAGGGTATTGTCGGTGAAGGCGTCGATCTGACGGTAGAGCGCTTGGAAGGCATGCGGTTGCGGACGATTCAGTTTCATCTCGCAAACCATCTGTTGAACACGAAGTATCGGGACTCCGGCGAGGAACCGAAATTGCACCTGTTCGGCCCGCTCAAACGGATTACGCGCGAATGGCTGGACGATCACCTCGTTTGCAGGGGCGGCACCAAGCCGGCGCAAGTGCTGTATCCCTCATTGAAGGAGGTAGCTTGCGAGCGGATCAAGCAGGCAATCGACCGGGGCAGCGCGCAGCGCAAGGCGAGAGAAGACTCAAGCGAACCTTCCATTACGGCCGTGCTCGACCCCTACAACCCTTCCGGTTCCACGGCCCATGTCCGTTTCACCACGACGAAGCAGTCTCTCTGGACGACGAATCCCGACCGTTGCCATATCAACTATGCCGTCTATGACAGCGGCTGGGAGGCGGAGTTCTGCCGTATCGCCGATGCCCATCCCCGCGTCCGTGCCTGGGTGAAGAACCACGGCCTCGGCCTGGAGGTGCCCTATCGGTCCGGTTCCGAGACCCGGACCTACATTCCGGACTTCATCGTCCTGGTCGATGACGGGCGCGGTGTGGATGACCCGCTTCACCTGGTCATCGAGATCAAGGGCTATCGCGGTGAGGACGCGAAGGACAAGAAAGGGACCATGGACACCTACTGGGTGCCCGGCGTGAACGCGCTCGGTGATTACGGTCGCTGGAAGTTTACGGAATTCACGGATGTGTATGACATGGAAGATGATTTTGCCCGCATCGTGGGGCCGGAATTCGACCGCATGGTCGGCCAATTCCGTTCGTCCACCGAAATCGAATCCAGCAGATGGCTGGCAGAGAGCGGAGGCAGCGCTCCGGACCTCGAATACATTCCCCGTCGTCGAAGTGAAGCGGCCGGATGATTCTGGTGGATACGGTGGTGTGGATCGATCATCTGCGCGGTACCGAGCCTCATCTTGAGGAGATGTTGGACGCCGGTAACGTGGTGATGCATGCCATGATTCTCGGTGAGCTTGCGTGCGGCAACATTCCGAAGCGAGCAGAATTTCTGCAACGAATGCAGGATCTGCCGAATATCCGCGAGTGCACTCATGTCGATGTCATGTCCATGATTGAAACGAACGGGCTTATGCGCAGGGGAATCGGCTTTGTGGACGCGCATCTTCTTTGTTCAGTTCTCGAGCACGCTGGCATGACGCTCTGGACACGGGACCGAAAATTGAAGCGGATGGCGGAGACCCTTGGAGTTTCCTATGTGGAAAATGCTTAACGAGGCTGTTGGGGGCGAAATGCGACGTCCGGACACGAAGACAGTGCGTGCGGGGAGTTCCCGCTCGATGGCCTCCCTGCGCTTTGCCGGAAACGGTTGATATGGCGCGCCGCAGCAGGAAGACGCCGAAATCCGTCGAGACCCTCACCCACGGCGAGGCGTCCAGGCGGAACATTCCGACGGCGGAGTTCCATCCCGTCATGGCGGAGGAGGAGAAGGCGCCGCGCCCGGTGGTCTATGAGCGCAACCGGGACCTCGATCCGCAGCTTGTCTGGCGCGGGAAGGAGGCGCAGGACGCGGCGGACCTCACCGTGCAGGCGCCGCCGCTCTACATCCAGGAGAAGGTGCATCCCAAGGCGCTGGTAGACGACCTGCTGCGGCAGACGAAGGCGCGCCGCGACGAGGAGGCGGAGGCGGCGCCGGACCTGTTCGCCGATTTCAACGGCCTGCCGGACGAGGACGCGCGCACGGAGTTCTACCGCCACGACGCCAACTGGTCGAACCGCATGATCCTGGGCGACAGCCTGCAGGTGATGGCGAGCCTTGCCGAGCGCGAGGGCCTGCGCGGCAGGGTGCAATGCATCTATATCGACCCGCCCTACGGCATCCGCTTCAACTCCAACTTCCAGTGGTCCACCACCAGCCGCGACGTGAAGGACGGCAATGCCGCCCACATCACCCGCGAGCCGGAGCAGGTGAAAGCCTTCCGCGACACCTGGCGCGACGGCATCCACTCCTATCTGACTTATCTCCGCGACCGGCTGACGGTGGCGCGGGAACTGTTGACGGAAAGCGGCTCGGTCTTCGTGCAGATCGGGGACGAGAACGTTCACCGGGTCCGGGCGTTGATGGATGAGGTGTTTGGGGACAAAAATTTCGTGTCAGTAATCACCTTAAAGAAGACAGCAGTTCAGACTGATTTAGCGCTACCCAGTGTTTCAGATTACATCATATGGTTCTGTAAGGATATAAATTCAATAAAGTATCGACAAGTATACCTTTCGAAAGGTATAGGAGATCCGGGATCCGAACAATACAAATTAATTCGAATAGAGGGAGGTCATTTCAGACGGATAAAGGATCAATCTAGCTATACAATTCACGAGCTATGCCGACCAGATAACCTAACGTCTAGTCACGAATACAGTAGAGGTCGAGAAATTATCGAGTTTCGGGGGCGTCAATTTTCTCCAGGTAATCGCTATTGGTCAACGAGCCCGGAATCTATCCAACGTCTGGAGAAAGCAGATCGTCTACACGCGGGAACAGGGCGATCCTTGAGCCACGTTAGGTTCCTTAGCGACTTTTCGATTATGCCACTTTTGAATATCTGGACTGATACAGGCACAGGCGGTTACGGAGACGAAAAATACTATGTGGTACAAACTACCTCAAAAATTATTCAACGCTGCGTTCTGATGACCACCGACCCCGGCGATCTCGTGCTGGACCCGACCTGCGGCTCTGGCACCACTGCATATTGCGCAGAGCAGTGGGGCCGGCGATGGATCACCATCGACACCTCCCGCGTGGCGCTCGCGCTGGCGCGGGCGCGGGTCATGGGCGCGCGCTATCCCTGGTATCTGCTGGCCGACAGCCCGGAGGGGCAGCGCAAGGAGGCCGAGATTATCCGCCGTGCTCCCTCGGAAACGCCGACTGGCGGCAATATCCGACAGGGCTTCGTCTATGAGCGCGTGCCGCATATCACGCTGCGCAGCATCGCCAACAATGCCGAGATCGACGTGATCTGGGAGAAGTGGGAAGAGCGGCTGGCGGCGCTCCGTGGCCAGTTGTCAGTGACCGGTGGCCAGGAAGAAACTCTCGAAGAATGGGAAGTCCCGCGCGAGCGTCCCGACCACTGGCCACCGGCCACCGACTCCTTGCTCGCCGAATTCTGGGAGCTTCGCATAGCCCGGCAGAAGGAGATCGACGCCTCCATCGCCGCCAGGGCCGATACCGAATATCTCTACGACAAGCCCTATGAGGACCGGTCCCGCATCCGCGTCGCCGGCCCCTTCACGGTCGAGAGCCTGGCGCCGCACCGGATGCTGGCCGTCGACGAAGACGACGAGCTGTTCTCCACCCTCGGCGAAAAGGGCCGCACCTATGGCGAAGCGCCCGACTTCGCGGAGATGATCCTGGAGAACCTGAAAACCTCTGGCGTTCAGCAGGCGCATAGGGAGGATCGGATTGCCTTCTCCTCCCTCGCGCCCTGGCCGGGCGACGGCTATATCTGCGGCGAGGGCCGCTACGAGGAGGCGGACGGCAAGCCGCGCCGCGCCGGCATCTTCATCGGCCCGGAATTCGGCACCGTCTCGCGCCCCGACCTCTCCGCCGCTGCCCGCGAGGCGGCCGAAGCCGGCTTCGACGTGCTCATCGCCTGCGCCTTCAGCTACGACGCCCATGCCAGCGAGTTCGAGCGGCTGGGCCGCATCCCCGTCCTCAAGGCGCGCATGAACGCCGACCTGCACATGGCCGACGATCTGAAGAACACGGGCAAGGGCAATCTCTTCGTCATCTTCGGCGAGCCCGACATCGATATCCTGGACGAAGGCGGCGACGAAATCAGGGTCAGGATCAACGGCGTGGACGTGTTTCACCCGAATTCCGGCGAGGTGCGCAGCGACGGGCCGGACGGCATTGCCTGCTGGTTCGTGGACACGGACTACAACGAGGAGAGCTTCTTCGTCCGCCACGCTTATTTCCTGGGCGCCAACGACCCCTACAAGGCGCTCAGGACGACGCTCAGGGCAGAGATCGACGAGGACGCCTGGGCCACGCTCAACAGCGACACCTCGCGCCCGTTCCCGCGCCCGGCCTCCGGCCGCATCGCCGTCAAGGTCATCAACCATCTGGGCGACGAGGCGATGAAGGTGTTTCGAGTGGATAGTGGCTAGTGGCCGGTGGCCAGTGGATAGTGAATGGTAGATAGTGGATAACGGTTGCAGGCGGGCCTCGGCCGGACTATCCACTAGCCACTGACCACTAGCCACTGACCACTGGCGGCCGCCTCATGGAAACCTGGATTACGCCGGCGCTGGTCGTCGCGCTGGCCGCGCTCATGATCGGTATGATCCGCTCGCTGCGCAGCGATCTGGAACAGCGCATCGACAGGGTCGAACAACGAATGGATCGCCTGGAGACCGGCCAGGTCGAGTTGAAGGAAGGTGTAGCCGAAGTGCGGGGAGAACTGAGGTTTGTCCGCGACTACATTCTTCGGCGCAACATGCCGATGGAAGAGCCGCCGGCTGCGCCAGCGGAATAGGCCAATGGCTGGTGGATAGCAGTTGCAGGCCGGCTTCGGCCGGACTATCCACTAGCCACTGACCACTAACCACTGGCGGCCGCCCCATGGACCTCAATTTCGCCCCTGAAGACGAAGCCTTTCGCGACGAGTGCCGTTCCTTCCTGGCCGAGACGCTGCCGGGCGATGTGGCGCGCAAGGTCGGGCTCGGCATCCAGCCGACGCTGGCCGAGACGATGGCGTGGCACAGGGCGCTTTACGACAAGGGCTGGGTCGCGCCGAATTGGCCGACCGAATGGGGCGGGCCCGGCTGGACCGTGACGCAGAAATACATCTGGGACGAGGAGCAGGCGCTCGCCAATGCGCCGCGCCCGATCCCCTTCGGCCTTTCCATGTGCGGGCCGGTGCTGATGGCCTTCGGCACCGAGGAGCAGAAGCGGGACAACCTGCCGCGCATCCTCTCCGGCGAGCGCATCTACTGCCAGGGCTATTCCGAGCCCGGCGCCGGCTCCGACCTCGCCGCGCTCAAGACCCGCTGCGAGGTGCATGACGACCGCCTCGTCATCAACGGCCAGAAGATCTGGACGACGGCGGCCCACTGGGCGAACTGGATTTTCTGCCTCGTGCGGACATCCTCGGAAGGCAAGCGGCAGGAGGGCATCTCCTTCATCCTGATCGACATGGCCACGCCCGGCATCGAGGTGAAGCCGCTCATCACCATCGACGGCCTGCACGAGGTCAACGAGGTGTTCTTCACCGATGTCGTCGTGCCGCGCGAGAACCTCGTGGGCGAGGTGGACCAGGGCTGGACGATCGCCAAATACCTGCTGGGCCATGAGCGCATGGGCGGCGGGGCGCTGGGTAGCCAGAAGAATGGCCTGCGCTCGCTCAAGGAGATTGCGGCGGACCAGGGGCTGGAGGAGGACGCGACCTTCATGCGCAAGGTGGCGGAGGTCGAGATCGAGCTCCAGACGCTGGAAATGCAGATGCTCCGCATGCTCGCCGCCGTCTCGGCGGACAAGGAGATCGGCGCCGAGTCGTCGATGATCAAGATACGCCGGACGGAGATCCAGCAGCGCCTCTCCGAGCTCAAGATGGAGGCGGCGGGCTACGACGCGGGTCCCTACCAGATCGAGGCCATGGAGCATGGCTGGAACGAGGAGCCGGTCGGCCCCGACTACGCCAACGCGCTCGCGGCGAAATATTTCAACGACCGCAAGCACACGATCTTCGCCGGCTCCAACGAGATCCAGCGCAACATCATCTCGAAGCGGGTGCTGGGCCTTTGAGGCGGCCTCGTCCCGCAAGCCTGCCGGACTTGTTCCACTGCCGTCCGGTTGGCGTCCTCCTCGCCGCCCCGGCCCCGAGCCCTGTCGGCTTCACACATCTGTGGCGTCGGCATAGCGTCGCACCGCCCATAACCGTCACCCCGGACTTGATCCGGGGTCCAACTCCGGTTCTCGCGGCGGCCCCGGCGGTTGGACATGCTCTCCACCGGTGGCAGGCGCAGGCGGTCAGGGATGGACCCCGGATCAAGTCCGGGGTGACGGAAGGGGGTGTCCGGGCATGACAGGAGACGGCTGACATGAGCGGCTCCCGGCCCAATCTTGACCTCGAACGGCTGGCGGACCGGCATCGGCGGATGCACCGCATCCGCGCCTTCGAGGAGCAGGCCGTCGCTGCGCTGCAGGAAGGGCTGGTGTTGGGCGCCATACACCCCTCCATCGGGCAGGAGGCCTGTGCGGTGGGCGCGGTCGGGAGCCTCGCGCGCGAGGACCTGCTGCTCTCGACTCATCGCGGCCACGGCCACACGCTGGAGAAGGGCGCCTCCGCGGTTGCGATGATGCGCGAGCTGTTCGGGCGCGAAGGCGGCAATTGCGGCGGCAAGGGCGGCTCCATGCACATCGCCGACTTCTCGGTCGGGATGCTGGGCGCGAACGGGGTCGTCGGCGCCAACATCAACATCGCCGCAGGTGCTGCCCACGCGGTGCGGCTCAAGGGCGAGCGGCGCATCGTCTGTTGCATCTTCGGCGACTGCGCGGTCAATCGCGGACCTTTCCTGGAGGGGCTGAACTGGGCGCGGGTCTTCGACCTGCCGGTGCTGTTCGTCTGCGAGGACAACGCCTTCGCCGCCACCACCCGGACCGAGGCGATGACCGGCGGCCCCGGCCCGGCGGCGCGCGCCGAGGCGCTGGGGATTCCGGCCCGGGCCGTGGACGGCAACGATGTGGACCTCGTGGCGGAGGTGACGACGGAGCTGCGCGGGCGGATCCTCGACGGCGGCGGCCCGCAATTCCTCTGGGCGAAGACCTGGCGGCTGACGGGCCACACGGCCGTGGACAAGGCCGCCTACCGCGATGCCGGGGAGGTCGAGGAGCGCTGGAAGGACGACCCGATCGCCCGCGCCGCGGAGACCTTGCGGGCGCATGGCGTCGCCGATGAGACGCTTGCCGGCCACCGGGAAGCCGCCGTCGGGGAGATGCAGGCTGCCTTCGAGGAGGCGAAGGCCGCGCCCTGGCCGGAAGACGGTGCGCTCTACGCCGACGTGCAGGATATCGGCGACCCGCGCGAGGCGGCGTTCCGATGGTGAAGACGAGCTACATGGAAGCCGGCAAGCGGGCGCTGGCCGAGGAGATGCGCCGCGACCCGACGGTGTGGGCGGTCGGCGAGGACCTCGGGCGCGGCGGCGTGTTCGGGCAGTATGCCGGCATGGTCGAGGAATTCGGCCCGCTCCGGATTTCGGACGCGCCGATTTCAGAGGCGGCGATCCTCGGCTCCGCCGTCGGCGCGGCGCTGGCGGGGACGCGCCCGGTGGTGGAGATGCGCTTCGCCGACTTCGCGCTCTGCGCCGTGGACGAGCTGGTGAACCAGGCGGCCAAGGCCCGCTACATGTTCGGCGGGCAGGGCGGCGTGCCGCTTGTGGTGCGCGAGCCGATGGGCATGTGGCGGTCCTCCGCCGCGCAGCACTCGCAGTCGCTGGAAGCCTGGTATGTGCATATTCCGGGCCTGACGGTGGTCGCCCCGGCGACGCCGGGGGACAATCTGCGCCTGCTGAAGGCGGCGATCCGCAGCGACGATCCGGTGGTCTATATGGAGCACAAGGACCTGTGGGGGATCGAGGAGGAGCTCGGCGAGGACGAGCCGCCGGGCGCGCTCGGCAGCGCGCGGATCGTCCGGGAAGGCGATGACGCCACGGTGGTCTCATGGTCTGCCATGGTTCGCAATGCCGCCGCTGCGGCCGAGCAGCTGGCCGAGGAAGGCGTGTCGGTGGAGGTGATCGACCTGCGCACGCTCTGGCCCTGGGACCGCGGCGCGGTGCTGGAGTCCGTGCGCAGGACCGGACGGCTGGTCGTGGCGCAGGAGGCGGTCTCGGTGGGCGGTTTCGGAGCCGAGGTCGCTGCGACCGTCTCGGAGGCGCATTTCGGCAACCTGAAAGCGCCCGTGAAGCGCCTCGGCGCGCCGCGCATCCCGATTCCCTATGCAAAGCCGCTCGAAGACATGCTGCGCGTGGGCCCGGACGCGATTGCGGACGCGGTTCGCGCGCAGTTGTGAGCTTTTTTCCAAGAGGACTTGAAGCGATGACCGATTGGCAGGAGGACCTTTACCGGGTCCTCAAGGAGTTCGAGGTCAGCCAGGTGAGCTATGTGCCGGATGCCGGCCACCGGGTGCTGATCGACATGTCGCTAGCCGACCCGGAGGTGCATTCCGTGCCGCTGACGACGGAGGAAGAGGGCATCGCCATGCTGGCCGGCGCCCATCTGGGCGGCGCGCGCGGCGTCGCGGCCATGCAGTCCTCGGGCATCGGCAATTGCGTCAACATGTTCTCGCTGGTGAAGAACGGCCTGTTCCCGATGCTGGTGCTGGTGTCGATGCGCGGCGACTTCGGCGAGGGCAATCCCTGGCAGATGCCGATGGGGCAGGCGGTCGAGCCGGTGATGGAGGCGATGGGCTTCATCACCGTGCGGATCGACCGGCCCGAGGATGTCGAGGGCGCAATGCGGGCGGCCTGCACCATGGTGTTCAAGTCGGGGCAGGCGGTGGGCGTGCTTCTCACCCAGAAATTGATCGGTGCAAAAGCATTTTAAGCGAGGGAAATTGAAGCGATGAATGAAGCATTCAGGGCCGGGACCGCGGCCGATATGAGCCCCGTCGGCACGCTCGACAGGCGCGAGGCCGTGCCCGCGCTGGTGGGCAATCCGCAGGACTGGCTGATCGTCGCGGGCCTTGCCGGCACGGCGAAGGACACGGCCGCCATGTGCGAGCCGGAGGCCAACTATTTCGCCTGCGCGGGCGTCATGGGCGGGGCTGTCGCCATGGGGCTCGGACTGGCGCTCGCGCGGCCTGACCGCAGCGTGCTGGTGCTGACGGGCGACGGCGAGCTGCTGATGAATGTGGGCTCGCTTGCGACCGTCGCGATCCTGAACCCGCCCAACCTCTCCATCGTCTGCGTCGATAACGGCCATTACGGCGAGACGGGCTACCAGAAGAGCCACACCTCGCTGGGCGTGGATCTTGCCGCAATGGCGTCCGGGGCCGGCATCACGGCGGTCCGCTCGGTATCCGAAACGCACGAGATCGAAGAGGCCGGACGGTTGCTGCGCGAAGCCAACGGCGCGTCGTTCGTGCTGCTGAAGATTACCCCGGACGCGCCGCCGCCCGTCATCAGGCGCTCCCTGGATGCGGCCTTCGCCAAGGACCGCTTCCGCACCGCAACGCTCCCGGCAGGGTAAGGCCCCGGCGACTCATACCTGCGGCATCGACTTCAGACCCATGTGAAGATCATGGCCCATATCGTCACCCCGGCCCCCGAGCCGGGGTCCATCCCTGACTCGGGCCACCGCCGCAGCCGGAGAAGAACAAGTTGGACCGCTGAAGCTGCCGCCAGAACCGTGGCTGGGCCCCGGCTCGGGGGCCGGGGCGACGGTGGAGGTCGCTCGGCCATCGGTTCCGGTCAACGACCGTTGGTATCAGGGATCGTTCGACCGGTCCGGTTGCCGGGCTCCGGTGCTTCCGGTGATCCTGGGCCGGAACGGGTAGGGCGTTTTCCGGGTCCCGATGCCGGGAAGCGGGCGCACCGGCGCGCCTTCATGCGCCGCCGCCATGAAATCGTGCCAGATGCGCGCCGGCAGCCCGCCGCCCGTGACCTCGTCCATCGGCGCGCCGTCATCGTTGCCGACCCAAACGCCGGCCACGAGGTTCCCCGTGAAGCCCACGAAAAAGGCGTCGCGGAAGGACTGGCTGGTGCCCGTCTTGCCGGCGGCGGGGCGGTCGGAGAGCCGGGCCGCCTTGCCGGTTCCCTGCTTCACGACGGCGGTCAGCAGGTCGTTCATGGATGCCACCACGCCGGGAGCCACGGCTTCCCCCGCGCCGGTGCCCGCCCGCTGGAACACGCCCGCAATCTCCCGGACGCCGTAGGGGATGACGCCGCGCCCGCCATTGGCGAAGGCGGCGTAGGCCCCCGTCAGTTCGATCAGCCTCACCCCGCTGGAGCCGAGCGCGATGGTGAGGTCGGGCGCCAGGTCCGAGGTGATGCCGAGACGGCGGGCTGCGTCTGCGACGCGGGCGCGTCCGGCCCGGTCGGCGAGACGGACGGCGGCGGCGTTCAGGGACCGGGCGAAGGCCTCCCGCATGGTGACGGAGCCCCGGAAGCGACCGTCGAAGTTCTTCGGCGCCCAGCCGCCCACATTGACGCGCGCATCGGTCACGATGTCGTCCGGCTCCAGGCCGCGCTCCAGGGCCGCTAGGTAAACGAACAGCTTGAAGGCGGACCCCGGCTGGCGAAGCGCCTGCGTCGCGCGGTTGAACTGGCTTTCGCCGTAATCCCTGCCGCCCACCATCGCCCGCACCGCGCCGTCCGGGGCCATCGCGACCAGCGCGGCCTGCGACGGGTTCGTCTTGCCTGCCAGCGCGGCGGCGACCGTCTCGGCTGCGAGCCACTGCAGGCCGGGGTCGAAGGTCGTGGCGATGCGCAGGTCCCGGTCCACCAGGCCCATGCGCCGGTGGACCTGCGCCAGCACCCAGTCGGCGAAATAGCCGCGCCCGTCCGGCGCCGTCCTGGTCCGCAAGGCGGAGCCTGCCGCCGCCTGCGCCTGCTCGGCCGAGATGAAGCCGGACTCCGCCATCGCCTTCAGCACAAGCCGGGCCCGCTCGCCGGCGCCTCCGGGATTGGCGACAGGCGACAACCGGCTCGGCGCCTTCAGCAGGCCGGCCAACACGGCGGCTTCCCAGAGGTCGACTTCGGCCGCCGGCTTGGAGAAGAAGCGCCGTGCAGCGGCATCGATGCCATAGGCCCCGGAGCCGAAATAGGCGCGGTTCAGGTAGAGCGAAATGATGTGGTTCTTGTCGTAGCGCCACTCCAGCCAGAAGGCGAGAAGGGCCTCGCGGATTTTCCTCTCGATGGACCGTTCGGGCGTGAGGAAGACATTTTTCGCAAGTTGCTGGGTGATCGTGCTGCCGCCCTGGCGCACGCCGCCCTCGACGATGTTGACCCAGAGCGCCCGCGCCAGGCCGATCGGGTCGATGCCGCCATGCTCCAAGAAGCGCCGGTCCTCGATGGCTATGACGGCGCGCGGCACATAGGCAGGCAGCCGCGCCGCATCCACCGGGTCGCCGTAAAGGTCGCCCTTTGCAAGCACCGGATTGCCGTCCACATCGTTGAGGAAGATGCCCGGCCGCCGCCCGCTTTCCGCGACGCGGTCGACATCGGGCAATGTGTAGGAAAAATAGGCCAGCGCCACGATGAGGGCGACCAGCCCCCACACGCAGACGACCGCAATTCCGGAAACGAGGCGCCGCAGCACGGACCGGCGCGCGGCGGACCCTCCACCGGCTCTTCGTCTCCTGCCACGGGTCGGGCGCGGCGGCTTCCGCTTGGACGCCGCTTTGCCGGCAGCCCGGCCCGTAAGCGCCCGGCCCGGCGAAATCGGCGTTTTGGCTGCCGACTTTGTCTCTTCGTCGGTTCCCTTGCGCAGCCGCGGACCGCCTCGGCGGCGCTGCCGCCCGGTTCCCTTGCCTGTCCTGTCGCCCTGGCGCGCCATCGCGCCATATAGGCTGAAGGCCGGGCGTAATTCTAGGTTCTTGCGCGGTGGGCCTGGCTTCGCGGCAGGATCAGCAGGTTGCCGATGAGCTGCATGCCCTTGTCGTCTTCGGCGGCCGCGCGTTCGCGCAGCGCAAGCAGCGCCCTGCCGGCGGCCGTCTCGCCCCAGAACCAGTCGGAGAGGTCCTGTGAGGCCGCCCCTCCGGGCTGCGCCGTGGCGGCTTCCGTGTAGAAGGCCATCAGGTCGTCGCAGGCCAGTTTCAGGGAACGCGATAGCTTCCGCTCGGGACCCGGATCCTTCGGCTCCCCGCCGTCGGCGTAGCGGCTGACGATCCGCGCGGCGTCCTCGATATCGTAGCCGCTGGCGCCGACGGTCGTGCGTCCGCGCCGGTCCTTCGCCGCGTCCCACCAGGGCCGCAGCCGGGCGATTTCGTCCGCGACCAGGCGCTCGAGGCTGCCGGCCGAGGCCGCGTCCGGTCGCGGAAGGGACACGGGACAGGCCCAGCCGTCGTAATCCGCCGGCTCCGGCGCGGGGTCGGGAAACTCCTCCAGCACGGGGCCGGCAGGCCGGTCCAGCAGGTCGAGGGCGGCCCGCAGCACACGGAGCTGGAATGCCGGGTCGTCGGGCGCGCCGAGCGGCCTGCCGAGCTCGAACGGCACCGACAGCGTGCGCGGATTGGCGATCGCCTCGGCGTGTTCGTGAACCAGGGCAATGACCACCGTGGCAATGCCCTTGCGCTCCAGATAGTGGGCGAGCGCGCACACGGCGCGCGTGCAGTTCGGTCAGACGGGGACCAGCAGCGCCGTATCGACGCCTTCGGCCTGCATGGCCGCCGCGACATCCTCCGCGAAGGGCTGCATCGGCGCGGGGTCGCTCGCGCCCATGAAGGAATAATGGTGGGCCGCAACGCCGCCGATCTCGCCGCTGGCGGCCATCTCGTTCAGGCGCTCGACCGGATAGACGATGTTGAGGTCCTGCTGGAAGCCGGTCCGGTCGTAATTGACCGAGATATGACTCATCACGATGTCGTTGGCGTCGGCATCGGCCGGCAGCACCCGGTAATCGACGGCTCCCGGGCCGAACGGGTGGTCTCCCCGCCTGCCGAGCCCGGCGGAGGAAACGACCGCAACCCGGCGTTCGGACAAGGGCGGCCCGAGCACGAATGCGCCGCCCTCCATTTCGGGAAGCGGCAGGCGGGCGAGATGCCGGGCCACGCTCTCCGGCATGTCGGCGTAACGGGTCATGGACGCTCCTTGCGGAATCTGCGGCGATGCGCGAAACAACGGGACGACGCTACATAGAGTGAGGCGAGATGCAGGTCAAAGCCATACAGATCGACAGGCCCGGCCCCCCGTCGGCGATGGAGTTCCGCACGGTGACGGTCGGCGAGCCCGGCCCCGGCGAAGCCCTTATCCGGCACACGGCAATCGGTTTGAACTACATCGACACTTACCACCGGTCCGGCCTTTACGACCTGTCCATGCCGAGCGGGCTCGGCAGCGAGGGAGCGGGCGTCGTCGAAGCGGTCGGGGAGGGTGTCGACCATGTTCGGCCGGGCGACAGGGCCGCCTATGCAGGCGGCGCCCCCGGTTCCTATTCGGAAGCGCGCACAATGCCCGCCGACCGGCTGGTGAAGCTGCCGGACGAAATCGACGACAGGCAGGCCGCAGCCATGATGCTGAAAGGCATGACCGTCGAATACCTGCTGAACCGCACCTTCAAGGTGTCGGCGGGCCAGACCATCCTGTTCCATGCCGCGGCCGGCGGTGTCGGCCTGATCGCTGGCCAGTGGGCCAGCGCGCTCGGCGCGACCGTGATCGGCACGGCGGGCGGACCCGAGAAGTGCGCCCTCGCGGCGAAATACGGCTACGACCGCATGATCGACTACACGCAGGGCGGCATTGCGCGGCAGGTTCGCGAGTTGACCGGCGGGGCCGGCGTTCCGGTCGTCTATGACAGCGTCGGCAAGGCGACCTGGGAGGAATCGCTGGATTGCCTCGCGCCGCGCGGGGTGATGGTGTCGTTCGGCAATGCGTCCGGCCCGGCTCCGTCCTTTGCGCCCGGCATTCTCGGGGCCAAGGGTTCGCTTTACCTGACCCGCCCGTCCCTCGTGCACTACACACTGACACAGCCGGAGGTGCAGGCGTCGGCCGATGCGCTGTTCGGCATGGTGATGTCGGGGAAGGTCAGGATCGAGGTGAACCAGACCTATGCGCTCGCCGACGCCAGGAAGGCGCATAAGGACCTGGAGGGACGCCGGACCACCGGGTCGACCGTCCTGCTGGTGGAGTGACCGCACGATGTCCGCAGACACGATCCTCTACGAGGTCCGCGACGGCCTCGCCCATGTGACCCTCAACCGTCCTGACGCCGCCAACGCCTTCGATCTGGACTTCGTCCGGGCGTTTCATCGCACCATGATCGACTGCGACAAGAACAAGGCCGTGCGGGCGGTGTTGCTGACGGGCGCCGGCAAGATGTTCAGCGCCGGCGGCGATCTCAAATTCTTCCTGCAGGCGGGCGACAGGGTGGCATCCGTTCTGGCGGAGATGACGACCAGCCTCCATACCGCGATTGCGGTGATGAACAGGATGGACGCCCCGGTCGTGATCGCCGTCAACGGCATGGCGGCCGGCGGCGGGATGTCGCTGGCCTTGACGGGCGATGTCGTCTTTGCGGGCGAAAGCGCCCGGTTCACCATGGCCTATACCGCGGGCGGCCTCTCGCCGGACGGCAGTTCCACCTGGTTCCTGCCCCGGCTGGTCGGTTTCCGGCGCGCGAAGGAGTTGGCGCTGACGAACAGGATGCTGGGCGCCGCCGAAGCGATGGAACTCGGCATCGTCGACCGCGTGGTTCCGGACGATGACCTGATGGCGGAGGCGGAAAAGCAGGCGCGCGCCTTCGCCGAAGGGCCGACCGGGGCCTACGGCGCGGTCAAGCGGCTGATGATGGAGAGCTTCCAGAACGGTCTCGAAACGCAGATGGAGCTCGAGTCCCGTTCCATCGCCGCCCGCGCGTCCAGCGCCGACGGGCGCGAAGGCGTCGGCGCCTTCGCCGAGAAACGCAAGCCGGTCTTTTCCGGGGAATAACCGTCCATGAACGCCGCCGAGCTGCCGAAGTCCTTCGTCGAGGTGAAGGGCAAGCGAATGGCCTATGTCGAAATGGGGGAGGGCGACCCCGTCGTCTTCCTCCACGGCAATCCGACGTCCTCCTATCTCTGGCGCAACATCATGCCGCACGTCTCGGGCCAGGCCCGCTGTCTGGCGCCCGACCTGATCGGCATGGGCGACAGCGACAAGCTCGGCGATCCCGGGCCCGGCAGCTACCGCTTCGTCGAGCACCGCGAATATCTGGACGGCTTCCTCGATGCCGTCGGCCTGGGCGGCAACGCCGTTTTCGTCATCCATGACTGGGGGTCGGCGCTCGGTTTCGACTGGGGCAACCGGCACCGCGACCGCGTGAAGGGCTTCTGCTACATGGAGGCGCTTGTCCGGCCGGTGACCTGGGATGAATGGCCGGAAGCGGCAAAGGCCGTGTTCCAGGGCTTCCGTTCTCCGGCGGGCGAAGGGATGGTGCTGGAGAAGAACGTGTTCGTCGAGCGCGTGCTGCCCGGCTCGATCCTGCGAAAGATATCCGAGGAGGAAATGGCGGTTTACCGCCGGCCCTTTGCGGAAGCCGGCGAAGACCGCCGCCCGACGCTGACATGGCCGCGCGAGATTCCGATCTCCGGCGAGCCTGCCGATGTGGTCGAGATCGTCGGCGCCTATTCGGAGTGGCTGGCGGCTTCGGATGTCGCAAAGCTGTTTATCGACGCCGAACCCGGCGCCATCCTGACCGGCCCGCAAAGGGAGTTCTGCCTTCACTGGCCCAACCAGACCGTGGCGAAGGTCAAGGGAAGTCACTTCATCCAGGAAGACTCTCCCGACGAGATCGGCAGGGCGCTCTCGGACTGGTTGCACGGCTTGCCGCGCTAATTTGTCGCGATAATGCGAAGCACTCGCACCTTGCGCAAGTGACTTGACCTTCCTTTTATTGCGAATGAATATCAATCGCGCAATGAAAGGAAGGGAGGGCTCCATGCGCCGCCTCCTCCTCGGGGTCGCCGCTTTCGCTGGCATTGCCCTTGCCGCCTTGAGTTCGGCCGCGGCTCAGGACGTCAATGTCTATTCCTACCGCCAGCCGTTTCTGGTGAAGCCGCTCTTCAAGGCCTTCCAGGAAAAGACCGGCATCAAGGTCAATGTCGTCTTCGCCAAGAAGGGTCTGATCGAACGGCTGAAAACGGAAGGAGAGGCCAGCCCGGCCGATCTGGTCTTCACGGTCGATATCGGCAGGCTGCACGATGCCGTCAAGGCTGGTGTGGTGAAGCCGCTCAAAACGGACACGCTGGCTGCCAATATCCCGGCTTCGCTCCGGGACCCGGACGGCGCATGGTACGGGCTGACCACCCGGACGCGGATCATTTACG
Organism: Alphaproteobacteria bacterium; assembly: GCA_022826185.1. Classification (GTDB taxonomy): domain Bacteria; phylum Pseudomonadota; class Alphaproteobacteria; order Bin95; family Bin95; genus Bin95. Next base: position 64,070 of record JAJDVH010000153.1, read on the forward strand.
TGTCCCGCGACCGTGTTCCCGAAGGTGCGATCCGGACTTATGAGCAGCTTGCGGATCCGGAATGGAAGGGGCGCATCTGCACCCGCAGCGGCAAGCACGTGTACAACATAGCGCTCATTTCCTCGATGATCGCGCATCACGGCGCGGAAAAGGCCGAAGCCTGGCTCAGGGGGTTGAAGGCGAATCTCGCCCGCCGCCCGCAAGGCAACGACACCGCGCAGGTAAAGGCGATCTTTGCCGGCGAGTGCGATGTGTCGATCGGGAACCACTATTATTTCCACAAGATGCTCGACAACCCGAAGCAGAGACCGTGGGCCGAGTCGGTCCGGGTGGTATTTCCGAACCAGGAGGGCCGCGGGGCCCACGTCAACATCTCCGGGGCCTTGCTGGTGAAAGGAGCGCCGAACGAAGCCAATGCGGTGGCGCTGCTGGAATTTGCATCGGGTAAGGAGGGCCAGGCCATCTACACGGAGATCAACGGGGAATATCCTGTACGGCCCGATGTTCCCGGACCGGAGCGCCTCTCGTCCTTCAAGGCAGACACGCTGCCGCTTTCGCGCGTGGCCGAGCTTCGCGAACAAGCCGGCATGATGGTGGACCGGGTGGACTATGACGGCTGAGCGAGCCGGTTCGCCAGTTCCAGCTTGCGGACCTTGCCCGTGGCGGTGACCGGCAGGGTGGCGCGCTCGACGATCTCGATGCGCCGCGGCGTCTTGTAGGCAGCGAGTTCCGCCCGGCAGGCCCGCCTGAGCGCTTCTGCGTCCGGCGACGCCCCGGGCGCCGCGACCACGACTGCTACAGGCACCTCGCCTTTCACGGTGTCCGGCAGGCCGACGACATAGGCCTCCGCGACGCCCGGCTGGTCCTGCAGGAACATTTCGATCTCGCGCGGCGCGATATTGATGCCGCCCGATTTCAGCATTTCCTTGAGGCGTCCCCGGAAAAGCAGCCTGCCGCTGCCGTCCCATGCCGCGAGGTCCCCGGTCTTCATCCAGCCGTCCGCGGTGAAAATCTCGGCGTCGCGTTCCGGGTCGTTGTAGTAGCCCGGCATGTTCCGCCCGCGCAGCCAGATTTCGCCCTGCTCTCCATCCAGACCGGTCCCGGGGTCGACGAGCCGGAATTCCTGTCCCGGCAACGGGCGGCCGCATGTTGCGTGCCGGACCTCGCGCGGGTCGCCATAGTCGCAAACCGCTGAATTTCCATAGGCTTCCGTCAAGCCGTAAACCTGAAGGATTCGGGAGACGCCGAGGCGTTCGACCAGGGCCATCTCGCCGGGCGTACCGATGGAAAGGCCCGTTCTCAGCGAAGAAAGGTCGCGCGAAGGCCGGTCGGGATGCTCCCACATCGCATGAGCCATGTTGGGCAGGCCGTAGAAGACGGAGCAACGCTCCCGCTCGATCAGCGCCATCGCTTCACCGGGCTCGAAGGCATGCTGGAGGACGACGGTCGCTCCGTGGGTGAGCGCGACCCCGAGGGCGTTGGCGGCGGCGAAGCTCCAGAAGAGGTTGATCGCGAGCCAGACCCGGTCCTCAGGCCTGACCCGCATCCGTTCGCCGATGGGGCGCATGTTCTCGATTATGCCGCGATGGGTGAGTTGAGCCCCCTTGGGCATGGCCGTCGTGCCGGAGGTGAACAGGATTTGGGCTACATCGTCCGGTTCCGGGCCCGGGAAGGCGCCGGGTTCGCGGCGGAGAACGGCGAAGGGCAGGGCGCCGGGCGGTGCCTCGCCGAGGATGACGACCGTCGGCACTTCCCGGAATGCGCCGGCCTCCCGGAGCAGAGCGGCATAGTCCTGGCCGAGATAGCGGTCGGCGGCTACCAGCAGCTTGATGTCCACCTTGGCGAACACATGGCGAAGCTCGTGGCCGCGAAACCAGGTGTTGACCGCGACGACCCGTGCGCCGAGCGACAGCGCCGCAAACATGACGAGCAGCCATTCCGCGCAATTGCCCATCAGCAGGCCGACATTGTCGCCCCGCCGGATGCCGTGCGCGGCGAGGCCGGCGGCCAGGCGGGCGGCTTCGTCCCGGAAGGCGCCATAGGTCCAGCGCTCGTTGCGATAGACCAGGAATTCGCGGTCGGGCGCGCTGTCGGCCAGCGCGTCCAACAGGGCGGGAAGCGTGCGGGCGGCCCGGACCGCTTCGGAGATCATCGTTCGCGCGCAGCTTCCACGACGGGCACGGCGCGCCCGTTATAGACATCCGGCTTGCGCACCCGGACGCGGCACCAGGTCACTCTGGGGTCCTGCAGACAGACATCGAGAAGCTCGTCCACCAGCGTTTCCAGCAGGTCGGTGTGCGGGCGGGCGGGCCACTCCGAGGTCACATGCCGATAGACGCGGTCATAGTCGATGCAATCGTCGAGGCTCCGGGCCGCGTCCCATTCGGGCCGTGTCATCTCTACATCGACCAGCAGGCGCTGGCGCCTGTCGGGATGGCGTTCCCAGTCCGCAACGCCAACCCTGGCCTCGACCGTAATGCCTTCCAGAGCCACACGCTGCCAGGTCCGCGTCATTCCTCGATCATCGCCGTCTCGACGTCCTCATAGTCCTGAAAGCGGAATCCGGCGTCAACGTAGAGCGTTTCTCCGGTCACGCTCTCCGTCTCGACTAGGTAACGCACGGCCCCGAAAATGTCGTCGAGCGCAATCTCCCGCCTGAGAAGGGTGGACCGGACGACCGCCCGGTATTCGTCGGCGCTCTGGCCGCCGCTGGGCAGCACCACGCCGGGCGCGACCGCATTGACCCGGACGGTCGGCGCCAGCGCCTGCGCCAGCATCGTCGTGGCGTTCTGCAGGGCCGTCTTGGCGAGCGTGTAGGAGAGAAAGGACGCGCTCGGCCGCCAGACCTTGAAGTCGAGGAAATTGATGGCGACGGCCGGGCGGCCCCGGACCGCAACCGCCCGGATAAGGTTCACCGGGGCCGCCAGGTTGACGGCGATATTTCGCTCCCAGGTGGCGGCTTCCAGGGTTTCCATATCGTCATACTCGAAGGTGGAAGCGCAGTTGATGAGCACATCGACCGGCCCGAGCGCGGCCTCGCAACCGGCGATCAGGGCCTCCGCGGCATCCCACTCGGAAAGGTCGGCCGGAAGCAGGGCCGTCCGCTCGATCCGGGCTGCGAGCGTTTCGGCCTCCTGCCTCGACCCGTTGTAATGGATACCGACGGAACAGCCCGCCCGGCCGAAACCGAGGGCAAGATGGCGGCCGATTCGCCGCGCCGCGCCCGTCACCAGCACCACCGTCATGACGCCAGCCAGGCTTCCAGGTTCTTGGCTTCGCCGGCGCCCTGGGCCGCCCGGAACGCCTCGTTGGCGCTGGCATTGGCGGCGAATTCCGCGCGGGCGGCCGCGGCGATCTCCGGTGAGAGGTCGAGGTCGCCTGCGTCGATGGCGGCGATGATCGCCGCATAACCCCTTGCCGCCCGGTCGGCCGTGTCGGGCGACTGGGTGATCGAGCCGTCGCGCTTGACATAGTCGTAGCCGGTGCGCGCGAGGCCGCGGAATTCCGGACACCGGGTCAGCACTTCGAGGTTGAACACCACATCGCTGCAGAAGTCGAAGGCGCGCCAGCCATCGCCGGCGTACTCGCGGCGGAGAAGCGCGTTCATCGGCAGGCGGGGGGCGAGGATCGCTTCGGCCGTCAGCCGGAAGTCGGCCGGAGCCTGCGGGAACGCCGTCTTGGCCAGGCGCCCTTCGATCCAGAGCGCCGTATTGTCGATCGCCGCGCCGTATCGCTCAGCGCAGGGCAGCATGAAGGCGAGCCGTTCCGGGCGCATGGTGTCGTCGGCGTCGAGATTGGCGATGAAGCGTCCGCGCGCGGCCGCCAGCGCGGCATTGCGCGCTGGTCCGTCGCCGCTGCCGTTCCGCCCCGTCGAAACCTGCCGGAGGCGCGGGTCGGCGCAGTCGAGCATCGCCGCATAGTCCTCGCCGTCGTCGGAGGCGAGCACCACCTCGATGTCGTCGAACGTCTGGGCGAGCGCGCTTTCGACCGCCTTGCCGAGCGTTTCGGCGGCCTCGAAACACGGGACCAGAATGCTGACGGTCGGTGCTAGACTGGGCGCCAGGAAGCCGTCCTCCTCAGGAGCGGCGGCAGATTAGCAGCATCGGAGAAACCCCGCATGAACGGCCTGCCGTCCTACGAAGTGCTTGCGATCCGCTATGGCGAACAGAAAGAGCGCCCGGAAGGCTCGACCTTCATGGGCGGCGACCCGGCGAAAATGATCCCCGGACTCGATTTCTTCACCTATGTCATCATGGGGGCCGGGCGCACCTGGATCGTCGATACCGGCTTCAAATCCGACATTTCGGGCGAGGGCGGCCGCATGCACCTGCACGACCCGGCGGCGGTGCTGGGCCGACTCGGCGTTGACGCAAGGACGGCGTCCGACGTCCTGCTGACCCATGCGCATTTCGACCATGTCGGCAATCTTGCCGACTATCCGGCGGCCGGCTTCCGCATGCACGCCGAGGAGATGGCGTCGATCACCGGGCCGGACATGACGCATCCGGCCTTTCGCCACGCCTACCATCTGCGCGACACCCAGGCCCTGGTGCAGCTCGTCTATGAAGACCGGTTGCGTTTCGACACCGAGCCCGTCGTCGAGATCGCGCCCGGCCTCGAATCGCACCTGATCGGCGGCCATGCGCGCGGCCAGACGGTGCTGCGCGTCCACAGCAGAAGGGGCTGGATCCTGCTTGCCTCCGACGCCGTCCACCTGTTCGAGGAAGTCACGGACGAGCGGCCGTTCGCGATCTTCTACGACCTGGCGAAAATGGTCGAAGGCTACCGGCGCTGCCTGGCGCTCGCCGGCTCTCTTGACCGCCTCGTTCCCGGCCACGATCCGCTGGTGACGGCGCGCTATCCCGCCCCGAGCGCCGACCTCGAAGGCATCGTGCTCGACCTCGGCGCCGAACCCTCGGACTGATGCGGTTGCGGCGCTTGCGCAGACGGCATCGGCGGCTATAGTCGCGCGTCCTTTCGGAGGGACCATCCCATGCTGATCTCACCGGCCTACGCGCAGTCGGGCGGCGGCGGCGACATGCTGACCGGCCTGTTGCCGATCATCCTCATCTTCGTCGTGTTCTACTTCCTGCTGATCCGCCCGCAGCAGAAGAAGGCCAAGGCGCACCGGGAGCTCGTGGCGGCGCTCAGGCGCGGCGACAGGGTGGTGACCGCCGGCGGGATCATGGGCGTGGTCGCGCGGGTCAGCAACGAGCATGAGGTGCTGGTGGAGATCGCCGAGGGCGTGCGCGTGCGGATGGTCCGCTCGCAGATCACGGATGTGCTGTCCAAACCCCAGCCGGGGCAAGCCGCCGCGCCGGCCGGACCGGCAGGGGGCGGCAGCCTCCTTGGCGGGCTGTTCGGCCGCAGGGGCAACTAGCCCGCCCATGCTCTACTTCGCCAGGTGGAAGATCGTCGTCATCCTGGCGATCTGTCTGTTGGGCCTGATCTACGCATCGCCGAACTTCTGGCGGTCGGACAGCCTGGGCACGGATCTTCCGAGCTGGATACCGCACAAGACCGTCAATCTCGGGCTTGACCTGCAGGGCGGCGCGCACCTGCTGATCGAGGTGCAGACGGCCGCCGTGCTGCAGGAGCGCCTGGAGGCGGTCGAGGACAATGTGCGCCGCAGTCTGCGCGACGAGCGCATCGGCTATCGCGGGCTCGGCGTGCGCGGCAACGCCGTGGTGTTTACCCTGCGGGAGGCGGGCGATGTCGACCGCGCCCGGCGGCTTGTTGCCGAACGGGACAGTCTGGTGACAGTCGATATCGACGATACCGGATCGGCAAGGCTGGAATATCCGCAGGAAGTCGTCGTCGATGTCGAGAGCGCCGCCGTCGAGCAGACGCTGGAAATCCTGCGCATACGCCTGAACGAGCTCGGCCTCCGGGAACCGACGATCCAGCGCCACGGCCTGGACCGCATCATCGTGCAGCTTCCCGGCGTGGACGACCCGGACGCGATCAAGGACCTGCTCACCCAGACGGCGAAGCTCACCTTCCACCTGCTGGACCAGCGCAATGCGGACCCGACGGCCGCTGCGCCGCCCGGCGCGCGCTGGCACAAGGGCACGGACCCGCTCGGGCAGGTCATCGACTATCTCGTCGAAAAGCGCGTCCGCGTTTCGGGCGAGCGCCTGGTCGATGCCCAGCAGACCTTCCAGGACGGGCAGCCGGTGGTCAGCTTCCGCTTCGACTCGGTCGGCGCGCGCCAGTTCGGCCGCACGACGGGCGAGCATGTGGGACGGCCGCTGGCCATCCTCCTCGACAACGAGGTCATCAGCGCGCCCCGGATCAACGAGCCGATCCTGGGCGGTTCGGGCATCATTTCGGGGTCTTTCACGCTCACTGAAGCGCAGAACCTGGCGCTGCTGCTGCGCGCCGGCGCCCTGCCCGCGCCGTTGGTCTATCTGGAAGAGCGCACGGTCGGGCCGGGCCTCGGGCAGGACTCCATCGATGCCGGCAAGGCGGCCAGCATCATCGGCATGGTTGCCGTGCTGGTGTTCATGGTCGTGGTCTACGGTCTCTTCGGCCTCATGGCGAACGTCGCGCTGGTCTTCAACATGGCGCTGATCTTCGGCGCGCTGTCCCTGCTTCAGGCGACGCTCACCCTTCCCGGCATTGCCGGCATCGTGCTGACCATCGGCATGGCGGTGGACGCAAACGTGCTGATCTTCGAGCGCATCCGCGAGGAAGCGCGCGTGGGGCGCGGCGTCATCGGGGCCATCGACGCCGGCTATGACCGCGCGCTCAAGACGATCATCGACGCGAACCTCACGACGCTGATTGCCGCGGCGCTGCTGTTCTGGTTCGGCTCCGGGCCGGTCAAGGGGTTCGCCGTCACGCTCGCCATCGGCATCCTGACCTCCATGTTCACCGCGATCTGGGTCACGCGGCTGATGGTCGTTCTCTGGGTTCGCCGCCGGCGCCCGCAAATGTTGCCGATCTGAGGGGCGGGCAGGAACGATGCGACCGTTGAGGCTGATTCCCCCCGACACCAATTTCCAGTTCATCGCGCTGCGCAAGCGCGCCTACATCGTCTCGATCGTGCTGATCCTGGCCGCGGTGGCGTCGCTGGCGGCGCAGAGCCTGAATTTCGGCATCGATTTCGTCGGCGGCACGCTGATCGAGGTGCGCACGAAGGGGCCCGCCGATATCTCGGCCATGCGCCAGACGCTCTCCGCGCTCGACAGGGGCGAGGTCGGTCTCCAGGAGTTCGGACAGCCGACCGACGTGCTGATCCGTATCCAGCAGCAGCCGGGCGGCGATGCGGCCCAGCAGGCCACGGTCGCCGCCGTGAAGGAGGCGCTCGGCGACAGCGTCGAGGAGTATCGCCGGGTCGAGGTCGTCGGGCCCAAGGTCGGCGGCGAGCTGATCGAGGCGGGCGCCATCTCCGTCGCGCTCGCCCTGCTCGCGATCATGGCCTACATCTGGTTCCGGTTCGAATGGCAGTTCGGCGTGGGCGCGGTGCTGGCGCTGGCTCACGACGTCATCACGACGGTGGGCGTCTTCTCCATCCTGCAGCTCGAATTCAACCTCTCGACCGTAGCCGCCGTGCTCACCATCGCCGGCTACTCGATCAACGACACGGTGGTCGTGTTCGACCGGGTGCGCGAGAACCTGCGCCGCTACAAGACCCTGCCGATGACCGACCTGCTGAACCGGTCGGTCAACGAGACCTTGTCGCGCACGGTTATGACCTCCGTAACCACGCTGCTGGCGCTGCTTTCGCTGTTCTTCCTCGGCGGCGAGGTGATCCGCGATTTCGCCTTCGCCATGATCTGGGGCGTCATCATCGGCACCTATTCCTCGGTCTGGATTGCATCGGCCACCCTGCTGTGGATGGGGGTGCGTCCGAGCGCGACGGACCAGCTTCCCGACGACGCCGAAGTCGCCCGCACGCTCGGCGAGCAATGACCGACATCAGCCCTGTCGTCCCGCAAGGCCGGCAGGTCGTCGAAAGCTATGGAGGCGGGCGTTTCCGGATTTCCGGCGCCGTGTGGACCGGTTCGGTGCTGCTGCGCCCCGACGCCGTCCAGTCCTGGCCTGTGGCCGGGTTCCGCGACCTCACTCTTGAAAGCCTGATGCCGCTGACGGAAGGGGACAACGTCCCTGAAATCCTTCTGGTCGGCTGCGGCAGCCGAACGGAATTCCTGCCGCGGACGCTCCGCGAAGCGATAAGGGCGCAAGGCATGGTCGCCGACGCCATGGACACGGGCGCGGCCTGCCGGACCTACAATGTGCTGATGGCGGAAGACCGCCGTGTCGCCGCCGCGCTCATCGCCGTCGAATAATACCAACGGCGTCGATTGGGGACTCATGTCTTCTTCTCGTCATGCCCGGACTTGTTCCACGGCTGTCCGGTTCAGATTTGGCGGACAGGGCGCATGGCCTGGATTCAGCAGGATTTGAAAGGGTTCCGTCGGATCGGGACACGGATCAGCGCCCGGCGTCCCGACCCACTCCTCGTCATGCCCGGAACAAGTCCACGGCTGTCCGGTTTATTTTTGTGGACGGGTTGCATGGCATTGATTCTACTGGCGTCCAAGCGTTTGCGAACGTTTTGGACACGAAGGAGGCTCAATGCCATGCGCCACCACAATAGCGT
>JAJDVH010000090.1 GCA_022826185.1 Alphaproteobacteria bacterium
GGATCGACGACGACCGGGCCGACGGCGCCGAACATGACTGGCTCTACCAGCGCCGCAACGGCTATGCCGACATCTACGACCCCTGGTCCCCGGAGGCGGTCGAGGAGCGCAGGCGGGACCGCCTCGAACGGGAAGAAGACCCCCTCCGCCCCCGCGGCCCGGACGGGGACGACGACCGGGACGAGGACGACTGGGACGATGGCGATGAACACCGGGACGACGACCCGTACCGGCAGGACGGGGACTGGCTGGACAGCGCGGAATTCGCGCCCGCCCATGACATCGCATGACAATTCATGACGTTTCGCAGGGGGTCCTCCTGCACGGCGGGGCCGCGCCCGGTGGAAGGGCGTGGAGCGGCAACCGGAGCACAACCGTTGCTCCGGTCCTGGCGACAGCCCCGGATCGGGGGAGCCTGTTCTCCACCGGCGGCGGCGTGGGTCAGGGTCCCGGATCGGGTCCGGGATGACGACATGGACTCCGGCTCGGGGTCCGGGGTGACGAAAAGGGACGCGCGGTGACGAAAAGGGGAACCGGGAACGATCGGGGCGGTTCAGGCGCCCGGATAGAGGCCGATAATCTCCCGTTTCACGATCTGCGCCGCCTCGGACTGCGCGCCGGGCTTCTCCAGGAGCTGGATGAAGGCGCGGCCCGGCGACGGCAGCGCCGTGGAATGGGCCACGGCCTTCAGGTCCGCCGGCACGGTCCCCTCCGCCATGACCGCAACCGCGGCCCCGCAGGCCACGGCGGACCGGATGGCCGCCTCGTCGGAACCGGTCAGCACCTGTCGATAGCTTATGTCGCGGGATTCCAGCGCCGAGACTGCCGCTTCGCGGAGCGGATATCCCTCCGGATAGCCGGCCACCGGCACAACGGACCAGTCCCCGGCCGAAAAGTCGGGAGAGGATACCCAGTAGAGGCGGGGGCGCGACAGTTTCGCCGCCGCAGGCAGTTCCTCCAGCATCATGACCACGGCAAGGTCCAGCCCGCCCGTCTCGACTTTTCCCCGAAGCGCATTGCCGCTGCCGCAGTGGATGTCGAGTTCCAGGGACGGATAGGTGTCCCGCATCCGTTTCAGCAGCTCGGGAAGCAGGGACGAGGAGCAGTCCCCGGCAACGCCGAGATACACCTTGCCGGCGATCAGCTTCGAGCTTGCCCGGTCGAGCAGCCTGTCATGCAGGTCCACCATCGCCCGGGCGCCGGGCAGCAGGTCGCGCCCGGCGTCGGTCAACCGGACGTCGGCGCGGTTGCGCTCGAAAAGGCGCATGCCCAACTGCTCTTCCAGGGTGCGGATGCGAAGCGACATCGTTCCCTGGGAACAGCCCCGGAGCTCTGCCGCGATGGAAAAGCTCCGCTCGGCGGCGACGGTCAGAAAGGACCGCAGGAGTCTTGTGTCGATATCGGTCATAAATATCTGTATTACCGATATTTGTGATTAGTCAATCTTGTTGTTGGAGGCCCCGGTCGATTCGCCATCGGATTCACAGCTTCCCGAAAATCAGGCGGCCGGGCGCAGGCCGGCGAGCGGCGGGGCGGCGGCGTGGACGGGGCGGCGAAGGATGAGGAGGCGGCGCGCCTCTTCCGTCCGCCCGCTGCGGAGGAGGGCGCCGAGCAGGGCGAACTCCAGGAGGTCGCGCTGGGCGCGGCTGCCGCCGATGCGCTCATGCGCCGCCATCCAGGGCGCCAGCATCGCGATCGCGTCCTCCCAGTCGCTGCGGGCATAGGCGCCGAGGGCCTGCGCCAGGCCCGACACCATGTCGCCCGCCGGACCGGCGGCGGCCCCGGCGATGCGCGCCAGCGCCTCGCCCCGGCCGGCCATGGCGTGCGCCAGCGCGGCGTGAATGTCGGCGAAGGCGATGCCCGGATTCGGGAAGAACCTGGCGGCATAGTCGCTGAGCCGCTCCCAGACGCCCTCCGGCAGGGCCGCGCCCGCGAGCCCGGCGCGCAGCACGAAGGCGGCGCTGTCGGTCAGCACGTTGATCGGCGGCCCCCAGGCGCCGCCCGGCGCGACATCGGCCTCGAACACGCGCCAGGCCCCGTCCATGTCGCCCTCCTCGGCCTTCCAGACGGCGACATGCCAGGCGACGTGGCAGGCAAGCTGGCCCTCGCGGTCATAGTCCCGCCGCCAGGCTTCCAGCCGCGCCAGGCCGTCCCTGCGCTCCCCGGCCTCGTAGTGGACATGCGCGCGGATATGCGCGGCATTGGCGTTGCGCGGATTGCCGGCGAGCGAGCGCTCCAGCAGGCATTCGGCTTCCGCCACCTGCCCGGCCTCGACCTGCGAGAAGCCGTGCTGGGCGAGGAACCACCAGTCGTCGCCGTAATGGGGTGCCAGCCGGTCGGTGAAGGCCAGTTGCTCCGCCTCGCGCCCGGCGCGGCCGCTGAAGCCGATGAGCCCGAACACGCCGCAGCAGGGCTGCGCGATCATCGCGTCGAGCGGCCAGTCCCCGAGGTGGACGAGGATCGCGGCGTAAGCGCCCGGCCCGTCGCCGTCGACCAGCAGGCCGAGCGCGTTCAGATGGCCGGCCTCCCTGGCCGAGCACCCGTTGGCGGCAGACCTCGCCGCGGCCATCGATTCGCGCGCTTCGCGCCCGCGGCCCCTCATGTGCAGCGCCCGCGCCCGGCCGGCATGGGCGAGCGCGAAGGACGGGTCTTCGAGAGCGGCGCGCGCAAAGGCCTGCTCGGCGCCGGCATTGGCGCCGAGGAACAGGTCCATCGCCTCGACATAGGCGTCGCGCGCCGCGGCCGAGTTCGTCGAGAGCGCGAGGCCGTAACGGTCCCGAAGCATGACGCGCAGTCCCCCCTTCGCCGGTCAGTCGCGGCGGTTGCGCCGGTTCTCGATCAGATCGTCCACCACGGCCGGCTCCGCGAGCGTGGAGGTGTCGCCGAGATTGCCGAAATCGTCCTCCGCGATCTTGCGCAGGATGCGCCGCATGATCTTGCCGGAGCGCGTCTTGGGCAGGCCCGGCGCCCACTGGATGAGGTCCGGCGTGGCGATCGGGCCGATTTCCGAGCGCACCCAGCGGACGAGTTCGGCACCCAGGTCGTCGGACGGCTCCTCGCCGAGATTGAGCGTCACATAGGCGTAGATGCCCTGGCCCTTGATGTCGTGCGGGTAACCCACCACGGCGGCTTCGGCCACCTTCTCGTGCGCCACCAGCGCGCTCTCCACCTCCGCCGTGCCCATGCGGTGGCCGGAGACGTTGATGACGTCGTCCACCCGCCCGGTGATCCAGAAATAGCCGTCCTCGTCCCGGATCGCGCCGTCGCCGGTGAAATACATGCCCTCATAGGTGGAGAAATAGGTGTCGATGAAGCGCTGGTGGTCGCCATAGACCGTGCGCATCTGCCCCGGCCAGCTGTCGAGGATGACGAGGTTGCCGGAGGCGGCGCCCTCCAGCAGCGCGCCCTCATTGTCCACGAGCGCCGGCCTGACGCCGAAGAACGGCCTGGTGGCGGAGCCGGGCTTGAGGTCGGTTGCGCCCGGCAGCGGCGTAATCAGGTGCCCGCCGGTCTCCGTCTGCCACCAGGTGTCCACGATCGGGCAGCGCCCGTCGCCCACCACGTCGTGATACCAGAGCCACGCCTCCGGATTGATCGGCTCGCCGACCGTGCCGAGGATGCGCAGGCTCTTGCGCGAGGTCGCCTTCACCGGCCCGTCGCCCTCGCGCATCAGCGCCCGGATGGCGGTGGGCGCGGTGTAGAAGATCGAGACATTGTGCTTGTCGCAGACCTGCCAGAAGCGCGAGCTGTCCGGATAGTTCGGAACGCCCTCGAACATCAGCGTGACCGCGCCGTTGGCGAGCGGGCCGTAGAGGATGTAGCTGTGGCCCGTCACCCAGCCGACATCGGCGGTGCACCAGAAGACCTCGCCGTCGCGGTAGTCGAAGGTGAGTTCGTGCGTCATGGAGGCGAAGGTGAGATAGCCGCCGGTCGTGTGCAGCACGCCTTTCGGCTGCCCGGTCGAGCCCGAGGTGTAGAGGATGAAGAGCGGGTCCTCCGCGCCCATCTCCTCCGGCGGGCAGTCGGCCGACGCCTCCGCCATCTCTTCTTCGTACCAATGGTCGCGGCCGTCCACCCAGCCGATCTCGCCCCCTGTGCGGCGCACCACGATGCAGGTCGTGCAGTCCGGGCAGGAGGCGAGCGCGGCGTCGGTATTGGCCTTGAGCGGAACCGTGCGCCCGCCGCGCAGGCCTTCATCCGCAGTGATGACCAGCGTCGAGGCGCAGTCGATGATGCGCCCGGCAAGCGCGTCCGGCGAGAAGCCGCCGAAGACCACCGAGTGGATGGCGCCGATGCGCGCGCAGGCGAGCACCGCAACGGCGATTTCCGGGATCATGGGCAGGTAGATCGTCACCCTGTCGCCGCGCTTCACGCCCCGCGCCTTCAGCACATTGGCGAATTTGCACACCCGCTCATGCAGGTCGCGATAGGTGATGTGCTCCGAGAGCGCCGGATCGTCGCCCTCCCAGATGATCGCCGCCTGCTCCCCGCGCTTCGCGAGATGGCGGTCGAGGCAATTGGCGGAAGCGTTGAGCGTGCCGTCCTCGAACCAGCGGATATGCAGGTCGTCCTTCGCCCAGGAAACGTCCTTCACCTTCGTGAACGGCGTGATCCAGTCGAGCCTCCCGGCCTGCTCCGCCCAGAAGCCTTCCGGGTCCTCCACCGACCGGCGGTACATCGCCTCGTAGGCCGCCGCATCCACATGCGCGCCTTCGGCCGCGCCGGCCGTCACCGGAAAAATCGTCCGCTCGCTCATCGCCATCGCCTCCCGTTCGTCTCCGGGTCCGCCCCGATAGTCGCGCCGCCGGGCGGATTTTTCCAGACCCTATCCGCTGCCGCGCGGCTCGCGGAACTGCTTGCCGAGGCGCAGGCCCTGCGCCTGGTAGGTGGAGCCGATGCCGCCGCCATAAATCTTGTCCGGGACCTCCAGCATCGGCTCGTAGATCAGCCGGCCGACCGGCTGGCCGTCCTCGACCACGAAAGGCACATCGTGGGCGCGCACCTCCAGCACCGCCCGGCTGCCGGCGCCGTAGCCGAAACCCGGATCGAAGAACCCGGCATAATGGACCCGGAACTCGCCGACGCGGGTGTCGTAAGGGCGCATTTCGGCCGCGTGGTCGGGCGGTATGGACACCGTCTCCTTGGACGAGAGGATGTAGAAGTCGTCGGGATTGAGCACGATGCCGCGGCCGGGCCGGGCGGCCACCGGCTCCCAGAACTCCTCCGGGTCGTAGTGGTCGATGCGCTCGACATCGACCAGGCCCGCATGGGCCCGCGCCTTCCAGGCGATGACGCCCCCTGCTCCTTCCGTATCGACGGTCAGCACCAGCCCGTCGTCGATGACGGCCTCGCGGTCCACCAGCGCGTCGCGCGCATGCAGGTCGCGCAGCGCCGGGTCGTCGCCGGCCTGCGCGCCGCGGCGCAGGCGCAACTGCACGAGGCGCGCACCCTCCCGAACCAGTATCGAAAAGGTGCGCGGCGCCAGTTCGACATAAAGACGCCCCGAATATCCGGCCGGCAGCCGGTCGAATTCCGGCACCCGGTCGGCAATCAGGCGCGCGAACACGTCGAGGCGCCCGGTCGAGCTCTTGGGATTGGCGATGGCGGCCGTGCCGGTATCGAGCGCGACCCGCTCCATGAGTTCAGCGATATAGACGCAGCCGCGCTCCAGCACCGCGCCCTGCGCCAGGTCGATCCCGTGCATGGCGTGGCGCTCGATGCGCTCTGCAACCGCGCCGTCCGGTCCCGGCAGGAAACTGGCCCGGACCCGCCAGGCGCGGCGGCCGAGACGGAGGTCGAGGCTCGCCGGCTGGATCTGGTCTTCCCGGATGGGCCGGCAGGCAAAGAGCGCGCCGGCCTCGACAGCCTCCCGCAGGAGCTGCGACGGCAGAATGCCCGCTGGCTTCACTCGAGGAAGGTTAGCGCGTGCGTGAAGCCGCGCAGCGAGATCGGGAGGCCTACCTGCCTGCCGTCCACCATGGTGAAGGACAGCACAGCGGTCAGATGCTGCTTGAACGCGGTCAGCATCACCTCGTCCATGCGCATGTTCGCCTCGCAGCCGGCGTTCACGCAGAACAAGAGAGGCGGCCGCCGCACGGCCTTCTCATTGCCCTCCACCCAGACCGTGATTCCTGCCGGCAGATTGACTCCGAGCGGCACCGTCAGCGACGCGAGCAAAGGCTTGCCGGGTCCGGGCCGCCCGACCGCGACCGTGGCCGCAGCCTGCTCGGAGCCCTCCGGGAACAGCCGCTGGAAGACGAAGCACTGCTCCGGGGCGTTCGGCCTGTCCCCGCGCGGCTTGAGGCAGCCTTTCGTCCAGTCGCCGGACTTCTCGCCCTGGACCACCTGGGCGGCGGCCGGCAGCGCGGCGGCGGCGAGGAAAAGCAGGAGCAGGCTTCGAAGGAGCATGGGACAGGGACCCTGGCGGACAGACCGGATGCGGACCGCTGTTTAGCACCGCCGGAGCGGGTTTGGCGAGAGCCGCGGCCCGGCGCCCGCGTTGCCGCGCCCCGGCAGAATGGCTATAGCAGCGGCGATGCGAGAGGCGGAGAGGGGCGGCGTCATGCACTTCGAATGGAGTGAACAGCACGAACAGATGCGCGAGGCGGTGGAACGCCTTTGCGCCGGCTTCGACCTCGATTACTGGCGAGAGCGCGATGGGGAAGGAGCGTTTCCGCACGATTTCCACCGCGCCATGGCGGAAGGCGGGTGGCTCGGCATCGCCATGCCGGAGGAGTTCGGCGGCTCGGGGCTCGGCATTGTCGAGGCGACGATCCTGATGCAGGCAGTGGCCCAGTCCGGCGCCGGGATGAGCGGCTGCTCCGCGATCCATCTCAACATTTTCGGCCCCCACCCCATCGTCAAGCACGGCACGGACGAGCAGCGCCGGCGCATGCTGCCGGAACTGGTCGCCGGCGAGAAGAAAGCCTGTTTCGCGGTGACCGAGCCGGATTCCGGCCTCAACACCTCAAGCCTGAAGACGCGGGCGGAGCCGGACGGCAAGGGCGGCTATGTCGTCCACGGGCAGAAGCTCTGGACCTCGACGGCGCAGGTGGCCGACAAGATGCTGCTGATCGCCCGCACCACGCCGCAGGAGCAATGCAAGCGGGCCTTCGACGGGTTGACGCTCTTCTATACGGATTTCGATCGGCGCTATCTCACGCCGACGGAAATTCCGAAGATGGGCCGGTCGGCGGTCGATTCGAATTCACTGTTCCTGGACGGTCTGCCGGTGCCGGCCGAGGACCGCATCGGCGAGGAGGGCAGGGGTTTCTACTACCTGCTGGACGGCCTTAATCCTGAGCGCATCCTCGTTGCCGCCGAGGCGGTCGGAATCGGGCGCTGCGCCTTGCAGCGGGCGGCGGACTATGCGCGCGAGCGCCGAGTGTTCAACCGCCCCATCGGGCAGAACCAGTCGATCCAGCACCCGCTGGCGGAAAGCTGGGCGAAGCTGGAGGCGGCGGAGTTGCTCGTCTACAAGGCCGCCTGGATGTACGACCGGGGCGAGGCGTGCGGGCCGCAGGCCAACGCCGCGAAATATCTGGCGGCGGAGGTAGGCCATGAAGCCTGTGAGCGCGCCATCCTGACTCATGGCGGCATGGGTTACGCCAAGGAGTACCATGTGGAACGCTGGCTCAGGGAAATCTGGATCGCCCGGATCGCGCCGGTGAGCTGGCAGCTCGCGCTCTCCTTCATCGCCGAGAAGGAACTCGACCTGCCGAAGAGCTACTGAGGCGGGCGGACCCCGAGGATAACCGGAGAGCGGCCCCGATCAGTTGTCGAGGAAGCTCCGCAGCTTTCGCGAGCGCGTCGGGTGCTTGAGCTTGCGCAGCGCCTTCGCCTCGATCTGCCGGATGCGCTCGCGCGTGACCGAGAATTGCTGGCCGACCTCTTCGAGCGTGTGGTCGGTGTTCATGCCGATGCCGAACCGCATGCGCAGCACGCGCTCCTCCCGCGCCGTCAGCGAGGCGAGCACGCTGGTGGTGCTGGCGCGCAGGTTGGCATGGATCGCCGCATCGATGGGCTGGACGGCGTTCTTGTCCTCGATGAAGTCGCCAAGATGGCTGTCCTCGTCGTCGCCGATGGGCGTGTCGAGGCTGATCGGCTCCTTGGCGATCTTCAGCACCTTGCGCACCTTTTCCAGCGGCATGTGCAGCTTGGCGGCCAACTCTTCCGGCGTCGGCTCCCGGCCGATCTCGTGCAGAATCTGGCGCGAGGTGCGCACCAGCTTGTTGATGGTCTCGATCATGTGCACCGGGATGCGGATGGTGCGCGCCTGGTCTGCAATCGAGCGCGTGATCGCCTGGCGAATCCACCAGGTGGCGTAGGTGGAGAACTTGTAGCCCCGGCGGTATTCGAATTTGTCCACCGCCTTCATCAGCCCGATATTGCCCTCTTGGATCAGGTCCAGGAACTGCAGGCCGCGATTTGTGTATTTCTTCGCAATCGAGATAACGAGCCTGAGGTTGGCTTCGACCATCTCCTTCTTCGCGCGAGCTGCTTCGCGCTCGCCTTCCTGGACGCGGGCGACGATGCTGCGGAAGTCCGCCAGCGGCAATTCCGCCTCGGACGCGATCTCAAGGATGCGGAGGCGCATGGTCCTGATCTCGTCGCGGAAACGGCGCGAAAAGGTCTTCCATTCCCTTTTCTGGCAGATGCGCCGTACCCAGCGCTGATCGAGCTCGCGTCCGCGCCACTCCTCCAGGAAGGCGGCGCGCGAGAGCTTCGAGCGCGTCGCGCAGCGCAGCATGCGCCCTTCCAGCCCGTTCAACTCGCGGTTCATGCTGTAGAGCAGGTCCATCAACTCGTCGATGCGCGCATTGTTGAGCTTCAGACCGCGCATCAGGTCCGCCATTTCGCCGGTCAGCTTCTCGTAGCGCCGGTTCTGGAGTGGCGTCGGCCCGTCTTCGCCGCGCGCTTCGTCGAAACGCAGCACGCGCAGCTTGGCAAGGCGCTTGTCGAGCTTCTCGATCTTGTCGAGCACCTCCATCACATGCGGCAGCAGGGCGCGTTCCGTCGCCGCAAGCGACAGGTTGGGCTCGTCGTCGGCGTCCTCGTCGCCCGAGTCGCTGTCCTGGCCGTTGACCGGCTTGCGCGTATTGTCGTTGTTGGCCGCGCCGTTTGCGGGCGCGGCGGCATTGGCGGGGCCGCCATGCAACGCCGCCCAGGTTGCATCGAGATCCACGACATCGCGGAGAAGCCGGGCTTCGTTCTGCAGTTCCTCGCGCCAGTCGAGAATATGGCCGATGGCGGTCGGCGTCCGGCAAATCGCACGGATCATCTTTTCGCGGCCGGCTTCGATACGCTTGGCGATGGCGATTTCGCCCTCGCGCGACAGCAACTCCACCGAACCCATCTCGCGCAGATACATGCGCACCGGGTCGTCCGTGCGACCGATATCGTCATCGATATTGCCGCGCTTCTCGCCCTCCGGCGCGGGTCCGGGCTCCTGCGGCGCCTCCTCGGTTTCCTCCGCCTCGACGACATTGATGCCGAGTTCGGAGAGCATGGCCATCGTGTCTTCGATCTGCTCGGCCGAGACTTGGTCCGAAGGCAGCGCCGCGTTCAGTTCTTCATAGGAGACATAACCGCGTTCCTTGCCGTTCTCGACAAGCTGTTTGACGGCCGCCTCCGGATCGACCGGTGCCTCCCGCGTCTCCTCCCGGGGCTCCGGTTCCCGAACCTGCTCCGCTGTCTTCGTCGCCATGCTTCATCCGTCCCCGATTATTGTTCTTCTCAGGTTCCGCCCTGGGCACGCGACCTGCGGGCTTCCATCACCAGCGCCGGCATGCGTTCCAGCGAGTCTTCGGCATCGGTTTCGGCCACTGCCGCCACCTCGCGTTCGATAGCCGCGGAGCGGTAAGCCGCGAAGACCTGCTCCATCCCCTTTTTCGCCTCCGTTGTCGGAGCGTTCGGGCGGGCAAAGTGAGCAAGGCTGTAAACGGCCTCGCACAGCACGCCGCCGACCGCGCCGGTAAGGCCGACCTCCTCGAAATGGGTTCGCCAGTCGCCCGCGTCAATCCCCTCTACGCCCGCGGCCAGCCTTAGAATCTCTTGCCGAAGCCTGTCAAGCGGCCCGGCGCAATCGAGCTCGGCGATTTCCCGGTCGAATTCAACCGCGAGCTCCGGATGGTTGATCGCAGCCGCCAGCACGCCTTTTGCCTGGCGCTCGCGTAATGCGGCGATCCTCGCCTCGCCGCGTTCCCGCCCTCCGCCCGGAATTGAGGGCTGAGGACTCCGCCGGCCGGGCTGCGGTTGCAGGCTGACCCCGAACCGCTCCCGAAGGCGGGACAGGATCTCGGCTTCGTAATAGCGCCGCACAGTCTCATCCCGGACCCCGGAAGCCAGCGCCAGCAGGTTGCGGCTGAACCGGGCGCGGCGGTCCGGGGAATCCGGGCGCACCGCCTCCGCCTCGCTCGACCACAGGAGATCCACCGGCGACTGCGCCCGTTCCACCACCACGCGCAACGCCGCCGCGCCGTCCTGGCGGACGAGGTCGTCCGGGTCGCGCTCGTCCGGCAGCCGGGCGAAGCGAAGCGACTTGCCGGGAGCAAGCAGCGGCAGCGCCCGCTCGGCGGCGCGCCGGGCCGCGCGTTGACCGGCTTCGTCGCCGTCGAAGCAGAGCACCGGCTCATCGACGAGCCGCCACAGCGCCCTGAGCTGGTTTTCCCCGAAGGCCGTGCCGAGCGATGCCACGGTATGGGGGAATCCCGCCTGGGAAAGAGCGATGGCGTCCATATAGCCCTCGACGACGATCACCTCCTTGACGCGCCAGGCCGCGTCGCGCGCCTGGGCGAGGCCGTAGAGCACTTCCCCCTTCCGGAAGACCGGGGTTTCGGGTGTGTTGAGGTATTTCGGCTGCGCATCGCCGAGCGTGCGGCCACCGAAAGCTATCGGGCGTCCCCGCCGGTCGGTGATGGGAAACACGACCCGGTTGCGGAGCGAGGCGCCCGGCTCTCCCTCATGCTCGCGCTGGCGGAACAGCCCGGCCTCCACGAGGGTCTCTGCCTCGAAACCGCCGCGCCTCAGCGCCTGCATGAGCGCCGCCGAGTCGCCGGGCGCATAGCCGAGTCGGAAGCTCGCGATCGTGTTGTCGTCGAGCCCGCGGCCGCGCAGATAGTCCATCGCCCGCCTGCCCGCCGGCAGGCGCAATTGACGCTCGTAGAACGCTGCCGCCGCTTCCACGGCGTCCAGCAGTCCCCGCCGCCGGCGTGCCTGCGCGGCTGCTTCCGGGCTCTCGCGCGGTACCTCCAGCCCGGCCGCCTGGGCAAGCTTCTCGACGGCTTCCGGAAAGGAAAGCCCTTCCAGCCGCATCAGAAAGCCGATGACATCACCGTGCTCGCCGCTGGAAAAACAGTGGAAAAAGCCCTTGTCCGGCACCACAGTGAAGGAAGGTGTCCGCTCCTGCTTGAAGGGCGAGAGGCCGACATATTCCCGCCCGCGACGCTGCAATTTCACATGG
The DNA here is from genome assembly GCA_022826185.1 of Alphaproteobacteria bacterium. Lineage (GTDB taxonomy): Bacteria > Pseudomonadota > Alphaproteobacteria > Bin95 > Bin95 > Bin95. The sequence goes on from JAJDVH010000090.1 coordinate 11,462, forward strand.
CGCGAGACGACATCGACAAGGGAAACGCGTTCGCGAAGCTGTTCCAGAAAATCGGGCGAGAAGGCCATCCGGGACGCCGGGCCTGCCGTCAGGCCGCAAGCGCGGCCTTGACCGTCCGGCTGATTTCGCCGAAGTCCATCTGGCCGGCATAGCGCCGTTTGAGTTCGGCCATGACGCGGCCCATGTCGCGCATGCCCGACGCGCCGAGGTCGCCCACCACGGCGTTCACGGCTGCAATCTGCGCATCGGGATCGAGCTTGGCCGGCAGGAAGCGCTGGATCACGGCAATTTCCCGCTGTTCCTCGTCCGCCGAGTCGACCCGCCCCGCTTCTTCGTAATAGCGGGCGGACTCCTCCCGTTGACGAACCATCTTGTCGAGCAGTTCACGGATTTCGGCATCGCCGATGCCATCGGCATTGCCCTGCCCGCGGGCCGCGATGTCGCGGTCCTTGATCGCGGCCAGAATCAACCTGACCGTGCGCAAGGTCATGACATCCTTGGCACGCATCGATTCCTTCAACGCCTCGTTGAGTTGCACCCGCATGGAAGTCTCCCGCTCTTCCAGATCGCGGCTGATACCCCGCCGCGAGCTATGACAGGTTCACGACAAAACGCCGCATATGCGGCGTAACGTGTTGATTTTGAGCTTTTTCTCCTCGTGGTGCATGCCTTGACACAGGCTGCCCGCCCGCTTATCCCCTCGGCGGTTGGAACATGCTCCGGACAATCGAAATTATGTATTCCCGACTTCTGTCGTCAAGGGTTTCCGACTGCGGTCCGGGAAAGCGTTCGGTCACGCGGTGATGAGGGTGATGGATTCAGCGATTGAGCGTCCGCTTCCAGTCCTTGCGGAGCGGTCGCAGCCAGATGTCCTTTTTCGGCTGGGCTCGTTTCGTATGCCTGTCATAGCGTCCTCTTC
>JAJDVH010000124.1 GCA_022826185.1 Alphaproteobacteria bacterium
GCGTGCAAATCGCATCGGGGTCAGGTTACACTCTGTACGCATCGGGGCGCTCCTCTGCAACAGGACAAGTCTTTGAAGCAGAAGTACTTTCTCACATGCAGAGCCCCGATGCACCTACACCCGGTGAGAAATCCGGGCTACGCGACGGTGCGCGATTCGCTGTTCGCCGTCACCGGCGGGACGATCGCGAGGGCGCGAAGGCTCTCGCGGGGCGCCGACAGGAACTGGAAGCTGACGGTGCGCCCGTCGGGCTTCGGGCCGGTGACGCTCGACCTGGTGCCGACGACGGACTGCGCCGGCACGCCGGGCGTCTGCGACTCGCTGGGCCGCATGCTGGAAGGCCCGCTGTCGCTGACGGTCGCGGGACCGCCGACGCTGTCGGTGGCGGACGCGGAGGTCGAGGAGGCCGCCGGCGCGACGCTGGAATTCGCGGTCACGCTGTCGCGCGCGCTGGACGAGGCGGTGAGCGCGGACTGGGCGACGTCGGACGGGACGGCGGCGGCGGGCTCGGACTACACGGCGGCCTCGGGCACGCTCAGCTTCGCGCCCGGCGAGACGGAGAAGACGGTCTCGGTCGCGGTGCTCGACGACGCCCATGACGAGGGCGCGGAGACCCTGACCCTCACGCTCTCCAACCCCGCGCCCGCGCGGGTGAAGCTGGCGGACGCGGAGGCGACGGGGACGATCCGCAACACGGATGCGATGCCGCAGGCGTGGATCGCGCGCTTCGGGCGCACGGTGGCGGAGCAGGTGCTCGATGCGGTGGAGGGCCGCATGCGGGCGCCGCGGCAGCCGGGCGCGGAGGCGAGCCTGGCCGGCGAGCGCATCGGCCTCGGGCCGCTGTTCGGGGCGGACGGGGACGCCGGCGGCCGCGAGGACGCGGCGGCGCGGAAGAAGGAGGAGGAGGAGCGCGCCGCGGAGGCCGCCGCAAGGAGCCTGGCCGAATGGCTCAGGGGCGAGGCGGATCCGGAGAAGACACGGACGGGCTGGCGGGGGGTGGACGAGCGCGAGCTCATGCTGGGCTCGTCCTTCTCGCTCACCGCCGCGGCCGAAGGCGGGCCGGGCGGCACGGTGTCGCTGTGGGGCCGGTCGGCGGTCTCGCGCTTCGACGGCCGCGAGGGCGGGCTCACGCTCGACGGCGAGGTGGTGAGCGGCCTCATCGGCGCGGACTGGAGCCGGGCCGGGCCCGGCGGGACGACGCTCGGCCTGATCGTCGGCCACAGCCGGGGCGAGGGCGGTTACCGCTCCGAGGCCGGCGGCGGCACGGTCGCCTCGACGCTGACCGGCCTCTACCCCTGGGGCCGCCATGCGCTCTCCGAACGGGTCTCGGTGTGGGGCGTGGCCGGCTACGGCGAGGGCACGCTCACTCTGACGCCGGAGGGGCCCGACGGCGAGAGCCGGGCGGCGCTCGGGACCGGCCTCGGCCTGATGATGGGCGCGGTCGGCCTGCGCGGCGCGCTGCTGCAGGCGCCGGAGGGCGGCGGGCCCGAGCTCGCGGTCAAGACCGACGCGCTGGGGGTGCGCACGACCAGCGCGAAGACGCGCGGGCTGGCGGCGGCCGACGCCGAAGTGACGCGGCTCAGGCTCGGCCTTGAGGGCTCGTGGGCGGTGCGCTTCAAGGGCGGCGGCACGCTCACGCCCTCGGTCGAGATCGGGGTGCGCCATGACGGCGGCGACGCGGAGACCGGATTCGGGGCGGATATCGGCGGCGGCCTCGCCTGGAGCGACCCCGGGCGCCGCCTCTCGGCGGAGGTCCGGGGCCGCGGGCTGCTGACCCACGAGGCGAAGGGGTTCCGCGAGCGCGGCGTCTCGGGGACGCTCTCGCTCGACCCCTCGCCCGGGACCGGGCGGGGGCTCTCCATCAACCTCACCCGGACGATGGGCGGGCCGTCCTCGGGCGGTGCGGATGCGCTGCTCGGGCGCACGACCCTCGACGGGCTCGGCGCGGAGCCCGGCGGCGGACCCGACGCGCGGCGCTTCGAGGCGCGCATCGGCTACGGCTTCGCCGTGCTCGAAGATCGCTACACGGCGACGCCCCGGGCCGGTCTCGGGCTGACCGGCGCGAGCCGCGAGCTCCGGCTCGGGTGGCGCCTCGCCGAGCGGGTCCCGGCGGGTCTGGCGTTCGAGTTCGGGGCCGAGGGAACGCGGCGCGAGGCCGCGGGCGGCGCTGCGGGCGCCGAGCATCGCATCGCCGTCGGCGCGGGCTGGCGGCTGGTGGATGAGGGTGCGGGGTCGTTCGAGCTGCGCCTGGAGGCGGCGCGGCGCGAGGCGGCGAACGACGATGCGCAACCCGAGCACAGCCTCGGAGCGCGGCTCGTCGCGCGTTGGTGAGGCGGGGCCGGCCGCGACGCGGCCCGGCCGCAAGCCGCGGATCGGCGCTGCGATCGCGGACGGCGGCGTTCCGCGCCGGCAAGGGGCTCCGGGACGCGCCGAACCCGGCGGCCGCCCGGGGCGAGAGAGCGTCCGGAGCGACAAGGGGTGCGGCATCGATGAAGGGAAAAGATGGAATGATTGCTTCAGGGACGGGCGGAATGCCTGCCGAGGCGGCCGCCCTGGCCGCCTGGCGGGCCGGCAGGCCGCTCCGCGAAATTGCCGTCGAACTCTACGGCCCGGAGAAGGTTGAGGCCTGCTGGCACGGCGACAGCGCGATGCGCTCGAGGATGCGGCGGTTGCTGTCGAGGGCCAGGGCAAGGGCCGACACGGCCCCCGGCGTGCCGTGATGCCGCGCCGCAAGGTGAAGGAAGCGGGCGTGGCGGAGACCGGGGACGGCGTCCTGGCCTGGGAGGCCCTCAAGCGGGTCGAGGACTACGAGCGGGCCTGGAAGAGGTACGGCGCGGGCGGCCCGGCGCATGCGCTGGAGCCGGGGCCGTTCCCGATCCGCATCCAGACGGAGGCCGACCTGGAGGCCGGGCGGTTCGAGCTGCTCGCCTGGGAGGACCCGTGGAGGGCGGACGGCCCGGCCTCGGGCTTCTGGCGCCAGGACGCGATGCTGGAAGGCCTGCTGGAGCCGGGCGCGGAGCCGCTGGCCGCGATGGTCGGGGACGAGGGCTCGATCGAGGGGCTCCGCCTGCTCGGCGGCGACCTGGTGCTCAAGGTCGAACATGACGGTGCGGCGGTGCAGATCCGGATGCGGGATGTCGCGCGCTTCCCCGAAGACGGCGGGATATTCATCAAGTATCCCTTCGGCCTCGGCCTGCAGCAGTCGGTGCGGCGCATTCTCGACTTCTGGAGTGTGGCCGCCCGCCCGGCCCCTCGAAACGGGCGGGGTCGGTGGGCGGAGCCAGGGAGATGGAACGGCTGATGACGGTGCTGGACGGGCTCCGGGACGGCAAGAAGCCGCGCGGCATCGCCGAGGACATCTGGGAGAAGGAGGACGTGGCGAAGGTGTGGGCCTCCGACAGCTGGATGCGCTCCCAGGTGCGGCGCTGGGTCGCGAAGGCGGAGGCGCTGGCCGCGGGCGGCTGGCGCGAACTCGTGCCGCGCAGTCTGCCCGAGGAGTGAGAGCCCGGCGAAGGCAGAGGCGGGAGTGTCGGCGCCCGCAGGTGGGAGGACAAGTCCCGATCCGATTCGCTTTTCGCCCGGTGGCGGGAACGCGGGGCGCTACCCGCCCATGGCCTGCTTGAGGGACGTGGCGATGCGCTCGGATGCGCCCTGCAGGGGATCGTCGGCGAGGTGGGCGTACCGTGCGGTCGTCTGGGTCTGGGTATGACCCAGGATTTTTCCCACCATCGGCAGGCTTTCGCCCGCCATCACCGCCTCCGAGGCGAACGTGTGACGCAGGTCGTGGATCCGCACGTCGTCGAGCCCGGCCGCCTTGCGCACCCGCCGCCAGGGTTTCTGGAGGTCCGTCAGATGCATGCCCTCGCCGTTGCCGGCAATGACATAGGGGTTGCCGTCGATGCGCCTCGCGTTGGCGAGGACCTCGAGCGCGGGTCCGTTGAGAGGGATGGTCTTGGCTCCGGTTTTCGAATCCGGAAGATGGATGCGGTTGCCCCGGATGTACTCCCATTTCAAGGTCTGGATCTCCGAGAGCCGCGCCCCGGTGTAGAGCAGGAGCCGGAAAGCGGTTGCCGCCGCGGGGGCGAGAAGCTCCTCCTCGTCGAGGGCCCTGCCCAGCCGCGCAAGCTCTTCGGTAGTCAAGAAGCGCTCGCGCTTGTGCTCCCTGTACTTGCGGATGTGGTAGCAGGGGTTGGAGCGGTCCGGCCGGAGGCCCCAGGCCTCGGCCAGGTTCATCATCTTCGAAACCACGCCGAGCGTGCGGTTGGCCTGGTAGGGCTTGTCACGCATATCGTGGTGCAAGGCGGCGACATCGTCGCGCGCCAGCGCCGCCAGCTTGATCGGTCCCAGCGCCGGGACGATGTAACGGTTGACGGCATGCCGGTACTCGACCTGGGTGCGCGGCTTGCAGTGGTGGGGGACGTATTCGGCAAGAAACCGTTCGGCCAACTGCGCCACCGTGGGCGCCAGTCGCGCGGTTTCCTTCTCCTTGTTCGGGTTCTTGCCGTCGTCCATGTCGGCGATGGCCTCGCGGGCCCGCGTCTTGGCCTTTTCGAAGGGGAGGGCTTCGTAGCGCCCGATCTGGACGCGGACGGTCTTTCCCCGCCGGAAGGCCTGGGCGACGTAGCGCTTTCCGCCGTTGGGGTATACGCGGACACCGAATCCTTTGAGTTGGTCGTCCCAGACGAAATACTCCTTCTCGCGGGGAAAGCGTTCGGTCACGCGGTGATGAGGGTGATGGATTCAGCGATTGAGCGTCCGCTTCCAGTCCTTGCGGAGCGGTCGCAGCCAGATGTCCTTTTTCGGCTGGGCTCGTTTCGTATGCCTGTCATAGCGTCCTCTTC
>JAJDVH010000149.1 GCA_022826185.1 Alphaproteobacteria bacterium
GACGATTATGCAGCTGACCTGAGCCAAAGGCCCCTGCACAACCCTCCCGTCAACAACAAGGAAACATCCCCCGGCAGGAACCGCGCCTCAGGCGCAACCCATACCCCTGCGCCCTCAAACCGAAATACAAAACCCGCCACCAACAACACCCAGCCGATTGCTAAACTTGGCCGGACGACGCTCGCGGTGAGAAATCCGGGCTATCGGACGGAACGCGTTCAGAGGCCAAGATCCATCTCGATGCGCTTGGCCTTCGCCGGCGGCTCGGGCTCCGGCACCTTCTGCCGGGAGGCTTCCGGCTCGATTTCCCGGTCCGGCGGCGACGGCGAGGGCGCCTTCGGGCGCACCCGTTCGCGCTCATGCGAGGCGTCCCGGTCCTTCCCGCGCCCGCGTTCGCGCTCCGGCCGGACGCTCTCGCCGATGCCTTCGAGCGCGGAGATGCGCTCGCCGGTCATCGCTTCCAGCCGTTCCTTCAGGGCCTGCGCGTCGTCGGTCACCAGTTCCGCCCGGTCGCGCGCGCGGGAAATCTCGACATAGAACGCCTTGGCCGTGGTCAGTTGCGGGTGGTTCGCCTCCATCGCGGCGATGACATTGTCCACCGTGCGCCCCTGGAAGGAATGCACGGTCGAGGCCCAGGCGCGGTCGAGATGGCGCAATTGCGGATCGCCCGGGGTGAGGGAGAGCCTGCGCCCGTCCTCCAGTGCGAACGTCACCCGCCCGCTGCGGACGTTCAGCACCTCGGCGGCGCCGCTGTTGACCAGCCCGAGGCCGGCATCGTTGCGCGTCCAGCGGATGCGGTCGCCGGCGCGAAGCTCGACCGTTTCGGTCCGGTAGACCTCGGTTCCGCCCTGCCGTCCGCCGATTTCCGACGGCTTCCAGGCGACGGTCGCGCCGTCCGGGCCTTCGAGATGGACCGTTCTTTCGCTGTAATCGACGCGCTCGACCCGTCGTTCGTCGCCCTTGTCGACCCCGAGGCGCCGGTAGGGGCGGTGGAACGCCACCACGTCGCCGGGCCCGTAGTTCGACGCCAGCGCCTTCTCGGCCCTGGTATAGCCCTTCGAGACCAGCCGCTGCGTTTCGAGCGCCGGCCCGGCGATGCGGCCCTCGCGTACGAGGCGCTCGCGGATATGGTCGTTGATGCCCTCCCGCAACTCGTGGCTCGGGGCCATCACCCCGGTGCGCTCGCGCTCGTCGCGGGAGAGCTTCAGCCACCTTGCCGCCACCGCGCCGGCGATATTGTCGGGCTTCACCTCGGCCACGTTGGAGCCGAGCTTCCCGAACGCCCTGCCGATCTCGCCGGCAAGACTCGCCTCGACGGCGGCCTTCAGGTCCGGGTCGCGCTGGCGCATGATCTCGTCCATCACTGCGGTCTTCATGCCCGCCTGCTGCAACTGCGCAAACGGTTTGCCGGCATCGACGGCGTCAAGCTGCTTCGCATCGCCGACCAGCACCAGCTTCGGGATGCGCAGTTCGCGCGCGATCCAGAGCAAATCGCGGGCCTGCACGGTGGAGACGAGCGAGCCCTCGTCGACCACCAGCACGGTCCTCGCGAAGGCCGCGCGCATGTCCTTCGCGCCCTTCTTCGTCAGCCTGCCCTCGGCGACGCCGGCGTTTCGCGCGAGGAAACGCTGGAGCGTCTCACTCCCGATGCCGGACTCCGCCGCCAGCGTCCGCACCGCCGAGGCCGAGGGCGCGAGCCCCACCATGCGCCAGCCCTTCTTCTCCGCAAGCGCGCGAGCGCGGTTCAGCATCTTGGTCTTGCCCGTCCCCGCATAGCCCTGGACGCCCACCGTGCGGTCGCGTCCGGACAGGATGAGCTTCACCGCCGCCCGCTGCCCGGCCGTGAGCGGCCCCTTTCTGAGATGCCGGTCGACCGTCCAGCCCTTCATCGGCGCCTTGCCCCGGCCTTCGCCGCTACGCATCAGCGCGACCGTCTCGCGTTCGTCGGCCACCGCCTTGTCGGTCGCGAGCCCGCCGCCGCCCTCCAGCGCCGGCGCCTCGTGCAGGCGGCCCTCGCGCATCAGGCCGGCGACCGCGGCCTCGATGTCTCCGATCGAAGCAGCGCCGGGACTGTAAGCCAGCGCGGCCGCGAGCAGGTCGGTCCGGGCGAACACCGCGTCGCGCTCCGAGAGATGAGCCAACGCCCAGTCCACCGCCTCCTGCGCGGGCCCGGTGTGCGCCGCATGCTCGAACAGGTCGGCCTGAAGCGGTAACGCGGGCGGGCTGTCCTTGCCGGCCTCCTTCGACCCGCCGAGGGCGTTCTCCGCACCGCCCAGCCCCCGTTCCATCGCCTCGGCCACCAGGGCCTTCGCGTCGAGGCCGAGTTCGGCGGCCTGCCGGCCCCAGGTCCCGCGCAGTTCGTCGCGGTCGACGTCGCGCTTCGCCGCGCGCGTCATCAGCGCCGCGCGGCGGGCGAGATGCTGGTTCTCCGCCGTCGGACCCAGGCCCCGGCCCTCCATCGCCGCCTCGATCTCGGCGCGGCGCGTCGAGAACGCATCGATGATATGCCGCTCCACCCCCGCGATCTCGAAACGCCCGTCGGCATGGGTGCGCTCAATGCCGTAGCCGAGCTTCGCCAGTTCGCCTGCAAGCTCGCTGCGGTAGAGCGCGCCCAGCAGCATCTTCGAGCCATACAGGCTCTCGTTCGCCATCGTCCTCCACTTGCCGTCGCGGCCCAGCAGCATGTTGGCGATCACCGAGTGCGTGTGCAGCGCCGGGTCGAGGTTCCGGGAAGTCTCGTGGCGGAAAGTGGCGATCACCGTCTTCTGGTCCCCGGTGCGGACCATGCGGCCGGTCGCGGCGTCCTGTGTGCGGGTCTCGGCGGCGTTCTTCTCGAACCAGCCGAGCGCGCGCCCGACCGCCCGGTCGTGGGCCCCGACGATGCGCGCGTCGCCGCCGATGAGCGCGGCGAGGGATACCGATTTCGGCGCGCTGAAGGTCAGGTCGCGGCCGGGACGGTGGCGGATTTCGCCGTCGCCCATGCGGCGGCCGAGCCGCGCCCCCGAGCCGTCCGGCACCTCCCCCTCCAGCACCGCCCTGAAGGTTTCGGGATCGACCGGACCCCGGAGGCCCAGCGCTGCCGCACCCCGGCCCGCCCAGGCGCTCGCCGCAAGGTGCTCGGGCGAGTCCTTCGCGTAGTAGCCGTCCCGTTCGTAGTAGCTGGCACCCTGGGACGGCGCGGCCACCGCGCCGATCGAGGCGACCATCAGATCCAGCGCCCCGCGCGGCGCCGCTTGCGAGCAACCGCTCTGTCTCCGGTCCGCTTGTCCGCCTTAGCCGCGTTCGGGCGGTTTCGAGGATCGGCGGGGGCCGGGTTCGCCGGGACCGCGCTATCGCTGCCCGGCCCGCCATTCTCCGCCGGCGGCAGGGATGGCGTTTCCGTACACTCCGGCAGTCCGCCAGCGTCCTCCGCAGGCTCCTCGCCGTCCGGCCCCGGGAGATCGACAAAACCCGGACGCCTCCCGTGCCCGAGCAGCACCAGGAGGCGTTCGAGTTCCGCCGGGGACACCGCCAGCGGCGCGACCCGCGCCCGTAGGCCGGGCCGGACCCAATCCGCAATGCGCCTCGCCTCGCCCGATGCGGACGGATGCCGCCAAGGATATACCGCCGGCTCCAGGGCCGTCCCGGTCCGGCCCTGCCACCCATGCCCCGCGGCCCCGATCAGCATCAGGCAGAACACCGTCCCCCCGGCGCCGGCGCCCAGCATGACGCCGTCCCCGATTGTCGCCAGGATGTGCCGTCGCGCCTGCGCCGGCGACTCGAACTCCGCCAATACGCCACGCGAGAGCTTCCAAGTGTCGCCGTATTCCGTGCGATACACCACCGTCGTGTATTTGCTGAAGCCCACGGCGAGCATGGCTTCCGCGACGGTCAGCCTGCGGGCCGCATACCAGTCGTGGCCGGCGGTGTCGCGCACCAACAGGACGCCGGGGACCAGCACCGTTATCGCCGCCACGCCGAGTAGCCCCAGCCGGATCATGCGGCGCGGCCAGAGCGCGCCAGACATGTCAGCCCTCCCCGCGCCCGCGAATGCCGAAACCCGCGATCATGCCCGCCATGCCGCTCCTCGCCCGCGCCCGGCGGCCCATGCTTCCAGCTCGTCTTCCCGGTAGCGCACGCAGCCCCCGAAACGGTGGAATGCCGGCCCAGCCCCGATGCACCGGTAGGTGTCCAGCGTCCTCGGGGACAGGCCCGCCCGCTTCGCCGCCTCGGGGGTATTCACATATCCCGGGCCCCCGCGGCGCCGGGGCGGGCGGCGCTCTCCGGGGCCGTCGCTTTCCGAGCGGGCGAGGGGCCTCCGGCAGGGCTGCGGCGCGGCGGTCAGGAAGCGCGGGAGCGCGCCGGTTCGGGCGCGGATCTCCCGCCACTCGCCGGCGCTCGCGCAGGAAGCCATCCAGGCGCGCACGGCCGTCACGGTCGTCAGCGTCGGGGAAACGCCCTTGCGCAGCTGCGCGACGAAGGACGGATTGCCCGCCGCCCCTCGACCAAGCAGCGAGCGCTTGATCCCCGTCACCGCCAGGAAGGCCTCGACTTCCCCGAGGAAGGCGGGGCCGGCCGGCGGCTCGCCCATGACCGCGAGCACGCTGTCCACGGTCCTGAGGCGCGGACTGCGGCCGCGACGGAGCGAGGGGACGAAATCACGGTCGCCGAGCGCGGCGGCGCCGAGCGTGCCGGCGCTCATGCCGCGCCGCGCGCACCAGGCCTCGACCGCCCGCAGAAACCGGCTATCGAGGCTGCCGGCCGGGACTGTTTTCGAGCCATTCATGCGAGAAAGGATAGGCACGGCGGAAGGCCCTGCAAGCCACTTTCGGTATGGTAATTCCGGCGGTTCGTAGCCTTGGCGCCGAGAGGGTGCGGCAGGCCGCGCGAGGCGGCGAAAAAAACCTCGAACCCGCTGTCCCGGCGAACCAATGCAGTGTCCGAATTCTGCTCAGACAAGATCCCGCCCGGCTCGAGCCCCAGTGCAGCCGTACCACCGTCACCATTCCTTGGTCCTCAATAAAGGATAACCCTAATGCTCCATCTGATTAGACCCAGTGCTTCGACGTAATAGTTGTAGTCCTTTTGTGCAAGGACGACCCCCAAAGCCGGTTTCCAATTCTTATGCCAAAGGAAGTTCGAGATAATTGCCCAGAACCAATCGACCACGCCGACAACAATCGAACCATGAATATTCCCAACGGCCTTGGCGCGTTTGAGCACTATTTGGACAACTGGGATAAGCTTCGACTGCATAAGTAATAATTTGCCAAGTCGTCCAGCCTCGATTTTCTGTCACGGAAGACCACGCGACATTGTAGGTGCTCTAAGCGCTCCGCAGGATCCACACCAGTTAGGTAACCCAGGCCGGGCATCCGACACTGATGCCAGAGATCGGATGGTAGAACACGCGAAGTTTGCTCTCGGATGGATCACTTCCTCGACTAAACGGGCCATTTGTTGCTAACCCACCACGGACTGACAGAACGGTTGTCAATGGGTGATACCTTTAGGCGGTGTGGACGTATGGACGTATAGCTGTATTGACTCCGGGGTAATTTGACGGTTCTCGACAGAGTATCTATCTGATTGATGGCTTGCCGACGATTCGGGGGTTCGAGAGATGTCAATGCAGATAACGGAAGCAGCCTGACTGGTGTAGGTCGATTACGGGAGGCACGAATCTAGCTACGACGATCCCAAATATCCTCAGTTCTCAACGACAGAAAATCCTTCTATCTGTCCACCATTTACCTTTAGCAATATTTCCTGCGGCGCCTTTCGCTGCTCCACGATGCTTTGAGCAACACCGACTTCCGTTCTCGCATGGTTGAGTGACTTTCCAATGTTGTCGGGTATCTGCATATCTTGCAACACTGACAAGCTCTGTTCGACTTTACCCAAATTGCTCCAAAACGATGCCTCCTTACTCAGTGTTTCGATAATGTGATTTGTAAGCAGATTAATGTCATTTTCGATGCGCTCGATATCGCGCCAAACTCCACCGAGGCGATTATCCACAAAGTTTGGATCCTCGCTTCCAATCGCCATAAGTCGATAACCAACTATTCTTGTCTCTATGCAAACCATTAATTCTTGCATATTCTCCGCCCAATTCTGCAACATTTCATCGAAATCTTCGCCAAATTGATTTTCCGAAACTTCCCTTGCTATTCCCTCCATTTCGAGACATAACTGCTCCTCAATCTCTTGCATTTTTACACATTGCAATTCAATAGAGATTTGAGTATTAGTCGACAAGTTCTCCTGCTTTATGTCCTCATAAATTTGTTGGAAATACTTCCTGCATGTCAATATTTTTGATATTCTTTCATTCTTCTGAAATTTGTGTATCTCTTCAACTTTACGACCAATAACTTGCAGCTTTTCGTTTATGTCATGCAAATGCTTTTGCGCTACGACAATTGACGCAATTTGCCAGACGGCCCCTACCGTAACAATACGCGTAAGCTGTTCTGGAGAAAACAATCGCGCCTGCTCTAGAATCTTTTTTCCATCTCGAACAATGGCACGTAACCCTTCGCCATCCACCGCTTTCGTAAGAGCACCTGTGCATTGCACCACCATGTATTTGGTGGTAGCTATGTTCTCACCAATTGCTGCGAGGGGAACAGCCGACAAAAGTGGGTTCAGCCTGGAAATGGAGTCGTTGTCGGATTCATTTACGCTCGTCCACCTTTGCGGTCGCGGATCGGCAATTTCAGAAATCGATAGGGCCAATTCTCCGGTTTCGTTCTGTATTTCCAGCCTGGGGGAGGAAGTTGAAACAGCAGAATTTTTACGAAAAACGGATGCGCGATCTGGGCCGGGCGCTTTGTCGGATCGACCGGGCACCAATTGCTCACGAAACTTGCGCCATTCACGGAGCTCGTTTGTCAGCCTTTCATTGAGCTTATCTTTGTTTATGCGACGCAAAACCGCGTATCCGACGCCGCCGGCGACGCCTACAAGAAGTACCGGTGGTAGCGGCATCCCTCAGCCCTCCATCAACTGTTGCGCTTGTTTCATCAGGGCCAGTTCGTCTTGCACCCACTTCTCGATGGCTTCGATCACGCCGTCTTGCTGGAAGGCGAACACCCTGGCGATATGGTTCACAAGCTCCGATTGTGTCGGGTCGAAATCCTCGTTGGCGTAGCCCATGCCGATAAGCTCCAGCAGGAAGGACACGCGGCTCAGCCGATCCTCGAACAGGCCGGGAAGCGCCTCGACCGGGACATCCTCAGCCTTGACGCCGGGTTCCGTCTGGTTGCGGAGCATGTCCATCGCCATCAGTTCCGCCGCGTCGATCCGCCGGTCCGCCCGCATCACCTCGTCGGCGTAATGCAGTAGCACCCCCTGTTGGCGTTCGTTCAGGTTCTGCACGAACATGGGCTGTCCTCTTCCTCTCAATAGACGCGGGTGTGCAGTTCGGCGCAGGCCCGCAGGTTCAGTGCCACGTATTCCGGCCAGGAAAAACGGTCTGCGAAATGCCGGTGCATGTCCTCCACCCGGCATATTTCGGGCCGCTCGTCATAGATGCGGCAGAGGTTCGTCTCCTCGTCCAAATGGCGGCATACGCCGTCACCGCGGTCCAACGCTGCCAATAGCGGCGAACCGTCGAGGCTGCGGCAGCAGGCACCGCAGGCCGTGCAGGGAAACGCTTCCCGCATCCTATTCGTTCCCTCTCGATCCGACCCCTCAAGAGGTGAATCCTACCCCTCCCCCCCCATGGTCAACAAGCGGGGACAAAGAATCACTGCGCCCCCAGCGGCAAGAATGGGCAGGGCGGCGAAAGTGGACCATCCTGGCCGGGCCAGTTAGGCGAGCAGCACGTCCTTCGCACGGTTGACCAGTCCAGCCAGGTAGCCCGATCCGCCCTGATCGGGATGAAGATGCCGAATAAGGCGGCGGTGGGCCTCCCTGATGGCGTCCGGCGTGGCGCCCGGCGCCAGTTCCAGGATCTCAAGCGCCTCGGCTTCGCTCATGCTTGTTGTTGCGGAAGCGTCTTCCTCACCATGGTCGGTCGGGCCGTCGTCCGGGTCGGGGGCGAAGATCGTCTCGTCGTCATCTTCGGACGCCGAGGCCATCTCCCGGCCTACAAGGAAACCGATGGTCCCGGCTGCGGCCGCGGCGGCAAGTGGAACGATGATGGGAAACGGCATGATTTTCTCCTGTTGTTAAGTCCGGGCGGCCAGTTCGGCGACCCGACCCTGTCGGTATGGCGCTCGCGGTTCCGCCCATTCCGGTTGAACGAGCCCTGCGGCAAACGGTTTCATATCCCACCCGGACTGCGTGGAAATGCGACGCCATGCGCCGCAAACAATTCTTCAAGCTCCCCGACCGGCAGAGCCAGCAGGTCGACGGCTCGCTGCAAGGAAAGGCAGCCCTGCTCCAAAGCCTGTCCGACTACCTCGACGAACCGCCGCGAGAACCGGACAGGAGGAACGTCTTCTGCGGTCTTGCCGCCGTTCTTGTGCAAGGCGGCCTCGGGAATGCCCTGCGCCGTCGCCTGGTCCAACTCGCCGAGTCCGACCAGGCGCCACCGCAGCGCCGAGGCGCTCACCTGCAACTCATTGGCGGCAGAGTTGAGCCGCGCGATCAGGGGTTCGCCGGCAAGGCCGGCCCAGCGGCCGAACGGCTCCAGCCGGTCTGCCGGCATCAGCAACGCCGCGGCGAATTTGTTGGCGAGCCGCTCGACACGCTTGCCACCGGTCTCCCGCGACGCTTCGGAATGCTCGGGCGGCATCGTGTCCCAGGTCAGGATATGGAACAACTCATGGGCGAGGTCGAAATGCCGGCGCCCCGGAAGCTCGTGGCGCGCAATCAGCACGGCGTCCAACTCGGGCAGGCGGCAGGCCGCGCCGGAAATGCCCGGCTCCGCGTCCACCATGAGCACCAGGATGTGGAGTTCCCGTTCCATCGCCTCGGCCAGACGGGCTCCGGGCGCCTCGCCCAGCTCGAACTCGTCGGCGAACCTCTCCCCGGCTCGTATGACATCCTGCGGCGAGGCGTCGGAAGCAAGGGCAAGCGACCGGCGCAGCAGCGGGCTCGGGCATCCGACCTGCGCCGCCAGATGGCGGTATGCCCCGATCCATTGTCCGGCTTTCCGTTCGTAAGCTTCCAGCCGCTCGGCATCGACTCCGTCCTGCCGCCACGAGAAGCGCCCTTCGCCCACCAGAAGGAAAGGGTCGGTGAAGTAATCGAGCGGAGCCCCCAACTCTTCGACTGCGACCACGAGTTCCTCCGCCGTCATGCGCCTGACACCGGTCTCGATGGCGGAGACTGTCTGCCGGTCCCTGAACCCGAAGATGCAGGCAACGTCGTCCTGGGAGAGCTTCCTCGCCTCCCGCAACGCCCGAATCCGTTTTCCCAGACGTGGCTGCATCACGTAGCCTCCAGTGCCATAATATCATGCGTTTTTTATTATGCAAGAAATTATTGCGAATATCATTTTGCGCTCAGACCATCTCCATCTGCATCTCCAGCTTGCGAAACAATATCGCAGCGGGCCATCTCATTGAGTGCGCATGCAGTATTCCATAAGAGTTGGCGATAGCGCATCGCACTCGGTGGGAAAGGCCGAAGGTCACATTCATGGCCGGATTGAATAGATGGTGCCGGGATGTCAAAGGGCATCACCCCGCGACATCGGCGATCCTGGTCGCGATCCTGTTGGCGGCGGACTTGACCGGATCGTTGGCGAGATGGGCGTAGCGGGCGGTGGTCTGGACCTTGTTGTGACCGAGCAGCTTGCCGATCATCGGCAGGCCCTCGCCGACCAGCAGGCCGCCGCTGGCGAAGCTGTGTCGCAAATCGTGGATACGGAGATTCTCGATGCCGGAGCGCTCCAGGATGCGGTACCACGGGCCGTGCAGGAAGGCGAGATGGGCGCCCGGCTTCTGGCCCGGAAGCACCCAGGGACTGTCCTCCGAGCGTTGTATGCCGCGCAGCACCGCGACGGCGGGCTCGCCCAGATGCACGATCTTCGCGCCGGTCTTCGAATCGGGGAGCCGCAACTCGCCCCGGTCGAGATCGACATGCTCCCACCGAAGGGAGAGGATTTCGCCGCTGCGGCATCCGGTCAGCATCAGCAGCCGGATCGCGGCGACCGCCTCGGGCGAGGCGAAGCCCTCGCGCTCCGCGTCGCGCAGCGCGGCGCCGAGGCGGCGGTACTCGTCGTCGGACAGGAACCGCTCGCGCTTGCGCTCGGGATACTTCCTGACGAACCGGCACGGATTAACGCCCTCGGGGCGCATCTCCCAGACCTCAGCCATGGTCAGCATCCGGGAGAGGACGCCGAGGGTGCGGTTGGCGTGGCCGGGCACGGCGCGCATCTCGTGATGGAGGGCGGCGGCGTCCGCCCGGCCGATATCAGCCACCCGGCGCTTGCCGAACCGGGGCAGGATGCGCTTGTCGAGGATCTTGCGGTAGAGCCTGGCGGTGCTGGGCTTGAGATGGTCGGGGGCGTAGTCGTCCATGAAACGCTTGGCGAGGTCGGCCATGGTGGGACCGCCAGACTTGCGCGGCATCTTGCCTTCGAGATCGCGCCCGGTCCTGGCGAGGGTGACGATCTCCGCGGCGCGCGCCCTGGCGGCCGCCGGGGTGATGGGGCCATGCGGCCCGATGGTGGCTTTGACGGCGCGGCCCTCATGGCGGTACTTGACGATGTAGACCTTTCGGCCGGTGGGATGGACGCGAACGCCGAAGCCCTTGATGTCGTCGTCCCAAACGACCCTCTCGCGTTCGGCGGGGGCGAGGGCGTCGACGGTTCTCTTGGTGATTCTGGGGAAAGCGTTCGGTCACGCGGTGATGAGGGTGATGGATTCAGCGATTGAGCGTCCGCTTCCAGTCCTTGCGGAGCGGTCGCAGCCAGATGTCCTTTTTCGGCTGGGCTCGTTTCGTATGCCTGTCATAGCGTCCTCTTC
>JAJDVH010000185.1 GCA_022826185.1 Alphaproteobacteria bacterium
GAGTAGCCGGCCTGCCTTGCGGCGTCTGCGGCATTGCCGGAGACGGCATAGTGGCGGCAGAAGGCCTCCTGGCGTGTGGACAGCGCGACGGTCGGGTCGATGATGGGCATGGTGTGCGGCTCCTTTCCCTGGCTCGCATTCGTCTTCGTTCGGGCCGGCCCGGCGCCGGAGCGGCCCTGTTTCGCGCGTATCGCGGCGGCGGGGGCGCGCGGGCGCGGGCGGGCGTCGGCGCCGGCGCGGTTCGCGCACCTGATTGCGCGCGCGAGACGCCGGACGCACCTCGCCCGTCCGTTCCCGCCGGGGTCTTTTTTCGCGGCCCCAGCCGCTCTCCTGCGCAGAAAAGCCGAAAGGCGGCCCCCGGGGAGCCGCCTCTCTCTACTTTCATTCTACACCATACCGCCAAATGTCAAGCCCATACGGGAACAAAAATGAAACTATCGGAGATTTTTCACCGAACGCCGGTAGAAACGAGGCCTGGATCGACGCCCGGCGCCCCGACCCTTTTCCCTCCATGCCTTCTCCCTGTCATGCCTCTCCTCGTCATGCCCGGACTTGTTCCGGGCATCCATGCGGCCGTGCGGAGGAAGCGGTGGAAGGGGATGCCCGGAACAAGTCCGGGCATGACGGAAGGAGCGCATTCAGGCACGGTGGAAAGCGAGGGGACAGGAGCCGTTGCGCGCGTCCAAAACCCCCGCTCGGCTTCGCCCAATGGCTAAACCGGACAGCAGTGGAACAAGTCCGGGCATGACGAAGGGGGTCTGCCCCGGACCCCGATCCGGGGGCGTCCGGGCACGGGGGCCGGTCAACGACCGTTGGCATGAGGCATCCCGCTCAGATCGTCACGACCACCTTGCCGGTAGCCTGCCGCTCCGTCAGGCGGCGGATCGCTTTCGGCACGTCCTCCAGGCTCCAGGTCTCGGTCACGCGCGGCGCGACCTTCCCCTCCCGGTACCACGAGGCCAGCTCCTCCATGCTGCGCAGCAGCAGGTCCGGGCGCTCGCGGCGGAAATAGCGCATGGAGGAGCCCATCGCCGAGCGGTGCTTGACCAGCAGGCGGTTGGCCGGGATGCGCGGCACGCCCGCGACGAAGCCGATCAGCAGGATGCGCCCGCCCCAGGCGAGCGAGGAGAGCGCCTCGTCGAACAGCGGGCCGCCGACCGGGTCATAGACGACATCGACGCCCCGCCCGTCCGTCAGCTCCGCGACGCGCGCCTTCAGGCTCTCCGCGCCGTAGTCGATGCCCTCGTCCGCGCCGTGCCGGGCGGCGAGCGCCAGGCGCTCCGGGCTGCTCGCCGCCGCGATCACCCTTGCGCCGAGCGCCTTGCCGCATTCCACCGCAGACAGCCCCACGCCGCCCGCCGCGCCCAGCACCAGCATGGTCTCGCCCGCCTTGAGGTCCGCCTGCCAGCGAATCGCGACATGGGATGAGACCCAGGCGGTCGGGAAGGCGGCGGCCTCGATGTCCGTCATGCCCTCCGGCACGGGGAAGGCTTCCGTCTCCTTCGCAATCGCGGTTTCGGCATAGCCGCCCCACCAGAGGATCGCCATGACCCGGTCGCCCACGGCCAGCCGCTCGCAGCCGGGGCCGAGCGCAGCGACCTCGCCCGCGACCTCCAGCCCCGGCGCGAACGGGTGCGCGGGGCGCGTCTGGTAGTTGCCTGCGACCATGATCGCGTCGGCGAAATTGACGCCGGCGGCGGCGACCCGGATCGCGACCTCGCCCTCGCCGGGCGCGGGCTCCGGAATGTCGCGGACTGCGAGGCTCTCGACCTCGCCCCAGGCGGAGCAGACGGCGGCGCGCATGCGTTACGGCTTTCCTTGACGGCGGGGACGGGAGCCGGGAGTTTAGCGCCTTCCGCAGACGGAGCGAGAGCCGATGCTCGACGATGCCGCCCTCGACCTGATTTTCCGCAAGGCCCGCACCCACAATGCCTGGCGCGACCGCCCGGTGACCGACGACGATATCCGCCGCATCTACGAGCTGATGAAGTGGGGGCCGACCAGCGCCAACATGAGCCCGGCCCGCTTCGTCTTCGTGCGCTCCCGCGAGGCCAAGGAAAAGCTCGCCCCGGCGCTCTCCTCCGGCAATCTGGAGAAGACCATGGCCGCGCCGGCAACGGCGGTGATCGGCTACGATGTGCGCTTCTTCGAGCGCATGGACTACCTCTTCCCGCATGACGACTTCATGGCCAACCTCTACCGGGACGACCCGGTGGCGGCGGAGGAGGCCGGCTTCCGCAACGCCACCTTGCAGGGCGCCTATTTCATGATCGCCGCCCGCTCGCTCGGCTTCGACATCGGCGCCATGTCCGGCTTCGACAAGGACAAGGCGACCGCCGCCTTCTTTTCCGGCACGAGCGTCAAGGCGAACTTCCTCTGCAATATCGGCCACGGCGACGAATCGGTGCTCTTCCCGCGCCATCCGAGGCTCGATTTCGACGACGCCTGCCGCTTCGCCTGACCGGCGCCCGGCCCGGCGGGCGCGTCCCGGTCACGACGCAGCGCCGCCGGTTTTCCGTCTATACTGCGCGCCCATGACGCTTGGTGAAATCGCCGTCCGCCTGGAAGTGCTCGGCAACGAGACGCGGCTTGCCGTGTTCCGCCATGTGGTGCGGGCGGGCGAGGGGGGGCTTGCCGTCAACGAGATTCACGAGCGCACGGGCGTGCCCCGGTCCACGCTCTCGCACCATCTGCGCCGGCTGGTCGATTGCGGCCTGATGAGCCGGGAGCGGCGCGGCACCACGCTCATCTGCCGCGCCAATGCCGAGGCGATGAACGAAACGCTGGGTTTCCTGCTGAAGGAATGTTGCGCGGACGAGGTTGACAAGCCTCCGGGACATCGGCATATTTCGATTTAGTTAGAAATATCGAAATATGGAGCAGCCTCGATGACCGCCCTTGCCGCAGCGCTGCAACGCCTCGAATGGCCCAGGGTCGGCCGCGTCTGGCTGGCCGTGCTCGCCATCCTGGCCGCGGTGGCGCTGCTCGATCCCGCGCAGTTCCGCCCGTCCGTCTCCTTCACCCTGGGCGCGCTCCTGCAGACCCTGCCCTTCATCGCGTTTGCCGTGCTCGCGGTGTCGCTGCTGAAGGCGACGGGGGCCGATGCGCTGGTGGCGCGGGCCTTCGTCGGGCGCGAAACGCGGATGATCGTGCTGGCGGCGCTGGTCGGGGGCCTGGCGCCCTTCTGCTCCTGCGAGGTGATTCCGTTCATCGCCGCGCTGCTGGCGCTGGGCACGCCGGTCTCGGCGGTGATGGCGTTCTGGCTGTCCTCGCCGCTGATCGACCCGGCCGCCTTCCTCATCACCGCGGGCGCGCTCGGCTGGCCGTTCGCCATCGGCAAGACGGCCGCGGCGGTCGGCGTCGGCCTGATGGGCGGCTTCGCCATGCAGGCGGCGGTAGGCGCGGGCTTCTTCGCCAATCCCGTGAAGCCGCGCGAGGCCGGCGGGTGCTGCGGCGCGCCGAGCGCCTTCGGGGGCGCGCCGGAGTGGCGCTTCTGGGGCCATGCGGACCGCCGGCGGGTCTTCGCCGGCGAGACGAAGGAGAATGCGCTCTTCCTGCTCAAATGGCTGACGCTCGCCTACCTGCTGGAGAGCCTGATGCTGGCATGGCTGCCGGCGGAGGCGATTGCGGGCGCCGTCGGCGGCGAGGGCCTGATGCCGATCGTCATCGCGGCGCTGGTGGGCGCGCCCGCCTATCTGAACGGCTATGCCGCCCCGGCGCTGGTCGCAGGCCTCATCGAGCAGGGCATGACCAACGGCGCCGGCATGGCGTTCATGGTGGCGGGCGCGGTGAGCTGCATCCCGGCCATGACGGCCGTCTATGCGCTGGTGCGGCGTCCTGTCTTCGCGGCCTATGTCGGACTCGGATTTGCCGGCGCGGTCCTCTCCGGTATCGTCTTCGGAGTGCTGTTCCCGACACTCTGAGGAGACCCCGGTGCCCCGCATACCGGTCGAAACCGCCGAATCCCTGATCGGCGAAGCCTTCGCTGCGGCGGGCTGTTCCGATGCCGAGGGCGCGCGCATCGCCGTCTCGCTGGTGTCGGCCAACCTCGCCGGCCATGACAGCCACGGCATCGTGCGCGTGCCGCGCTACCTGGACATGCTGCGCGACGGGCGCGTCGTGGCGGACCGGGAGGTGGAGGTCGTCTCGGACACGGGCGCGATGGCGGTGCTCGACGGATGCCTCGGCTTCGGCCAGACCATCGGCCCGCAGGCCGTGCGCTGCGGCATCGGGAAGGCGCGGGCGGGCGGCGTCGGCGTGGTGGCGCTGCGCAATACCGGCCATTTGGGGCGCATCGGCGAATGGGCCGCCATGGCCGCCGAAGAAGGGCTGGTCTCGGTCCATTTCGTGAATGCGCGCGGCAGCATCCTGGTCGCCCCTTACGGCGCGCGCGAGCGGCGGTTCTCCACCGCGCCCTTCTGCGTGGCCGTGCCGCGCGAGGGCCGCGAGCCGCTGGTGCTCGATTTCGCCACCTCCGTGGTCGCGGAAGGCAAGGTGCTGGTCGCGGCCAAGGGCGGCAAGCCGGTGCCGGATGACGCGCTGATCGACGGCGAGGGGCAGCGGACGAACGACCCCGCCGCGCTCTACGGCTCCGCCGGGCCGGACGCGCCGCCGCAGTTCCGCGACGGCAAGGGCGCCATCCGCGCGATGGGCGAGCACAAGGGCTCGGGCCTGGCGCTGATGTGCGAGCTCCTGGGCGGCGCGCTCACCGGCAACGGCGTCTGCGGGCCGACGGACAAGCCCTTCGCCAACGGCATGTTCTCGCTCTACGCCCGGCCGGACGCCTTCGGCCCGGGCGAGGCGTTTGCGCGCGCGGTCGAGGACTATGTCGAGTGGCTGCTCTCCGCCACGCCCGCCGACCCGGACGCGCCGGTGCTGGCGCCGGGCGACCCGGAGCGCATCACCGCCGCCGAGCGCCGCGCCAACGGCCTGCCGCTTTCCGGCGACGCCTGGGACGCCATCACCGCCTCCGTCCGCGGCACGGGCCTCGCGCCCGAGCGCATCGACGCCCTGCTCGCCAACGGCCCGGCGGGCGGGTAAGTTTCGCCGGCATCGGTCGGAATGGGGTCCGCAGAAAGGTGGGTCAGGTGCGTGTGGCAGCAATCGTCCGCAATCCGGCCGACCCGGAACGGCTTTGGGAAGGTCTGTTCCTTGCGGATACGGCAAACATGAATTCGGTCGTACCCAGGGCGCGTCTCGATACCATCGGGCTGAAGCCCAAGGGCCAGCGTATTTGCGGAACAAACATTCTCGACGCAACGGTTGCGGATATCGAGGTCATGGGAGAAACGGTCGGCGCAACCGTCCTTTACGGCGAGTCCGACGCAGAACCTTCGCTCGGCCTGACAGCATTGGCGTCCGCGGGAATCGAGGTCGATCCGGCCGACGGGAAGCTGAAGCGCCGGTCTGCCGTGCGCCTCAAACGTGTCCGGGTGGGCGCCCGACAATGAACACCATCACGACAAAAGCCGAGGAGACCGGCCCGAATGATTCATCTCCATAGCTGGAACACGTCCAACG
Organism: Alphaproteobacteria bacterium; assembly: GCA_022826185.1. Classification (GTDB taxonomy): domain Bacteria; phylum Pseudomonadota; class Alphaproteobacteria; order Bin95; family Bin95; genus Bin95. Next base: position 5,521 of record JAJDVH010000185.1, read on the forward strand.
GGCGCAAGATCTCGATCATGCTGGAGGAGCTGGGGCTGGACTACCAGTGGCACCCGGTCAATATCGGCAAGGACGAGCAGTTCCATCCCGACTTCCTGAAGATCAGCCCCAACAACCGCATCCCGGCGATCGTCGACCCTGACGGGCCGGGCGGCGGGCCGATCTCGCTGTTCGAGAGCGGCGCCATCCTGATCTACCTCGCCGAGAAGACCGGCAGCGCGCTCTGGCCGACGGAGCCGCGCCGGCGCCTCGAAGTGCTGCAATGGCTGATGTGGCAGATGGGCGGCGTCGGGCCGATGCAGGGCCAGGCGCACCATTTCCGCCGCGCCGCCAAGGTCGAGGTGCCCTACGGCATCGAGCGCTACACCCAGGAGACCTACCGGCTCTACGGCGTGATGGACCGGCGGCTGGAGGGCCGCGACTTCCTCTGCGACGACTATTCCATCGCCGACATCGCCGTCTATCCCTGGGCCTGCCGCCATGAGTGGATCGACCTCGACTTCGACCGCTTCCCGAATGTGAAGCGCTGGTTCGACATCATGACCGCGCGCCCCGCCGTCCAGCGCGGCCTCAAGGCGCAGGAGGTCTGACCGGCGGGCGCAGGCGGAAGCGCTGGATCTTGCCGGTGGCGGTCTTCGGCAGGGCGTCCGTGAAGACGATGGAGCGGGGATATTTGTAGGGGGCGATCGCCGCCTTGACGTGCTCTTGCAGGCAGCGGGCCGTGGCCTCGTCCGGCTCGGCGCCCTCCGCCAGCACGACATGCGCCTGGACGATCCGGCCGCGCTCGGGGTCCGGGGCCGCCACGACGGCGCATTCCAGCACCTGCCCGTGCGCGAGCAGTACGGCCTCCACCTCGGGGCCGGCGATGTTGTAGCCGGAGGAGACGATCATGTCGTCATTGCGGGCGACGAAGCTGAAATACCCGTCCCCGTCCTGGACGAACCGGTCGCCCGTGACGTTCCAGCCGTCGACGACATAGTCCCGCTGGCGGTCGTCGGCGAGATAGCGGCAGCCCGTCGGCCCGCGCACCGCGAGGCGCCCCGGCTCGCCCCTCGGCAGTTCCCGGAAACCGCCGTCCACGACCTTCGCCTCATAGCCGGTGACGGGCCGGCCGGTGCAGCCGGGCCGGGCGTCGTCCAGCCGGTTGGAGATGAAGATGTGCAGCAGTTCGGTCGCGCCGATGCCGTCCAGGATCGGCTTGCCGGTCTTCTCGACCCACTCCTCGAAGACGGGCGCGGGCAGCGTCTCGCCGGCCGATACCGCGCAGCGCAGCGAGGAGAGGTCCGCGCCCCGGTCCATCTCGCGCAGCATCACGCGGTAGGCGGTCGGCGCCGTGAAGCAGATGGTCGCCCGGTATTGCTGGATGAGCTCGATCAGGTTCGGCGGCGAGGCGGTTTCGAGCAGCGCGGCCGCCGCGCCGAACCTGAGCGGGAAGATCGCCAGCCCGCCCAGCCCGAAGGTGAAGGCGAGCGGCGGCGAGCCGACGAAGATGTCCGCCGGGGTCACGTCCAGCACCTCGCGCGCATAGCCGTCGGCAACCGCCAGCAGGTCGCGGTGGAAGTGCATCGTCGCCTTGGGCGCGCCGGTGGTGCCGGAGGTGAAGCCGAGCAGGGCCACGTCGTCCCGCCCGGTCGGCGCGGCCTCGAAGGTCACCGGCTTGTCGAGCGCGGCCCGGTCGAGTTCCGCATCGTGGTTGGCGGTGCCGTCGAAGCCGACCACCTGGCGCAGGAACCGGCTCTCCTTGGCCGCGAGCGCGAGCTCGTCCATCAGCCGCGTGTCGCAGAGCGCAAGGCTGAGCTCGCACTTGTCCACGATCTGCCCGAGTTCGGCCGCGCGCAGCAGCGGCATGGTGTTGACCGCGACCGCGCCCGCCTTGGTCGCCGCCAGCCAGCAGGCGACCATGGCCGGGTTGTTGGCCGAACGGATCAGCACGCGCTCCCCCGACTTCAGGCCGAAATCCTCGACAAGGGCGCGCGCGAGCCGGTTGGTCCAGTCGGAGAGCTCCTTGTAGGTGCGCCGGCGCCCGTTGCCGATCAGCGCGATGCTGTCGCCGAACCCCCGCTCGACCATCCGGTCGGTAAGCTCGACGGCCGCGTTGAGCCGGTCGGCATAGTCGAGCCCCTCCGTCTTCAGGTCCGGCCACCGGTCGAAGGGCGGAAGCCGGTCGCGCGAGAAGGTATCCTGGTGGCCGCTCGGGCCGAGATGGGGGCTGGCGGCGCTCATGGCCGGTCCTCGCGGATGCGCGAGAGGCTGTCGATCACGGTCTGCGCCTCGTCGCGGCCTACCGCCTCAAGCCGCCGGTCGATCCAGTTCTCGTGCTGCGCGGCCATGGCGGCGAAGGCGGCGGCGCCCGCCTGCGTCAGCCGGACGAGGATGGCGCGGCGGTCGCCTTCCACCGCCAGGCGCTCCACCAGCCCGTCCGCCACCAGCCGTTCGACGATCCCGGTGACATTGCCGTTCGAGACCATGAGATGGCGCGACAGCTCGCCCATCAGGAGGCCGGCGGCGTGCCGTTCGAGCGCGGAGAGGACGTCGAAGCGGGGCAGCGTGGTGCGGTAGGCTGTCCGCATCTCCTCGCGCAGGTCCGCCTCGATCAGCCGCGTGGTGCGCAGCAGGTTCACCCAGAGCCGCAGCCGCTGCTTGCTGAGGCCGCCGCTCATATCTCGCCTCCCGAAAGCGCGATCGCCTGGCCGTTGACCGCGGCCGTCCCGTCCCGGCAGAGCCAGAGCGCCGCCGCGGCGACCTCCTCCGGGTCGATCAGGCGCTGCTGGGGATTGGACGCGGCAAGGCGCGCGCGGGCGTCCTCGGGGGTCATGCCGGTCGCCTCCGCAATCGTCGCGATGCTGCGTTCGGTCATCTCCGTGTCGAGGAAGCCCGGGCACAGCGCGTTCACGGTGACGCCCGTCCGGGCAACCTCCAGGGCAAGCGCGCGGGTCAGCCCGACCACGCCGTGCTTGGCCGCGGTGTAGGCCGAGACATAGGGATAGCCCTTGAGCCCGGCGGTCGATGAAACGGCGATGAGCCGCCCCCATGCGGGGTCGCGCATCGCCTTGAGGCCGGCCCTCAGCGTCAGGAACACGCCCGTCAGGTTCAGTGCGATCATGCGGTCCCAGAGGTCGCACCCGGTCCGGACGAAGGGCGCGCTCTCGGCCCCGCCTGCATTGGCGACGACGATATCGACGGGTCCGGCCCGCTCGAACAGCGCCTCGACCGAGTCTTCGTCGGTCACGTCCGCCGCCGTCCAGGCGATCCGCTCATGGCGCGCGGCGACAGCCTTGAGCGCGTCCGTCCGCCGCCCCGCGATGCGGACCCCGGCGCCGGCATTCGCGAAGGCGAGCGCCATCGCCGCGCCGACGCCGGAGCCGCCGCCGGTTACGACCGCGCTCCTGCCGGCAAGCGGCTCGTTGCCGGTCCCGTTCGTCATACGCGCATTCCCATGCCTTCGCCGCGCCCGGCGAGGCGGCGCAGCTGGTCCCGCCCCGCGAGGTAGGGTGCCGGCCATTCCGCCATCTCGTCGCCAAGGGCGGCGGCGGCGTGCAGCGTCCAGTACGGGTCGGCGAGATGCGGCCGGGCCAGGCAGACGATATCCGCGCGGCCGGCAAGCAGGATCGTGTTCACATGGTCCGGGGCGTAGATGTTGCCGACCGCCATGGTCGGCGCGCCGGTCTCGTTGCGGATGCGGTCCGAGAAGGGCGTCTGGAACATGCGCCCGTACACCGGCTCGGCTTCCGTCGAGGTCTGCCCGGCGGAGACATTGACGATATCGACGCCGGCGGCGGCGAACATGGCCGCCACCGCGACCGCCTCCTCCGGCGTGACGCCGCGCTCGCCCACCCAGTCATTCGCGGAAATCCGGACGGACATCGGCTTTTCGGCCGGCCAGACGGCGCGCATGGCGGAGAAGACCTCCAGCGGATAGCGCATCCGGTTCTCCAGCGTCCCGCCATGGGCGTCCCTGCGCTCGTTCGACAGCGGCGAGATGAAGGAGGAAATGAGATAGCCGTGGGCGGCGTGCAGCTCGATCATGTCGAAGCCGGCGCGGTCCGCCATCGCGGCGGCGGCCGCGAATTGGTCCCGCACCTCGTCCATGTCGGCCCGGTTCATGGCGCGGGGCACCGCATTGCGGGGCGACCAGGGAATCGCCGAGGCGGAAATGAGCGGCCAGTTGCCGTGCGCCAGCGGCGCGTCCATCTCCTCCCAGCCGAGTTGCGTCGAGCCCTTGCGGCCCGAATGGCCGATCTGGCAGCAGATCCGGGCCTGCGTCTCGGCATGGGCGAAAGCCGTGAGCCGGCGCCAGGCCGCCTCGTGCTCCGGCGCATAGAGGCCGGTGCAGCCGGGCGTGATCCGTCCTTCGGGGCTGACGCAGGTCATCTCGACCGTGACCAGGCCGGCGCCCCCCTTCGCCCGCTCGGCGTAATGCGCGAAATGCCAGTCCGTCGGCAGCCCGCCGACGGCCTTGTACTGCGCCATCGGGGAGACGGCCACGCGGTTCGCGAGCGTCATATCCCTGAGCTTGAACGGCGCGAACATGGGCGCGCGGCGGGCGTTGGAGCCGGCCTGCCTCTGGAACCAGGTCTCCGCCGCCTTCAGCCACTTGCCGTCGCGAAGGCGCAGGTTCTCGTGGCCGATGCGCTGGCTGCGCGTCAGCAGCGCATAGTTGAACTGGACCGGGTCCAGGTGGAGATAGCGTTCGAGGTCCTCGAACCACTCGGTCGAGTTGCGCGCCGCCGACTGGAGCCTCAGCACTTCCAGCCGCCGCTCCTCCTCGTAGCGGGCGAAGGCCTGCGCAAGGTCCGGCTCCGCGTTCACCAGCTCCGCCAGCAGGATTGCGCTCTCGAAGGCGAGCTTGGTGCCGGAGCCGATGGAGAAATGCGCGGTGGCGGCGGCGTCGCCCAGCAGCGCCAGGTTCCCGTGGCTCCAGCGCTCGCAGAGCACCCGGTTGAAGTTGAGCCAGGCCGAGCCGCGCAGATGGCGCGCATTGGAGACCAGCCGGTTCCCGCCCAGATACTTCCCGAAGACCCTCTCGCAGACGCCGATGCTTTCGTCCTGCGTCATCCCGTCGAAGCCCCGGGCGGACCAGGTCTCCTCCGAGCATTCGACGATGAAGGTCGCGGTGTCCTCGTCGAACTGGTAGGCGTGCGCCCACATCCAGCCTTTGCCGGTCTTCTCGAACAGGAAGGTGAAGGCGTCGTCGAACTTCTGGCGCGTGCCGAGCCAGACGAATTTGCAGGCGCGCACGTCGATCTCGGGCCGGAAGACATCGGCGAAGGCGGCGCGCGCCTTCGAGTTGACCCCGTCCGCCGCCACGACGAGATCGTATTCGGCCATCAGCGCCGCAATGTCGTCGATCTCGGTTTCGAACCGGAGCCCGACCCCGAGCGCCCGCGCGCGCTCCTGCAGCAGCATGAGGAGCCGCCTGCGCCCGATGCCGCAGAAGCCGTGCCCGCCGGAGACCGTCTTCACGCCCCGGTAGTGGACGGCGATATCGTCCCACCGGGCGAAATGCGAGCGGATCGCCCCGGCGCTTTCCGGGTCGTTCTGCGCAAGATTGTCGAGCGTCTCGTCCGAGAGGACCACGCCCCAGCCGAATGTGTCGTCGGGCCGGTTGCGCTCGAAGACGACAACCTCATGCGCCGGATTGCGCCGCTTCATGCTGATCGCGAAATACAGTCCCGCCGGACCGCCGCCGAGGCATGCCGTCTTCATGCCTCTCTCCCTTGCCAACGCCCGGCAAGACTGCGCCTTCCGGGATTTTATTTCAAGTATAAATTATATAAAGTTGAAATAATTGACGCAAAGGCAAGGAGGGACCGCCATGACGGGCATCGCAGTGCATCCCGAGGGCTGGAAGCCCACCAGGGGCTATTCCAGCGGCATGATCGCCGAGGGCCGCACGCTCCATGTCGCCGGCCAGATCGGCTGGAACGCCGAGCAGCGCTTCGAACACCATGACTTTACCGGCCAGGCGGCGCAGGCGCTCCGGAACACCGTTGCGGTCGTGGAGGCCGCCGGGGGCAAGGCGGAGAACATCGTCCGCCTCAACTGGTACGTCACCGACAGGCGCGAATACCTGGCGAAGCAGAGAGAGGTGGGCGAAGCCTACCGCGCCGTCATGGGCCGCCACTTCCCGGCGATGACCCTGCTGGTCGTGTCGGGCCTCGCGGAGGACGACGCCCTCGTGGAGATCGAGGCGACCGCGGTGCTGGGCTCGCAGTGAACGCCGGGGGCGGCGGGCTACCGTCCCCCTTTCCCGTCATGCCCGGACTTGTTCCGGGCATCTCCCACGGAGCCATCGCGGCGGCGGGAATGGATGCCCGGAACAAGTCCGGGCATGACGATGGGGGATCCTCAGGGCGTCGCGGCGGTCCCCGGCCGGCAGGAGGTGAAACCGCGTCTCAGCCATGCACGAGACGCGCGCTGACCGCCTCGGCCATCCATGCCGGCAGGACCGCTCTGGCGCCCGCCAGTTCGGCCAGGTCTTCCGGGGACAGCGCAGGCAATACCGCATCCAGACTGTCGTCGGTCTCCTGCGGGCCGAGCCAGGCGAGGGCCCGAATGACGTCGCCGGCCTTGCGGTGCGGCGCCAGCAGCTGCCAGCGGGGCGCATGGCGCAGTTGAACGGCGGTCGTGCCGAATTTCAGACGACGGTTGGGCCCGGACGTCAGGTAGACCTCCCGTACCGGATTCTGGGCGGTCAGACCCAGGCGGTTCGCCGCGGAGCCCCCGCAGGGGACGATGGTCTCGCCCCACAGAGCCGAGAGCGCCCCGACCGCCTTGCCGATATGCGGGGCGCATCGCCCGAAACGGGTCTCGACGGGGCGCATGTACACCCCTTGGCAAACGCGCATGAGGTGCCCGGCGCGTGCGAGACGCGCCAGCGCCTGGTCCACCGCCGCCCGCCTGCCAAGGTGAAGGAGGGTGCCCGCGCAGATCGGCGCGGCTTCGGGCAGAGCCGAAGCGTGATCCATGATCCGTTTCGGAAGGCCGCGCATGGCTCGATTCGGTCCTGTTGTTTGTCAGAAATATAATGGTGAAAATGTCCTAAGGCAATCGCGGCGCAGAAACAGTCCGCCCGCGAGGCTACAGCCCCGCCCGGTCCTTGACCTCGTACCAGCCGACCATGAGGGGCAGGAACCAGGGGCGGCCGTAATAGAGCGGGCGGGTGGCGAAATCGCCGGCGGCGAAGGCCGTCTCCGGCGGGCGGTTGCCCACAATGCTCTGCGCCGCCCCCATCCGTTCTCCCGGCGCGGCCCGGACACCTTCAATTTTGCGGGATTTACAGGCTGGCGGGCGCGCTGGGATGGTTGTGTGGGAGACGTTTCCGGTCGGGATCGTTGAGTGCCTTATGGCTTGAGCAATGCGTGTCAGTGTCGATTTCGCCGTCCTCGAAGACGGTCTTGGTAGTATGTCGACCGCCGAGTTGTCCCTCCGTCGGGCGCCGGTGATGCTGTGAACCGGGACAGCCACGAGCGCAGGACGTCTGCGCCTCAACCGAACCGGGATCGCCTTTCCCGCTACGTAACCGTCGTCCGCCGCGCGGTGGGCGCCGCCATCCGCGTTGAGTTGGCTTTCTATGCTTTCCGGCAGGCACTCAAGGACATCGCTGCCGACATCAGCAATGTGCCGGCGGACTACAAGGTGCAGCGGCTGTTGGTTGATGGCCTGCGGCGGCAAGACCAGAGACATTATGAACGCAAACAGGCAGCACGGAACCTGGAACCGACGGACCCAGGCGGCAGCCGGATATGCTGACCTGTCCGTCTGCATATGCCGACGGCTATGAGGAGGCCCGGCGTTTCGACATCGCGCTGGCCGACAGCTATATCCGGCATACGACGATCGGCGACCCGGAACTCGATCCGGTCATGGACGAGCTGACCTCGCTGCGGCCGTCGGACATGCACCACTTCGTCCGGGCCGGCGTGGAACAGGACGACGAAGACACGCTTCGCCGCGCCCCGCAGGCGCTCCGCGATTTCTTCGACAATGTGCAGGTGCCGGACTGGGTCGATTTCGAGGCTTTCAAGCCGGGACAGCGCGCCTTCCACCGCAATATGACCAACATGCTGATCGCCTATGCCGTCGGGAGCGCGGTGGAAGGCTTCGGGACGCTGGTCGCCAAATCCTTTTCGATCACCGGGCGTGTACCCAATCTGGGGCCGGGAGCCGTGCGGCGCCTCAGGCAGAACAACCGCCACATGATCGAGACCTATTTCCCGGGCGGACTGCTGCGGGACGGCGACGGATGGAAGGTCAGCACACGCATCCGGTTCATTCACGCGCGCACCAGGAAATTGCTGACGGAATCCGACGCATGGGACCATGAGGCTTGGGGTACGCCGCTCAGCGCGGCGCATATCGGCGGCATTTCGCTTTTCACGTTCTCCATCCGCCAGTTCGAACACGCCATGTCGATGGGCTCGAAGATCACTGCCGAAGAGCGTGAGAGCATCACCGCCATCTGGCGCTATGTGGGTCACGTCCTGGGCGTCCCGGAAGCCCTGCTCTTCGCGGACGAGGACGGGGCAAGGCGGCTGTACCGCATCGCCCATCTGTGCGAACCGCCGCCGGACGAAGACTCGATTTCGCTCGCCAACGCGGTGTTCAAGGCCATCCCGGTCATGGCGGGCCTGGAGAGCGACGCCGAGAAACAGAAACTTGCGCGCTACGCCTACAGGCTTTCCCGGGCCCTGATCGGAAACCGGCTTGCCGACAGGTTCCAATATCCGAAAATCATGACCTTCGGCACCCTGCCCTATTACCGCACAAAGGAATTCCTGCAGCGGCGTCTCAGCGGAAATCTCATGTTCGTGCAGGACAGCTTTTCCCAGATTTTCGACTCGGCCCAGTACGACAAGGAAGGCATCAGCTACAGGATGCCGGACCATGTGCGGGCGGCGCAGCAGAGCCCCTGGTGAATAGCGAAGTTTCTGGCGGGCAGCCGGGAAACGGCTCATGCGGCTCGACGCATATATAGCTCTGGTTCTTCGCCACCGGTGGGTTGTGATCGCGTTGGCGCTGGCGGCGATGGTGGGGGCGGCTGCGGGCGGAGATCGTCTTGTTGTGGCCGACGACTTCCGCCAATTGCTCGGCAAGGACAATCCCCAGCTCACGTCTCTGAACGCGCTGGAAAACACCTACTCCGCGTTCGACACCGCGCTGATTGCCGTGTCCGTCCGGCAAGGCACGGTGTTTACGCGCGAAACCCTCGGGGCAATTGAGGAGCTGACAGAAGCCGCCTGGAAGACGCCCTATTCGAACCGCGTCGATTCCCTGACCAATTACAACCGCACCTATGCCGATGGGGACGACCTGATAGTCGAACCGCTTGTGGACGGTGCAGAGGCCCTCAGCGACGACGATCTGCAGAGAATAGAGAAGATTGCGCTCAACGAACCGGAACTGGCCGCCCGGCTCGTTTCCCGGGACGGCCGGGTCGGCGCAATAGCGATCAGTTTTGTCAGGACCGGGAACCAGAGCGCGATGGTCGCCGAGGTTCCCGACTACCTGAACGGCTTGCTTGCGGAAGCGCGGGCGCGCCACCCGGGCCTCGACTATCACCTGACGGGAGACGTCATATTCAACCGCACCGTCAACGCCGCCATGGAGGAGGGCGTGCAGTCCACCCTGCCGCTCGGGTTCCTGCTGGTGCTCGTCGGCACGGCCTTTCTGCTGCGCTCGTCGCTCTGCGTCCTGGCCGTCGTGGCGATGATGGCGTTCGGCATCTTCACCACCATCGGCTTTGCAGGTTGGACGCGGATGGTGTTCAGCCCGCTCGTCGCAGGCGTGCCGGTTGTGGTCATGGTACTCGCGGTGGCCCACTCCATTCACATCGTGACGGGCGTTCTGCTGAATTTGGGCCGGGGCATGGACCGGCAGGCGGCTGTTGCGGAATCGCTGCGCGTCAACGCCTGGCCGGTGTTTTTGACCTCGATCACGACCATGATCGGCTTCCTCAGCCTCAACAGCTCCGACTCACCGCCGGTCCGGATCATGGGCAATCTCTCCGCGTTCGGAATGTTGTCGGTTTTCGTCTATTCAATGACGCTCCTTCCGGCGCTGCTGTCGGTCCTGCCGCTGCGTCCGCGCCCGGCCGCGTCGGAGGGGTCCTCCTTCTTCGACCGCTTCGGAGCCTTTGTCGTCGAACGCCGCAAACCGCTGCTTTGATCCGGCCTCATGCTTGCCGCCGCACTGGCGGCCGGTGTTCCACGAAACGAATTCAGCGACGACTGGACCAAACAGTTCGATGAAAGCTACCAATTCCGGCGCGATACGGATTTCATCAGCAGGAACCTGACCGGACTGAATGCTCTCGAATATTCTCTCCAGTCCGGAAGAGAAAACGGCATTACCGATCTGGATTACCTGCGCAAGGTCGAAACATTTTCGGAGTGGATGCGGGAACAACCGGAAGTCACCCATGTCCGCACGTTTTCCGACACAATGAATCGATTGAACAGAAGTATGAATGGCGACGATCCTGCATTTTATCGTCTGCCGGACAGTCCGGAACTCGCTGCTCAATATCTGTTGCTTTACGAGCTCTCAATTCCATTCGGCGGTGACCTGAATGATCGCATGGATATTGCGAAATCTTCAACAAGGATGACTGTCACGGTTTCAGACCTTTCGGCTCGTGAAATGCGCGAGTTCGATACACGGGTGCAGGCACATATGGAAACGACTGCGCCAACTTTTGCCGGTGAAGCATCGGGCATCACCATGATTTTCGCTCATCTGGCTCAAAGGAATATGGAAAGCATACTGCGCGGCACAATTATCGGCATGACACTGATATCTCTAATTCTCATCTGGGTCTTCAAAAGTATCCGATTGGGTTTGATCAGTCTCGTGCCGAATTTCATTCCTCCCGTCATGGGCTTCGGACTTTGGGGGTATGCGGTCGGCCAGATCAGCTTTCCTGCAATGATGACGACCATCATCGCTTTCGGGATCATCGTGGACGATACAATTCACTTCATGACCAAATACCTGAAAGGACGCAGGGACGGGCTGTCAGAAAGCGAGGCTGTCCGATATTCCTTCCACACGGTCGGCCGCGCGCTGTTCACCACCTCTGCGGTTTTGGCGGCCGGATTTGTCGTGTTTGTCTTTTCGGGTTACCAGGGCGTCTGGATTCTCGGACTTATGGTCTCGATAATGGTTGTCCTCGGAATTATCACCGATTTCCTGCTGCTCCCGCCCCTGCTGATGGCCCTCGACCGCAAAAGGCCGTGATCCGTTCCGCGCCGCGGCGTTCGGGCTGGGCGTTGAAGAAAGACCGGGGCGGCTCAATCCCCCGCCGGGACTCCCGAATCCCATGCCTGTATCAATCCGTCCACATGGCCTAAAGCCCCACCCGGTCCTTGAACTCGTACCAGCCGACCATGAGGGGCAGGAACCAGGGGCGGCCGTAATAGAGCGGGCGGGTGGCGAAATCGCCGGCGGCGAAGGCCGTCTCCGGCGGGCGGTTGCCGACAATGCTCTGCGCCGCCTTCATGCCGAGCCAGCGCGCCCAGACCACGCCCGAGCCGCAGAAGCCGGCGGCGTAATGCACGCCGTTGCGCACCACGAGCTTCGGCATGAAGTCGAAGGTGAAGCCGGTATAGCCGAACCAGCAATGGGTCATGCCGATGCCGGCGAGCTCCGGGAAGATCTGCGCGAGCCCGGCGCCGAGGCGCTGCGCCTTGCGGGATTCGTCGTCGGTGAGCGCGCCCGCCCTGCCGCCGAACACGATGCGGCTGTCGTCCGGCGCCGGGCGGAAATAGTGGTAGAGGTTGCGCGTCTCGCCCAGCATCCGGCGCTTCGGCATCAGCCGGTCCAGCACCTCCTTCGGGATCGGGTCGGTCGCGACGATCTGGCTCGGGATCGGCACGATGCGCCGCCTGAGCCAGGGCATCGACCGGCCGGTATAGCCGTTGGTCGCCACGACGACATGCGGGGCGGCGATGCTGCCGCGGTCGGTGCGGACGCGCTTCAGGCTGCTGTCATCCTCAACCGTTTCGACCGCCGTGCGCGCATGGATCGCGACGCCCGCCTCGAGCGCCCGGTCGAGCATGCCCTGGTGGAGCTTGCCCGGATGCAGCCCGCCTATGTCCTCGCGCACCATGCCGCCGTGATAGAGGTCGGAGCCCACCTCCGCATGCTGCTCCGCCTTCGGCGCCATCCGGGCCCCATAGTCCAGATGCCGGTTCAACAGCTCGCATTCCGCGGCCAGGGACTCGTAGTGCTTCGGCCGCATCGCGCCGGTGAAGCGCCCGGTCAGCTTCCAGTCGCAGTCGATGCCCTCGTCCTCGATGAAGCGCGCGAGGTCTGCGCGCGCGGCGATCGCCTCGCCCTCCACGGCCTTGGCCCGCTCCAGCCCCCAGGCGCGGATCATGCCGCCGAAGCTGCGCCGGAGGCTTGCGCTGGCGATGCCGCCATTGCGGCTCGACGCGCCCTCGCCCGGCCGGTCCTTCTCCAGCACGACGACGCTCCGCCCCGCCCGCGCGAGCGTGAGCGCGGCGCTGAGGCCCGTGAAGCCTGCGCCCACCACCACGGCGTCGGCGCGCGACGGCAGCGCTTCCGGCTCGGGGTCGGGACGCGGCGCGGCTTCCCACCAGAAGGGGTCGGTCTTGAGGGCTTTCTCCATCGACGGCCTCCCATGTTCCGCGGACGGCCCGGAGGCCGGCTTGGCGGACAAACCGCCTTTACACTACCATTCCGGGCGGGCCGGTATGCAGCCGCCGGTCCGGGGCGCCGGATACCGAACCGCCCGGGAGGAAAAGATGGAATTCGGCATCACTTTCAAGGGGTTCATGGAGCCGGACCGCGCGCGCGCCCTGGTGCAGCAGGCCGAGGGTGCGGGGTTCGCCTATTGCTGGTTCTACGACAGCCACATCCTCTGGCGGGAGAGCTACCCGGCGATGGCCATGTGCATGGAGCACACGAAGACGCTCCGCTTCGGCCCCTGCGTCACCAACCCGAACACGCGGGACTGGTCCGCGGCGGCTTCGCTCTTCGGCTCGCTGGCGCTGCAGTCGAACGACCGCTTCGACATCGGCGTCGGCCGCGGCGACAGCGCGGTGCGCGTCATGGGTTACCGGCCGTCCCCGCTCGCCCGGATGGAGGAGTTCATCCATGTGGTGCGCGCGCTCGTGCGCGGCGACGAGGCGCAATATGGCGATGTGCCCAACCCCATCCAATTCCCTTGGTCGACGGGCTATGAGCTCCCGGTCTGGGTCGCCGCCTACGGCCCCCGCGCGCTGAACTCGGCCGGGCGCGTGGGCGACGGGCTGATCCTCCAGATCGCCGAGCCCTCGATCTGCAAGTGGCTGGCCGACCAGGCGATCGCCGCCGGCCGGGAAGCCGGGCGGGACATGTCGAACTACCGCGTCATGTCCGCCGCGCCCGCCTTTTTCGGCGACCGGGAGACCTGCCGGGAGGCGACCCGCTGGTTCCCGGCGATGGTCGGCAATCATGTGGCGGACATCGTCGAGCGATACGGCACCGACCGGGAGGATATCCCGCCGTCGCTGACGGCCTATATCGAGGGCCGCAGGGGCTACGACTATTCCAGGCACGGGCAGAGCGACAATCCCTATCTCGACTTCATCACCGACGACATCATCGACGGGTTCAGCGTGCTCGGAACGCCGGAGGAGCACGTCGCCAGGCTGGAGGAGCTCCAGGGGGCGGGCGTCACCCAGTTCAACATCTATCTCGACAATGGCGACGAAGAGAAAATCATCGCCGAATACGGCAGGTCGATCATTCCCCGATTCCGGTGAACCGGGCGCGGCGCCGGGCGCATGGCAGAGAAGGAGAAGGCGATGGCGAAGGGCTACTGGGTGGTCTGTTACCGGGAGATCAGGGATCCCGACGCGCTGGCGGGTTACGCCGGGCCTGCGGGAGAGGCGGTCAGGGCGGGCGGCGGCAGGTTCCTCGCGCGCGGCGGCCGGATGCAGCCTTTCGAAGCCGGCGTCGATGCGCGCACCGTCATCGTCGAGTTCCCGAGCTTCGAGCAGGCGCTCGCCACCCATGAAGGCGCCGCCTACCGGGCCGCGGCCGCCATGCTGGAAGGGGCGGTGGAGCGCGACTTCCGGGTGATCGAGGGCGTCGATTGACGGCAACGGAGACGCCCGGCGGGCCGGGTGGTATTCTCGGCGCGGCACGGAGAACCGAGGAGGCTGAGACAATGGCGGTAACCGCGATCGTTCGTTTCGCGCTGCCGGAGGGCAAGACGCCCGAGGCGGCGAAGGCCGCATTCGAGGCATCGGCGCCGCTCTACCGCGGCGTCCAGGGCCTCATCCGGAAATACTATCTCCTCTCCGAGGACGGCAGGACCGGCGGCGGCGTCTATCTCTTCGACACGCGCGAGGATGCCGAGCGCCTCTACGACGCGGCCTGGCGGGCCGGCATCCGCGAGCGCCTGGGCGCCGAGCCGGAGATCGAATATTTCGAATCGCCGGTGATCGTGGACAACCACGAAGGCGGGATTTCCGTCGCCGCCTGACCCCTGCCGGGTTCATACATCTGTCTTCGGTGGCTTTGCGACGCTTGCCCCCAACCGTCACCCCGGCTCGGGGGCCGGGGTGACGGTCGAGGCAGTGCGAACGCTCTTGATTCGATCCGAACGACGGATGGCGCTCTACAGGGAACGCCAGTCGTAGTTGGCCTCGAAGGCCGCCGCCGCGCGATAGATCGTCGGCTCGTCCCACCAGCGCCCGGTAATCATCAGGCCGGCCGGCAGGCCGTCCACCATGCCGCAGGGCACGGACATGGAGGGCTGGCCGGTGTAGTTGTAGGTCGGGCAGTTGGCCAGCATGTTCCAGGCGTGCATGCAGTATTCGGTGATCGAGGCGTCCGGCCCCGGCATCGCCTGCGCCACCAGCGGCGTGGTCGGCATCAGCAGCAGGTCGTAGCTCTCCATCAGCCGCGCGAAGCCGTCCTTCGCCTTGCGCTGGAGGTTCATGCCCTTGGCGTAGATGCGCCCGTTCAGGGCTTCCATGTACCAGGCCCCGAGCAGGGTGAAGGCGCGGACGGTCGGCGGCAGTTCGTGCGCGCGCTCCATCCAGCGGTTGCTGCGCTCCAGCGCGCCGCCGACATACAGGCCGGGCAGGCCGTAGAAGACGCCGCCCTGCAACATCATCTCCCGCGCCAGCCCCTCCGCGAGCGCCGGGAAATACATGACCGCGGCCTCGCGGTGCAGCGGGAAGGAGATCGTCTCGACCTCGGCGCCGAGCTCGCTGAACTTCGCGCAGGCCGCGCGGACGACGGCATCGGACTCCGCCTCCGAGCCCGGATGGTCGAACCCCTCCTCGATCACCGCGATCCGGAGGCCCGAGACGCCGCCCTCCAGCATCTGCGAATAGGGGTGCGTGACCAGATCGCGCTGCCTTCCGTCTATGCCGTCCGCGCCCGCAATCGCCTCCAGCATGAGCGCGTTGTCGGCGACGGTCGCCGTCATCGGCCCCACATGGTCGATGCCCGCCTCGATCCCGAGCACGCCCGTATAGGGCACGAGGCCGTGGGTCGGCTTCATGCCGTAAATGCCGCAGAAGGAGGCCGGCATCCGGATCGAGCCGCCCTGGTCGCCGCCGATGGCCATATCGACCTCGCCGGCCGCCACCAGAGCGGCGCTGCCGGAAGAGGAGCCGCCGGCGCTGTAGCCCATCCGGTGGGGGTTGTGGCAGGGGCCGGTCGCATTGCTGTGGCTGCTGCCGGAGAGGCAGTAGTTCTCGCAATGCGCCTTGCCGAGGATGGTCGCGCCCGCGTCCAGCAGGCGCGTCACGATGGTGGCGTCGACCTCCGGGATATAGCCTTCGAGGATCGAGGTCCCGTTCATCATCGGCACGCCGGCCAGCATGATGTTGTCCTTGAGCGCGACGGTCTTGCCCTTGAGCAGGCCCTCCGCCGCGCCCTCGATGCGGCTCTTGTAGTACCAGGCGTTGTATCTGTTCTCCTCGCCCTCCGGCCGGTAGCCGGGCGTGCGCGGATATTTCACCGCCGGCAGGTAGTCCGGCATCTTCTGCTGCGCATCGGCCATGGCGGCTAGGGGCGCCAGCAGCTCGCTGTATTCCCGGGCTTCCTCATCGGTCAGGCCGAAGCCGAGCGAGCGGCCGAGTTCCTGCAGTTCCGACGCTTTGGGACCCTGAATCGTCATCGGCCCGTTCCTCCCGTGATCGCGTTTCCGTTCATACCAGCGGTTATCGGTTGATACCTGTGCCGATCACCGCCGGACTACTCCTCCCCCGCCTGCGGGGGAGGCCGGGTGGGGGGCCGCTTGCGCGCCAGCGGAAGCGGCGGGCGAAGCCCGGAACAGACCCGTCACGCCGAGAGGCCCTCCCCCAACCCCTCCCGCCCAGCGGGAGGGGAGCGCAACGGAACACCCCCAAGGCATGAGTCCTGCATCGTGAGCACCTTGGTATCAGAGGCTCTTCCAGTCCTCGGCCTGCTCGAAGGCGTAGGCGGCCCGGTAGATGGTGGGTTCGGCGTAGCGCCTACCGACCAGCATCATGCCGATGGGCAGCCCGTCGCCCATGCCGCAGGGCAGCGACATCGCCGGATGGTGGGTGATGTCGAAGGGCGCGGTGTTGCCGATCATCTCGAGCGCGCGCTGCACATATTCTTCGCGCGAGGCCTCGGGGCCCGGCAGCGGCGTGGCCTTGAGCGGCACGGTCGGCAGCAGCAGCAGGTCGCACTCGGCCAGCACCCTGTCGTATTCCGCCGCCAGCCGGCGCGAGAGGTTCACCCCCTTGCCGTAGTAGCGCATGCCGTAATGGTTGCGGATATAGGTGCCGAGCATGGTGAACAGCTTGGTGGTCTCGGACATCTGGTCCGCCCGGTCGCGCCAGCGATGGTGGAAGTCCATCAGGCTCGTCACATAGAGGTCCTGCCGGCTGTGGCCGTAGCCGTCGCCCCACATCATGGTGCCGGTCAGCCCCTCGACGCCGATGGGAGTCCAGATCGCGGCGCCGATGGCGTGCATCGGCACCGAGACCTCCCGGACCTCCGCGCCGAGCTTGGCCAGAATGTCCGCCGCCGCCCGGTTGGCCGCATCCACGTCGGCTTCCGAGTTCGGGTGCCCGAAGCCTTCCTGCAGCACGCCGATCTTCATGCCGCCGACGCCGCCTTCCAGCATTTCGGAATAGGGGTGCGTCTCGACATCGTATTGCCGGGGGTCCACGCCGTCGGCGCCGGCGATCGCCTCCAGCATCAGCGCGTTGTCGCGGACATTGCCGGTCATCGGCCCGGTGTGGTCCACATAGATCTCGATGGGCATGATGCCGGTATAGGGCACGAGCCCGTGGGTCGGCTTCATGCCGTAAATGCCGCAATAGGCGGCCGGCATGCGGATCGACCCGCCCTGGTCGCCGCCGATGGCCATATCGACCTCGCCGGCCGCCACCAGCGCCGCGCTGCCGGAGGACGAGCCGCCCGCGGAATAGCCCATGCGGTGCGGGTTGTGGACCGCGCCCGTCGCATTGGTGTGGCTGCCGCCGGAGAGGCAGAAATTCTCGCAATGCGCCTTGCCCTCGATGGTGGCGCCCGCGTCCAGCAGCCGCTCGACGATGGTCGCGTCGATGTCCGGCACATAGCCTTCCAGCGTGGCCGCGCCGTTCATCATCGGCACGCCGGCCAGCATCACATTGTCCTTGAGCGCGACGGTCTTGCCCGCCAGCTTGCCTCCGGCCGCGCCCTGGATGCGGGTCTTGTAGTACCAGGCGTTGTATTTGTTCTCCTCGCCCTCCGGCCGGTAGCCGGGCGTGCGCGGATAGCGGACCTGCGGCAGGTTGTCGGGGAGGCCGTCAACCACATTGTAGGCCTCGATGCTGCCGGCGATGAGGCCGAGGAAGGACTGCACGTCCTCCTCGCTGAGCGTCAGGCCCATCTCGTCCGCGACATCGCGCAGCTGCTCCGCAGTCGGCATCTGAACTGGCATTTTCTTCCTCCCTCGACGTCACGCAGCCGGAGTGCTGAAGCCCGTATAGGCGCTCATCATCTCGGCATTGCCCAGGTCGCGGCTGTCGACCTGGCGGGTGATCTCACCCTTTTGCAGGATTAGCACGCGCTCAGCCAGCGCGGCGATGAAGTCCAGGTTCTGCTCGACGAGCACGATGGTCAGCTTCTGCCGGGCCCGCAGCTCGCCGATGACGGCGGCGATGTCCTGGATGATGGAGGGCTGTATGCCTTCCGTCGGCTCGTCCAGCAGGATCATGGACGGGCGCGCGCAGAGGCAGCGGGCGAGCGCCAGCAATTGCTGCTCCCCGCCGCTGAGCGCGCCGCCGCGGCGGTCCAGGAGCTCGGTGAGGCGCGGGAAATATCCGAGGATTTCCCCGATGCGCGCCTCCGGCTCCTCGCCGCGCGGCACCCCGACCAGCATGTTCTCGCGCACGGAGAGGTTGGGAAAGATCTCGCGGCCCTGGGGAACCAGCGCCATGCCGAGCCGGGCGCGCCGCCAGGTTGGCAGCCGCTGGATTTCCCGCCCGTCGAAGCGGATGGAGCCGGCGCTGACATTCACGAAGCCCATGAGCGCGCGCAGCAGGGTCGTCTTGCCCATGCCGTTATGGCCGAGGACGCCGACGAGCTCCCCCTCCTCGACATCGAGCTCGATCCCGTGCAGGACCGGAACCGGCCCGTAGGTCGCCCGCAAGCCGCGTATCTCAAGCAGCGGCATTCGTTTCCTTCCCCAGATAGATCTCCTGCACCTCCGAATGCGCCATGATCTCCTCGACATGGCCCTCGATGAAGATGCGCCCGCGGTGGAACACGGTGACCGTGCTGGCGATGTCCTTGATGAAGTCCATGTCGTGCTCGACGACGATCAGCGTGTTGTCGCCGGCGAGGCTGCGCACCACGCCGGCGAGGCGCGCGCGCTCCTCGCCCGCCATGCCCGCCGCCGGCTCGTCGAGCAGCACCAGGCGCGGCCGGCCGGCGAGCACCATGGCGAGCTCGACAAGCTGGCGCTGGCCGTGGGCGAGCGTGCCGACCGCCTCGCCCGCGATCTCCGGAATCTGCATGAGTTCGAGCATCTCGGCGGCAATCTCCGCCGCCCGGTCCGCCCGGTTCCTGCGGCTGGCCGCGAGGCTGACATTCTCGTAGGCCGAGAGGCCCTCGAACAGGTTCGGCACCTGCGTCTTGATGCCGATGCCGCGCGCGACGATCTCGTGGGTGTGGCGCCCGCCGATCTCCTCGCCGTCGAACAGGATGGAGCCGCTGCTGGGCCGCAATTGCCCGGTGAGGCACTTGAAGAAGGTGCTCTTGCCCGCGCCGTTCGGCCCGATCAGGCAACGCAGCTCGCCCGGCGCCAGGCTGAAATCGACATTGTCCACCGCCACCACGCCGCCGAAGCGCATGGTGAGGCTTGAAGTGGCCAGGATGGACCCGGATGCGGCGCTCACGGCGCACCTCCCCGCGACGGCTGCCGGACGAGCGCCACGCCCTTGCGCAGCCAGTCATGCAGGGTCGGCACGATGCCGCGCGGCATGAGCAGCACCAGCAGCACCAGCACGGTGCCGAGGATCACCAGATTGTTGATGAACGCCGTCTCGCCGAGCTTCAGCGAGAGATATTGCAGCGCCACGACGCCGACGATCGGCCCGATCAGCGTGCCGACGCCGCCGGCCATCACCCAGATCAGGCACTTGGCCGACATTTCGAGGCTGAAGGCGTTCGGGTCGATGAAGGTCTGGTAGGTGGCCCACATGGCGCCCGACGCCCCGCCGAGCGCGCCGCCGATGGAGAACACCATCAGCTTGTAGCGGCGGATGTCGTAGCCGAGCAGGCCGGTCCGGACCTCGTTCTCGCGGATGCTGATGGCGATCCGGCCGAACTTCGAGCGGATCAGCACATGGAGCAGGAGATAGACGAAGATCAGCAGCCCCATGAAATACTGGAACATCTCTCCCGGATCCATTTCCCGGTCCGTGAACGGCACCCGCATGATCGGGATGCTGGGAATGCCGTTGAAGCCGCCGAGCCGCGCCTTGCCGATGGCGTATTCCGGCCCGGCCGTGTGGCTTATCAGCTTCCACATGATGAGGGCGACGACCAGGGTCACGACGCCGAGATACACGTCGCTGAGGCGCCCGTAGAACATGAAATAGCCGAGCACGGCCGCGAAGGCGAAGCAGAGCGCGATGGTCAGCAGGAAGGGGACGGTGGTGTCGCCCATATTGATCGAGATCACCGCGAAGGCGTAGCCGCCCAGCCCGAAAAAGCCCGCCTGGCCGAAGCTGATGATGCCGCCGAAGCCCCAGATGTAGGCGAGGCTCAGCGCATAGATCGCCAGCACGACATATTGCGTCATCTGGAGGACCTCGAAGAGGTCGAACCAGGCCGGGACGAACAGCAGGATCGCGAGGAAAATCGCCGCCACCAGGGCAACGCCGCGCCAGTATCCGAATGCCGCCATCGGTTCCCCGCCTCAGAGGCTGCGCGAGAAGATGCGCCCGGTGATGCCCTGCGGCAGCAGCCGGAGCAGGATGAGCGCGACGAGCAGCAGCGCGGCGTCGCCGAACACGGGCCCGGACAGGAAGGTGACGCTCTGGCTGAGCGTGCCGAGCATGGTCGAGGCGCTGAGGGTGCCGGCGACGATGGCCGTGCCGCCCGTGACCACGGTGATGAAGGCCTGCCCGATGAAATAGATGCCCATGCTGGGCACGACGCCGGCAATCGGGGCCAGCAGGCCGCCCGCCAGCCCGGTCAGCGCCGCGCCGATGCCGAAGGTCGCCATATAGACCAGCTTGGAATTGACGCCGAGCGCCTCGGCCATGTTCGGGTTCTGCATGGTCGAGCGCGCGATCAGCCCGAAGCGGGTGTATCTGAGCACGGCGTAGATCGCGGCGAGGATCACCGCGGCCGCGAAGATCAGCACCAGCGTGTAGCTGGCCATCTTGTAGTCGCCGATGTCGAAGCCGCCGAGCGGCGTCGCCACGCCCTCCACCGTGTTGCCGAACACGACGGTCACCGCGCCGATGAGCAGCAGGCTCAACCCCCAGGTCGCAAGGATGGAATCCAGCAGGCGGTTGTAGAGGAACTGGATGATGCAGCGCTCGACGATGATGCCGAACACGCCCACGAACAGCGGCGCCAGCACCAGGATCGCGACCCAGAGGTTCACGCCCAGCTTGGTCGTCAGCACCACGGTGTAGCCGCCCAGCATCAGGAACTCGCCATGGGCGATGTTGATGACCCGCATCATGCCGAAGATGATTGCGAGCCCCGCGGCGATCAGCACGAGCCCCGCAACCGCGCGAAGCAGCTCGATCAGGACGATAAGGGCAAAATCCATGAACGACCCCGCCGCCGCCGCCCCGGCCCGCAGGTCAGGGCGGCGGACGGTCGGCAACGCCTTCTAGTTGAGCGAGATTTCGTAGTGCTTGTTGGCGTTCGGGTCCTTCTCGAGGTCGCAGACGGTCTGGGTGTCCACCGGCTGGACCTGGGAGAATTTCTCCTTGATGACATACTGCTTGTCCCGGAGGTCCGCCACATAGACGTCCCGGATCGCATGGTGGGTCTTGCGGTCGATGGTGACCCTGCCGGACGGGAACTCGTATTCCTTGCCCGACTCCATCACCTCGATGAGCGCCATGCGGTCGAGGCTGCCCGCGGTCCGCACCGCATCGGCCCAGATCATCATGCCTTCCCAGGTGAAGGCCGAGAGCTCCGTCAGGAAGGGCGTGTCGTCCGGATAGCGCTTCCTGACCGACTCGACCCAGGCATTGTTCATCGGCGAGTCGATCTGCGGGTAGTAGCCGTAGCAGGTGATGATGCCGTTGGCGACTTCCGGCTTGATGATCTCGATTTCCGCGCCCGCCGCGCCGAAGGTCGTGGACGCGATCGGGATTTCGTTCTTCATGCCGCCCGCGGCCCACTGGTTGTAGAAGCCGAGATGGCCGGTGCCGACCAGCACGGACATCACCATGTCCGGCTTCGCTTCCTGGATCTTGGAGATCGTCGGGCCGAAATTGGTCACATCCAGCGGGAAGAAGTCGGTGGACAGCACCTCGCCGCCGTTCTGCTCGACGTAGCGTTTGACCCAGGCGGCGGTGATCTGGCCGTAATTGTAGTCCGCCGCGATGGTATAGACCTTCTTGCCCCACAGATTCATGGTGTGCGGCACAAGCTGCTCGACCGTCTGCGCGGGCGTGGTGCCGAGCGTGATCTCGTTGCGGTCGCAGACGCCGCCCTCATAGAGCGTGTTGTAGAAGTAGAGCGTCTTGAAGCGGTGGAAGATCGGGCGGATGGTCTCGCGGCTGGCGCTGGTGATGCCCCCCATGACGACCGCGACCTTGTCCTTCAGCGCAAGCTGCGTCGCATATTGCGAATAGAGCGACATGTTGGACTGGGGATCGTAAAC
>JAJDVH010000071.1 GCA_022826185.1 Alphaproteobacteria bacterium
GCAAGCGCGAGAGGTGCGTGCGCCGTCTCGCGCGCGCAATCAGGTGCGCGAACCGCGCCGGCGCCGACACCCGCCCGCGCCCGCACGCGAAACGCGCGCAAAACAGGGACATCCCGTCCCGCCCTTTGCCTGGAAGGAGGCATCGATGACTGTGAACGATCCCCGTCCCGAACTGGCGGCGATGCTGGCGCCCGCCGCCGCGGCCCTTGCCGAAGCCTATGTGGACGACATGAGCGCAGCACCGCCGCCGGAGGACCACCGCGCGGACGCCGACCGCATGCCCGAGCCGGAGACCGGCCATGACGGCAGCGAGGACGAGTTCCACCATGCCGGCGAGGTGTGGAAAGGCGGCATCGCCGCGCCCGGGTTCCGGGAATGGCCGGGAGACCTGGAGCGCCGCTTCGAGCGTCTCCCGACGAGGGAGGGCGACGAGGGCCGGCCGATCGAATGTAATATCGGCGGGCGGATGTTCTTCGGCTCGCCGGACACGCCCGGGTTCGAGGCATGGCGCGAACGCCAGAGGCAACGCGAGGAGCGCGAAAAGCAGGAGGCCGCCGCATGCGCCCATGACATCGCATGACATTTCATGACACTTCCGGAGGGCCATGCCCCCAACCGTCGCCCCGGCCCCCGCCTGTCCCCGCCTCCGAGCGGGGAAGCCGGGGCCCAGCCTCGGTTCTCGCGCCTCCTCTCGTCATGCCCGGACTTGTTCCGGGCATCTCCATCGGGGCCGTTGCGGCGGCGGAAACGGATGCCCGGATCAAGTCCGGCGATATTCATGTTCTGATCTCATAACTATCAGTAATCATTGAATAATTGACCCTTGAGCCGACGACGTGAGAGCCATCATTGGAGATCAGTCATCAAATCGAATGCAGATTTTTTCAAATTGAGGTCGCTTTATGGCGGAATGAGGCGGCAGATTACCATCTTCGTGCTCTAGCTGTGTACACGTCCCCTTAGCTGCTGATGAGTTCACGGGTATCCGTTCGGTCAGACCGTGAATTCGGTCGCCCGGCAGGTGCGCCGGCGCCGGGTGATCGACCTCTGGACATGCTCAGCCTCTACTCGGCCAGACCTCGACGCTCTGACCGAACGGATACTGCATGAAACCGGTGCGTGGTGAGCGTTCGGGGGACGGATCGAGACGGTGCGCCTCGTCGCAAGGAGCGCGGTACGCCGATTCGGAGGCGGGCCGAAACTGCAACAGAGAACGCCGTGTGGCGCCTGCGGGCGCACCCGTCTGTGAGAAGGTGGATCAGGCGCGGGGCGGCCCGTTCTGGCCGTTGCCCGAAGATGTGTGATGCAAGGGTTGCCAAGTGGGGTAATCAACGGGCGAAGTGCGCCTGCTTCGGTTGCGCTGGCGCAGGTCGAGGGCCCAGGGGTCTGGTGCAGGAGAGTTGGGGGTATCCCAAATGCAGTTTGTGCGGGGAGGTCCGGATGTGCCCGAGCGCCTGTTGCAGGCGCACGAAGAAGGTCGCGTCGTCTTCTTCTGTGGCGCCGGAATATCCTATCTGGCGGGCTTGCCGGGGTTTGCCGAGTTGGTGGACGAACTCTATTCCGGCCTGGAGGTCATCCCGAGTCCGGTGCAAGCCGCCGCGATTAAGGCCAGGCGTTATGACACGGCCGTGGGTCTGCTCGAGGCGAATTACGTGGGAGATCGCCGGGCCGTGCGCCAGAAGATCGCCGAGATCCTCAATCCGGACGTGTCTGCCCCAAATGCCACCGCCACGCACGAGGCGCTGCTGACTCTGGCGGAATCGCCGGAGCGTTGTACCCGGCTGATTACGACCAATTTCGACCGGCTGTTCGAGCACGCGATCAGGAACGGTCGACCTGCTGCGGAACGATTCGAGGCTCCGTTGCTGCCCGTCCCCAAGCAACGCTGGGATGGATTGGTGTATCTCCACGGCCTGCTGCCCGAGAACCCCGCCGACAGCAATCTGGACAATCTGGTCGTCTCGAGCGGCGATTTCGGCCTCGCCTACCTCACGGAGCGCTGGGCGGCGCGCTTCGTCAGCGAGCTGCTCCGGAACTTTGTCGTGTGCTTTGTCGGCTACAGCATCGACGACCCTGTCTTGCGCTACATGATGGATGCCCTGGCGGCGGATAGTCGGCTCGGCGAGTCGCCCCCTGAAATGTTCGCATTCGGGAGCTTTTCCGGGGGCCGGGAGGAGGCCCGTGCGAACGAATGGCGCGCCAAGAACGTCACGCCGATCCTCTATCGGGAACATCGGCGCCACGCCTACCTGCACAGAACGCTTCGCAGCTGGGCCGATACCTACCGGGACGGCGCGCGCGGAAAGGAGCGGATCGTCGTGGAGTACGCCATGGCGCGCCCCGACACGGCGACCGGTCGGGACGACTTCGTCAGCCGCATGCTGTGGGCCCTGAGCGATCCGAAGGGCCTTCCCGCCAGGCGGTTCGCGGAGCTCAATCCGGTGCCTGGCCTCGATTGGCTCGAACCGCTCGGTGCGGACCGGTTCGGGCATTTGGACCTGATCCGCTTCGGCGTTCCGCCCAAAGCGAGTGCGGACGAGAAACTCGCCTTCAGCCTGATTCGGAGACCCTCACCGTACGACCTGGCTCCACCGATGGCGCTCGCGAATTGGGGTGCGCACGACGGCGGCCTCGACGACGTGATGTGGCA
The DNA here is from genome assembly GCA_022826185.1 of Alphaproteobacteria bacterium. GTDB lineage: Bacteria > Pseudomonadota > Alphaproteobacteria > Bin95 > Bin95 > Bin95. Next base: position 2,651 of record JAJDVH010000071.1, read on the forward strand.
TCTGACCAGCTGGCTGATCCGTCATCTCGGCAACCCCGCGCTGCTCCTTTGGCTGCTCAAGCAAGGGGGGAGGCTACACGCAGGATTTGCGGACCGGATTGCCCATCGTCTGGACGATCTGGCCCGGCTCGAGCATCGCCAAGAGCACGAGGAACTGGACCGCATCCGCAAGGATTCGCCCGACGCTGTCCCGGACGAGCGGATGCGCACACTCTGGTGCCTCTTGCTGGCCGGGCGGGTGAAGAGTCTCGGACCGGACCTCGATCTTCATCGCTGGCGGGGTCGCTTCGCGCGGGACGGCCTGACAACCGCCTTGCGGCTGGAGCTGCGCGACCTGCTCAGCCCGCGCGTTTCGTTGCGTGCTCCCTTCGCATGGCCGTTCGGCGAGGATGAGGTGGAGGAAGAAACAGGGAGCATTCGGCAGCTCGTCGAGTGGGAGATCGTGCTCTCGGCAAGCCACGTGCACGGGGATGTACGCGAGCTGGCGGGTCACGAGAGCTGGGTTTCCGTGCTGCCGATGCTGCTCACGGAGTTCACCGAATTGCTTCGCGATGCGCTCGATCTCATGCGCGAGCTCGGCGGGGCGGACGACAGGAGCGATCTGTCGTATGTGAGCCAGCCATCGATCGGTGAGCACGCCCAGAATTCGTCTTTCCGAGACTGGACCGCTTTGATCGAGCTGAACCGCGACGCCTGGCGGGCCGCGGCTGCCGTGTCGCCGGACCGGGCGCTGCTCGCGGCGGAAGCTTGGTCGCAGGCGCCCTACCCTCTGTTCCGCCGGCTGGCGTTTTTTGCCGCAGCGCAGCCCGACATCGTTCCCCCAAGTCGGGGACTCGGGTGGCTGCTGGCCGACGACCATTGGTGGCTCTGGTCGGTGGAGACCCAGCGGGAGACCATGCGGCTGCTGGTCGCGCTCGCGCCGCAACTCGATGACAACGAGTTGGCCGCGCTTGAGCGGGCCATACTTGCCGGACCGCCGCGCGACATGTACAGGGCCGACATCGAAGAAGAGCGCTGGTCACGGATACAGGAAGGCGACGTCTGGCTGCGGCTGGCCAAGATCGGCCAGGCCGGGGCGCAACTGAGTACCGCCGCCCGGGCCCGGCTGGACGAGGTCTCGGCCAAGCACCCGGATTGGCGGCTGGCCGAGAATGAGCGGGACGAGTTTCCGACCTGGATGGGCGACGCCGGAGAGTTGCGGGTTCACGTCGCCACGCCCCGCGACCGAAACGAGCTGATCCAATGGCTGCGCGACAATCCCGAGCCGGACGACTGGCGGCCCGACGACTGGAACGAGCGCTGCCGCGACGATTTCGACGAGGCCGCGTCGGCGCTGGCTGCGTTGGCAGCGGAAGGAACTTGGCCAGGCGGGCGGTGGCGCGAAGCGCTTCAACGGTGGTCGGAGGACGAACTGCGGGAACGCTCCTGGCGGGTCATGGCCCCGGTGCTGGTCGATGTGCCGGATGAGTCGCTCCACGAGCTTTCCCATGGGGTGAGCTGGTGGCTGGAGAAACAGGCCAGGACCTTCGAGGGACAAGAGGCGGATTTCCTTGCGCTGTGCGATCGCGTGCTGGCGCTCGAATACGGCGGCGAAGAGGAGGATGACGATATCGTCGGCCGCGCGATCAACCATCCCGTGGGACATGTGACCGAGGGGCTGCTTCAGTGGTGGTACCGCAGCGACCTCGAGGACGAAGGAGGTCTGGCCAATGAACCGAGGCGCGTGTTCACCCGGATCTGTGACACCGGGGTTCAGAAGTTCCGCCATGGCCGCGTGTTGCTGGCGACCCACGCGATCTCGTTGTTCCGGGTGGACCGTGAATGGACGATCCGATTCCTGCTTCCACTCTTCGAGTGGGAGATCTCCGAGGCGGAAGCGCGCGCGGCATGGGAAGGGTTCCTTTGCTCGCCGAGGCTCTATGCGCCCTTGATGGAGTTGCTCAAGCCGGCGTTTCTGGCGACGGCAGGCCACTACGCCCGGCTTGGCCGGCACCGTGAGCAGTACCCGACCGTGCTGACCTTTGCGGGACTCGAGCCGGGAGACGTGTTCGGGAAGCGCGAATTGGCACTCGCCATGCGCGCGTTGCCCCAAGACGCGCTCGACCGTGCGGCCGATACATTTTCCCGCGCGGTCGACAGTGCCGGCGATCGGAGGGCCGATTACTGGAGGAACAGGGCGGCGCCCTACCTGAGGTCGATCTGGCCAAACACGCCCGATGCCGTTTCGGAAACAGTCTCGGAGAGCTTCGCCGAAGCGTGCAATGCGGCGGGGGACGCGTTTCCCGAGGCATTGGCGCAGGTGTCCGCCTGGCTACGGCCGCTGCGCTACCCCGACCGGGTTGCGCATTCCCTTCATGAAGCGCAGCTGGATGCGCGTCGTCCCGAGGCAGCACTGGAACTTCTGAACCGAATCGTGGCTGAAGGGGCTCGCGGGTACTTCCCCGATCTGGCGAGGTGCCTGAGTGCCGTACGGGCCGCTCGCCCAGACCTCGAAGATGACCATCGTTTCCGAAGATTGCTGGAAATCGTGCGGGCGAATGGCGGGGATCTGAACTGAGCGGCTCGCGCATGACGGGCCGATCCCCGCCGGCGTCGCCGGAACCGCTGATCACCTCGGACCCGATCCCGTCATCCGCTCCGTCACCCGTTGGACGAACGGTTACGCTCACGGACTGTTAGACGTCCTGCTGCCGATCCGGGGATGCGAATCCGTTCTACGTCCAGACCTCCGAGGGCGGCGTCAGGCGACCCGCCGGAGCGAGCCGTCCTACCGTTCGGGTGTGTCTATTGATGACGCGAAATAGAGAGATGTGCCGATATCGTGGACAGCATTGATTGGCAGCTCATTCCTGATATGGTGCCTTCTCTCTCGAGGTCGCAACTGCTACTCTGGGGTTTAAGGGTCAGTTGCTGACGTGATCCAGAGAAGCTCCTACGCACAACGGGTGTCCGAACGACGATGACTAAATCTGGCCGCAAGCCACCTTCCAAAAAGACACTCCGAGAGTTGTATTTGCTCTCCGGAAATCAGTGCGCAAACCCCAAATGCGCTACTGTTCTAATTAATGCAAACGGCACACTAGTTGCTGAGGTGTGCCACATAAGGGCCGAAAGTCCCGGGGGACCACGTTTCGACAACAAACTAACTGAAGATGAGCGAAGATCACCGAAGAACCTCATTCTCTTGTGTAGTACTTGTCACACGCTCATTGATGCGGAGCCTGAGAACTATTCCGTTCGTCGCCTTACAAAATGGAAGAAGAACCGTGAAAACAGGTTTTCCGCTGTCGGGGATACGTTGCAACAGCGCTATGTGGAGGACGTAACAGATGAAGCGGATCGTACAGACTTGGAGAGTCCGCGTACACTTGCGGCATATGTGAAATTTCTAAATGATCAAAATTCTTCCCACACGATTGATGATGATACACCAAGGGATGTGAGAGCTTACGCAGAGAGAATAAGGCACCTCTCGGGAGAAGATCGTGAACTTGTTCGGGCAATAGTTGAGAAAACGATCGCGCTCGCGGGATCTCGAGAAGGTGACCATGGTGTGCGTGTTCATCCTGATGATTTGAAGACATTGACTATTGGTAATCGAAAGCTCTCCGACTACCGGATCTCGAAACTCTCCAAGACATTGGAGCGAAATGACTTGGGAGGTTTAGACTATGATGGGGAGCCGGAATTGTACATATTTTCTCCAAATATAGATTTAGTTTGGTCGGAGTTAAAAAATTATCTTGAAGACAACGGGTACACGCTGCGAGACCTCATATGTGAACAAAAATTTAGCCTGCTCGACTAATTGATTCGAAAACACGAGACTGGGTGTGGCGAAGAAAGATATCCTGCTGTTTCATGTTTATCCCAAGTGATTGTATGATATCGTGTCCGGAGCATCTGAACCTGGAATCGATCCGCCTGCTGAATGGCAAGAGGTCGGAGAAGTTGTTGGCGGACAGGCGCCCTTTAGCGTTTGCGGCCCTGCAGGGCGCCCCTGCGGAGATGAAAGCGGAGGCCGCGGCTGGCGATCCGTCGCCGAGGAGCTCGCCGAAGCGACGTCAGGCCGAGCGCAATATTGCCCATCCTCTGTGGCACCTGGAGCGGATTGCACAAGTGATTGAACCGGAAAGCACGCTCTGCCTCTGCGGCTGCGGGGAGGTGGTACGGATCGGCAAGGGCTGTACGGAACACCAGGATATCGTACCGATACAAATGCAGGTGAGATGGTACCGGTGTGTTCGAAATACGCCTGCCGCAGGTGCGAGCACGGCGTCACCCAGACGCAGGCACCGGCGTGGCTGATCGCAGGCGGCCTGCCGACCCAGGGCATGATCACCCATTTTCTGGTTGCGAAATATGCCGACCTCGGCTACTGTAACGGACTGGGTCGGATCGATGGATGACCGGTATAGCATGGTCAACAGGTGGCTGGAGCAGTGATAGAGTTCTGCGCAACAACCGCGCGGCAAGAACCGTCTTTGAGAAAGAACACCTTCGCGGAAAACGTCCTGCGCTCGCACAGCACTGTGACTCCTGTTCAAGACGCGCAATTGCCATCGAAAGCACCAACGCAGTAAAATGCTCGCCAATCGTGGGCTATTTGAACCACGAATGGACCCACGGGATGAAGTCAACCAAGGAGAAACAAAATGGGCGCTCAACTAAATCATACTGTAGATTTAGATGACACGAAAATACTTGAGTGGCTTAATTCTGGTGCCAGTAAACCGTTTAAGGAGGAAATAGACAACGAGGTCCTTCTTGCTGCTGGCCTAACGCCAGTTAGCGGATCTGATCGTAAGATTTCCCCAGAGGATAATGAGACCGTAGCCTACGTTACGGCCACTATAAGGCACTACGAACTGATAAAAACCGCTACCGAAACGGGAAAAGAAAGAAAACTGCAAGATGTTTTTGTTCAAGTTCCCGTGTTGTATAATCTGTCTATTGAAATAGAAAGTATTTTATACATCGCATCGTCACGCGTCTCCGAAAATGGTAGGAAGATAATCAATAACGCTTATGAACAATTTAAGGATCAAGATCCAATCTTGTTTATTGCAGAAGCATTGAACTCTGAACAAGCAAAAAGAGAAGGTCTAACTACGAGTGATTTTCATGTGGCACTCCGCTACACACTAACCCAAGTCGGAACATCAACTCATAATCTTGATCAAGTACATGCGCTAGAGAGGTACTATAAGGGAGGCGTAGAAATTGCTCAGGACGCCGAATGGTTCCAGAAAGAGAATATAGTACTTCGATACCGGGGAGAAAAGTCAGGCCACAGGTTTGAGACTCCGACGCAACATCCAATTCTCGAACAATATGCAGAAGGCAGAGCTGACTCGGAAGTATTGGAAGAGATTTCCGATCAAGTAGCCGGTAACCTGAATTGTGATGATCACTACATATCCAAGAACCATCGTGTAGTGACAATATTTCAATGGCCAGAATTCAAAGTCGAATGGTATTCACGAAAAATTAAAATTGGATGTGCGACAATAGAAATTAAGCTTCCAAAGCTGCGCACGAGAACTAGAAAGAAAGTACTTTATGCCAATGTGGTGGTTGCCCTGCGTGATGCAAATGACACTTTGAAGAATATTGTCGGAGATTGCGCTCTGGATTCCGCCTTAGTGGGCGGTGTTGTTGGTATTGTTATGTGGAATTTCGCCGCAGCTCTTGCCGCATTTCGAGTACTATTCGAGAACTGCGTTCATATGAAGGTGGGTCAACACCTAACCTGTTTAGTGCCTAGCCTGGTTTTAATAACGGAAGGTACGGAATGGTCCTGATCTCGTACTTAATGGCACAATCAATATCAACACCACACTTGGAGACACCAAGCTGAATTCGTCAGTTGTATAAGCGGTTATCCCGAGGGCGGGGCAGCGCTCAGGCGCCCGGCGGCGCAGCGGGTTTTGCCCACTGTGAACGCCCGTCGACGTATACGCTTCGGTGTCGGCGACGGCTCGCCCAAACACCTGGACCGCCCCCACCTTGTGTCCCGGCCGCTTAGCCGGGTCGGTTGCGGTCTGAGGCCTCGGGTCGGGGCGCAGTAGCCCGACGGATATACCGGCCCATCGGGCGTTTCGACCGATTGTCGATTGCTGCCGTCCACGTGCTGCCAAGAGATGAGCGCGATCCGGGTCATCAAATCGAACGCGGGATTTTTCAATGTCGGGACGGGGACAATTGGCACTTGGCGACAAAGGACCAATTCGAAGCGCTGAGACAATGGGGAGGCCGGCGGATGGCCGGCGTCGCGCGCGGGGCCGCCCCGTTTCCGACCCATGCCTTCCGGGTATGGATCCCGCGCCGACAGGCATTTTCGATTCCCGCGCCGGGCCGCTATCGAGGGGAAGCGGGCAGGTGACGTTGCCGCTGTTCCCGTGCGAGGACGTCCGCCCTCTCCAGCTTCCTGACCAGGTCGATGACATCGCCGGCCCCCGATGTGTACCGAAAGTCCAACGGTCCGACGCCGATGGCGTTGCCCACAGCGTCGAAATACGCCTGCAGGTTCTCGAAGAACTCCAGCATGACCTCTTCGCCGTGGGCGCCAAGGGCGATGTTATCGACATGGACCTCCAGATCGCTGTGCGCGATGATCTTGTCCCGCGCGGGCTTCAGAAGCTCTCCATACTCCCGGAGACTCGCGTCGAGACGCTCGATCTCGGGCGTGATGCAGCTGCAGTCCCGCATCAGGGCGGTGAACCGCTGGGTCGATAGGTTGGCCTTGCCGAACGACTCGGCTGGTCCGGTCAAACGGCAGACAAGAAGAACCGTGTATTCCTGCATGATCGTGTTGAGGTCGCCGAAAAACAGGCTGGCCACCTCTCTCAGAACCCGCTCGGTTTCGGGACCGGAGTCGAACAGGTGGTTGAACGTGTTGAAGTTCTGACGCAGCCAGATCGCCTGTTCGCGCAGCTTGATGAATTCGTCCTGAAGCGCGTCCTGAGGCATCTGTGTCTCCGTTTGGGGTCGTTGCGAGAGCGTTATCCGCTTGGCCGATAGAATCCAGGGCAGGGGGCACGGTTAACCGATCGAGAACCTAAGGCCTCCGTTCGATGGATGCATTCCGTGCATGAATCCCGCGCGGATCGGCATTTTCGTTTCCCGCGCCGGGCCGCTATCGAGGGAGAGCGCGAAGGGAGAACGCGGTCCCGACACCTTCAGAATTGGAGGATTTACGGAAGTTCGGGGCCGTTTACGCTCCCACGGTCAGGAAATCCGTCGCGGCCCAGGGGACCGGCTGGCCCCGGCCTTGCGTGGCGCGGCGGGGGAGTGGATCGATGGCCGCGACCCCTGTCGGGAATCCCGTTCTTGAAGACGGTCATCGCGGCGCGGTGCTGCGCCGGGCGGCGAGTTCGCACCCGCGAGGGAAAGCACCCGGCTTGATATCGACCTGTCTGGCGCGCGCAACGGCCGCCAGGCGCCAGAAAGGGCGCTCGGAACAGAATAAGCGTGTGAAGACAACGACTTGCGCCGGAACAGGGGCCGCACAGCGCGGGGTTCCGTCGTTCGTTTTTACGCTCGATAACTGTTGTTATCGAGCGTAATCCTGTCAATCGCGCAGTTTACCACGCGCGATCCGGATTGCCCATTATGAAGGCAATCGGCCGTGGAATCCCGAAACTCACACAATTTTGCAATGACTTAGCGGGTTCGCGCCAGCGGGAATCCCTTGCGCCCGCGGGACTCCGGGCGCACCGGCGCCGCAAATTATTACGCTCGATAACACTTTCTCCTGAACCCGGTTCCGCCCCGTGCGAGGCCCGGAATCGCCGGTTCGCCACCCCCCTGATACACGGCCGGCTGCTACGACGCCATAGCCGGCCAACATCATTTTGCAAGCGCCGCCTGCCCGGTCACTCCCTGTCCTGCAGGCGGGCGAGCTGCGCCGCCGCGCCGCGCTGCGCCAGCAGCCGCTGGCCGTAGCGGTTGACCATCGCCGTCGACTTCCACCGCCCGGCCTGGAGGATCGCCGGCAGTTCGAGGCCGGCGGCCACCATGTCCTGCGCCGCGCCGACCCGCGTGCTGTGCCCGGACAGGCCCTCCACTACCGCTTCCGGCAGGCCGGCCGCCCGCGCCATCGCCTTGAAGATGCGCGGCACCTGGCAGGGGTGCAGCCGGTCGCCGACCCGCCCGCCCTTGCCGACCGAGCGGAACAGCGGTCCGCCCTCGACCCCGCCGCCGCCGAGCCATGTCCTGACCAGCCTCAGACTGTCCCACCCGACCCAGACGATCTCACCCTGGCCCTCGCTGTCGGTCTTGGAACGGCGCACCAGAAGGGTGGCGTCGCCGCCGATTTCCTCAAGCAGATCGGGCACTTGCAGGGATACAAGTTCCGCCCGGCGCAGCATTGTGTCGTAGGCGACGGCAAGCAGCGCCCGGTTGCGGTCGTCGATGAGGCGGTCCCCCGTAGCCGCCATCAGGCGCTGGCGCAGCGGCCAGGTCAGACCGTGCGCCTGCTCCTGGCGGCGGCCCTTCTTCCGGTGCATGCGCTTGAGCGCGAGGCGCACCGGCGGGCTCTTCAGCACCTTCTCCAGACCGAGCGCCCGGTGGGCCGCGGCGATGCTCGCGACATAGCGCCGGACGGTGGCCGGGGCGCGCTGTTCCGCCATCGCATCGACGAAAGCCGCGACCGTCCCGGGCTCCGCCGGCAGCCCCCTCAATCCACGCTCGCCGCACCACCGCGCGAAGATCGCGAGGTCGGACCGCACCGCCCTTTCCGTGTTGCGGCTGAACGCCTCTCCTGCGCCCCCGGCGATGTGTCCGAACCGCTCGGCGAGCGCGAAATCCTCGCCGCGTCCCGGAGCCTCCGAAGCATCGAACGGGGGTTCGAGATACATCAGAGCGCCTCCGGACCGACTGAAAACCAGCCTCCGGATTGCGCTCGATAACAACAGTTATCGCGCACAAAACGGGAGGCGGGTTCGAGTGTATCCAGCCCTTCTCTGTGGATTGGCAAGCGCATACCCGGCGTCATGGCGGGTCAGACTGGGCAGTGGCCTGCCTGCCTGCCTGCCTGCCTGCCTGCCTGCCTGCCTGCCTGCCTGCCTGCCTGGATGATGTCCGGCGCGGGGGAAGCATCGCCGCGACGGGGCTGCCTCCCGCCGGCACGGCCATGAGCAGGCGTGGCATGTCCGGTGCCGGGCTCCGTCCGGGGGCGCGGGCCGATTGCTGCGGCGCCTTGCCGGCTCTCCCCGGACACCGCGTCCGGCCCGGCCCCAGCAGGCGGGTCGGGCGCACCACTACCGATGTGTTCGAACGGCTGCGGACCGCCCTGCCGGGCGCCGCCCGGATGTTCGTCCTCCCCCGGGCGGCCGGGGCCGGACGGGGCACAGCAGACTTCAGGAGGAGTTGAACGATGCGCTCATCGACGTTCGCGACGCGGCGCGGGTCCGGGGGCACGGCGATGCCCGGGACCGGCGCCTTCCGCCTCTCTCCGGTCTTCCTCCCCGGTATCGCGCGCCTCGCCCGCCGGGCGGCCCGCCTGCCCGGCCTCCTCCTCCCGTTCGCGGAGCGGCGCGCGGCGCCTGCCGGCATACGCGCTCCAGCCTCCCTGGCGGCGGCGCTCGCCGCCGGCCTCGCCCTGACCCTCGCGGCGATGCCCGCACAGGCGCAGACGAGCGGGAAGCTGGTCAGCAACACCGGCCAGACGCATGCGTCGAACGTCGGAAGCGATTCCGAACACGCCCAGGCGTTCACCACCGGCGGCATCGCCGGGGGCTACAAGCTGACCGCGGTGAAGGTCGATACGGCGGCCGGAGCGCTGGCGAGCGGCGCGGCATTCGAGCTGTACGCGACCAACAGCAGCGGGCATCCGACCGGCTCGAGCCTGGGCACGTTCACCAACCCGGCCGGCAGCGCCGCCGGGCTCAGGACGTTCACCGCGCCGTCCGGCGGCATCGACCTGGACGCCGGCACGACCTACGCGTTCGTCATGGATCTCACCCAGGCGTGCCAGACCTGCGTCTCGTTCAAGGTGACGCAGGCGGGCGCCGAGGACACGGGCGCGGGATCGGGCTGGGGCATCGCCAACAACACCCTGAACCGGCTCGTCGGCGGCACCTCGTGGACCGCCACCGGCACCACAAGCCTGATGATCGAGATCCACGGCTACGCGAAGGTCTCCCCCCTTCGGGCCCCGACGGTGAGCGCCGTGCCGCTCCAGCCCGACCGCCTGGCGGTGCGCTGGTCGGCGCCGGGCGCGCTGACGGCGACGGACTACGACCTGCGCTACTACCGGGGCAGCGCCGATCCTGCGGACGAGGCGGACTGGATCGAGGCCGGCGAGACCGGCGGCCACGACCACAGTGGCACGCTGACCCAGGCGACGATCACCGGGCTCGACCCGGTCGCCACCTACCGCGTGCAGGTGCGCGCCACGACCGAAGGCACGGGTCCGTGGTCCGCCTCGGGAAGCGGACGGACGGAGGCGCTGGTCGGCGCCTGGGGCTCGGCGGTGAACAGTCTGGTGAGCAACACCGGGGAGACGCCGACGGTGCCCGCCCCCCTTGGCTCATTTGACGTGGCGCAGGGATTCAGCTCGGCCGGTCACGCCCACGGCTATACCGTTACCGATGTCGAGCTGCACTTCGTCACGGCCCCGACCGGCGTGCAGGTCAGGCTGACGGAAGGGGTGTCGACGACGAGCGGCGGGAGCGAGGGCGTCACGCTGCGGAACCCGGCGGCGCTCACCGCCGGCGTCCTCACCTTCACCGCGCCCCCGGGCACCACCCTAAGGCCCAACGCGACCTACTTTGTGGTCGTCGAAGGCGCGGATGGCAACCTGAGAAGGACGAACTCCAACACCCAGGAGTGGCCGCCCTGGATCATCGACAACAACAGCTACACCCGGCCCCCGTCCTCGACGGGAGGGTGGACCAGTGCTAACCCAAAGGTGCTGTTCCGCATCAACGGCCGGGCGAAGGCCGGCGATCCGCCCGGCGCGCCGGCCGCGCCGACGCTGGCAGCGGTGACCGGGTCCACCAGCGTGACGGCGAGCTGGTCCGCGCCGACCCACACCGGGTCGGGGATCACCGACTACGACGTGCGCTACTACGAGGGCAGCGCCGACCCGGAGGACGAGGCCGACTGGGTCGAGGAGGACGAGACGAGCGGCCTGCCGTTCGAGCGCGCGGCGGACGCGTCGACCAGCGTGACCATCACCGGGCTGAAGGCGAGCACCGCCTACCGGGTGCAGGTGCGCGCCGAGAGCTACCAGGCCACGGGCCCGTGGTCCGACTCGGCCTCGGTCACCACGAACGCGGCGACGGACGCCACGAACCGCGCGCCGACCCGCGCGACGCTCGCCACGAATGCCGCGGACGGCTGTGTCGCGGTTACCGCGAACAATTCATTCGGAACGCTCCCTCTAGCCGCCGGCGGTTTCCAAAGCCTCAGTGGCTTTACAGACGACTCGAACTGCGGCCAGAATCCACCGAAGGGCACGCGCAGCGCTCCCCGGTTCATCGACGCCGACGGCGACGACCTGACCCTGACGGCCGCGGTCGTGATCCCGGACAACGTGCGCTTCATCAACTACACGCCGCTGGTGGACGGCGCCAAGGACAGGATCTTTTTCACGGCCTACGCCGCGGGCGAGACGACGAACGTGCGGGTCAACGTGACGGCCACCGACCCGCACGGCGAATCGGTCAGCGGCTGGTTCACAGTCCAGGTGCCCCCCCTCTCCAACACCGAGGCGCCGCGCTTCGACCAGATGGTGGGCACGCGGGGCTTTCGCCGGGGCGCGCCGATCCCGCGCTGGGTGCTGCCGCCGGCGAACGGCGGCAACACGGCGTCAGTGAACTGGGCGGGCCAGCTGCCGTATTTCTACGCCGTCACGGGGCTGCCGCCCGGGCTCTCCTTCGACCCGATGACGCGGACCATCACGGGCACGCCGACGCAGGACGGCACCTACACCGTCACCTACACCGCCGACGACGCCGACGACAAGTACTCGCTCAAGGATTCGCCGGATGCGGCGGACCTGGCGGACGCGGCGCGCCAGAGCTTCGTGGTGCAGGTCGGCGCCCCGTCCATCGAGCTGGTGCGGATCGTCTCCGCGCCGACCTATAACAGCGGTGTCGGCAACGGCTTCGACACCTACATCGAGGGCGACCAGATCCTGGTCGACGTGCAGTTCACCGAGCCGGTGCAGGTGACCGGCACGCCGGAGAACTCGAGCGCCAGGACGCGGGTGATCCTCGACGTGAACGGCAGCAACAAGTTCGCCAACCTGCTGGAGGACGGCGGCGTGCTGTACGGCGGCCGCCGGCTGCGCTTCGGCTACACGGTGGCCGCGTCCGACAGCGACACCGACGGGGTGTTCGTAAAGCCGAAGAACAGCAACAATGTCGTCCTGCTCGTGCCGACGGGCCTGCACGTGACCGGCGTGAAGAGCGGCGCGGCCGTGGTGACCACCTTCGAAGGCCTGCCGACGGAGGGTGCGGCGAACGCGAAGGTGGACGGCAGCAAGTCGAGCGACGACATCGGGCCCCGGCCGGTGAGCGCAGCGACCGATTTCGCCGGCGACACCGTGACGGTGACCTTCAGCCGCGCGCTCAACACGCAGGTGGACCTGAGCGGGACGCCGCTCGCGGCGTATTTCTCGATCCAGGGCGCGGGCATCGTCGGCTCCGGGCGGCGCGGGACGTACCAGCACCCGAACTCGGTCACCGTGAGCGGCAAGACGCTGGTCATGGAGCTGAACACGCCGGCGCAACCCGGCGACACGGTGACGCTGAGCTACGAGAACATCGGCGGCGGCGCCTGGCCGCTGAAGGACCAGTCGTCCACGCCCAAGCGGGTGGCGGGCTTCGTCGATCTGGCGGTGACGAACAACACGGGGCTGCTGGGCTGGAACGGCCTGGTGGGCAATCTCGGGCAGGTCGATCACAGTTCTTCATTCAACCTCAGCACTGCAGAAATGGCCCAGGGGTTCACGACCGGCGGCAATGCCGACGGCTACGCCCTCGACGCCGTCGTGGTGGATTTCGCCACCGTGCC
>JAJDVH010000093.1 GCA_022826185.1 Alphaproteobacteria bacterium
CCACGACGCCGGCGAGCAATGGGCCGCCGAGGCCGGCAATGCCGCCGCGCTCAGGGCCTATACCGAGGCAAGGGCGGAGGCGCAGACCGTCTCGGCCTACCGCGCGATCGGCCGGCAGGCGGAGACCTGGGTTCCGCTGCTCCGGATCGTGTTCGAGTGCCTCTATGTCGGTGCCTTCCCGATGGCGGTGCTGCTCATGCTGACGCCGGCGGGAGGGGCGATCTTCCGGTCCTACGTCACCGGGCTGGTCTGGCTCCAGAGCTGGGGCCCGCTCTATGCCGTGCTGCACCGCATCTCCATGGGCGAGGCGGCGGAACGGATGTCAGCGGCGGCGGCGATGCCGAACGGCGACATCGGAATCTCGCTGGTCGCCCAGGCCGGGATCAGGGCGGTCGCCGCCGATGTGGCGGTGATGTCGGGCTATCTCTCCATGTCGGTGCCGTTCCTCGCCGCCGCGCTCGCCTACGGCCTCTCCAAGGCGACGGTGCTGGCGACGTCGGTGCTTGCCGTCGGCCAGGACGCGGCCTCGTCGGCGGCGCATGAGGGCACGACCGGCAATCTCTCGCTCGCCAACACGGGATACGACACCCACCGCTTCGCGACGCTGGAGGGCCGCCAGATCCGCACCTCGGCCCATGTCGATACCGACCGCTATACCGGCTATGCGCCGGCAGGCGCGACGATGACGGTGACGGGGGACGGCACGACCGTGGCCGATGCCGGCGCCGCCACCAGCCGGATTCCGGCCGCGGGCGTGCGGCTGTCGGAATCCCTGGCGACGAGCCACGAGCAGCGCGCGGCCCATGCGCGCGGCCTCTCGCGCCACTGGTCGGCCGAGGCCGGCACGGCGCGGAACGCCGCCGTCACCGACGCGACGGCGCTGATCGAGCGCTACAGCCATGACGTCTCGACCGGCGAAGCCTTCGCGCGCGGCGTCACGGAAAGCGAGGCGAGCCAGGCGCAGCAACTCGACTCCCATGTCGAGAAGCTCTCCGAGATCGCCGGCATTACCAAAACCCAGGCGGCGATCCTCACCGGCCAGGCCAAGGCCGGCGGCAGCTGGGACCTCGTCGTCAAGCTCGGGGCCGAGGGCTCGGCGATGTGGCGCGGCCAGACCATCGAGCAGGACGCCTGGAACCGGGTGAAGGACTACGACCGCCAGCACGGCGTCACCGAGACCTGGGGCCAGGTCTCGGAGGCGTCCCGACGGTACTCCACACAAACGGGCGACAGCGAGACCGCGAGCCTCGACGAGAGCCTGTCGGCCAATCTCACCCGCATGCGGACGTTCCAGGAGCGGGCCTCGCTGGCGCGCCAGGAATCGGAACACTGGTCGGAGCAGGCGGCGCAGGTGCGCAGCGATGCCCAGGCGGTCGAGCGCGAGCTCGGCCAGCCCTTCTTCGCCTGGCTGTCGGAGCGGGAGGGCACGGACGGGCGCGCGATCGGCGCGGCGGGCGCCATGCGCCTCGCCTCGCCGCAGTCGGCGGAGGACGCCGAGCAGCTCCGGGAATACGCCGCCGCGTTCATCGCCGAGAAGTTCCCCGCCCCAGCCGGACCCGATCCCTCGACCGTCGGCGGCGCTGCGGACTACGACACGGCCACCGGCGCGCTGAGCGAAGCCTACGGCCGCGAGACCGCGGCGGCCCATGCCGGCTGGGCGGCCGGCGTGCGCGACCGCGCCCGGGAGACGGGTGCGCCGCGTCCGGGCGAAACCGGAGCCGCTGCGCGCGGCGAACGGGTCGAGACGAAGACCGGGATGATCATGAAGGAAACCGCCCGCGAGGCGCGGCAGACGGTGACGGGGGACGAGGCGGCGGAAGGCCGCGCCGGGGTGTCGGTGCAGGAAGGCAAGCCCTTCGAGCGGCATGTGACGGAGAGCCTGCCGGTGGTGGGCGACTGGCTTGCCGGCCAGCTCTTCGGCACCGCGAAGAACGCGGTGCCCGACGGCGTGCCGGGCAACAGGGAGAGGACCGGCCGGGCGGCGGACGAGAGCCCGGATCGTAGTCCGGGCCAGGCAGGCTGGGGAGAGTCGTCGCCGTGATGCCGGTCCGGGCTTCAATCGCCGCGCATCAGGCGCTCGTTGTCCTCCAGGACTGCCAGCTCGTACCAGCTTCCGGATTTGGTCGACCAGTCGATGGTGTCGGTATCGTCCGGCAGCTCGTGACCTGCGAACGCGGACCAGTCGCGGTGGACGAAGCCTCGCCGGAGCGCCAGCGCAAGAGAGGTCGGCACGGTCCAGAGGACGGCCGCCAGCCATGCCGCGCCGACCGTCTCCATGCCGATGCCGAGGATGGCCGCCACCGCCGTCCAGAGCGCCGCGACCGCGAACCCGCCCAGCACGATGAGGCGCTCGGCCCGGGTCGCCGGCCGTTTCGCCGGCGTGCCGGCAAGGTGTGCTTGTGTTCGTGTCATGTTCATGGCCTCCGATCATACCGCCCGGGCGGTGAAAGGGAATCCTCCGGCCCCGCCGTCTTCGCCCCGCCCCCCGCCGGCCTTTGCCTCCGGGCGGCGCGGCGCAGGGAATGCGGCGTCGAAGGAAGGCGCGAGGCTCGCCTGATCGTCGGTGCAGCTGCCGCCATCGCGCATGAAGGAGCGCGACCGTGATTCGTGGCATCGGCGGCAGCACGCTGCGGGGCGGGCAGACGGTCTTCCACGGCATCCGCATGTGGGGCCAGCTGTTCCGGGCCGCCATGCTGTTCGCCGCGTTCACGACCGTCGCCGTGCCGGCCTGGACGCTGTGGCACCGCACCACGGGCGCGGAATGGTACGCCGCGGGGATGGTGACGCTCGCCGAGACCAAGCTCGCGCTCGGCTACGCGCCGGACTCGGGCCAGGAGATCCGCTTCGCCGACGGCACGGTGCGCATCCTCGACATCCGCGACATCGCCATGTCGGTTCCGGCGCTGGCGGCGCGCGAGCGGATCAAGCGGGAGATGTTCGCCAGCGCCTGGATGGGCTTCAAGGCGGGCGGCGGGCTGATCGCGCTCTTCCTCGCCGTCTTCTGGTATCGCGGCGTGCAGCTCGGCCGCCAGAAGCGCATCAGGGGCGCGGAGCTCGTCACCGCCGCCGAGCTGCATCGCCGGGTGCGCCCGCCGCATCTGCGGATGCTGGCGAGGCTGCCGGGCGCGGCGCGGCTCCGGCCGTACAGCATCGCGGGCATCCCCTATCCCGAGCGCACAGAGACGCAGCACACGATCGTCTCCGGCACCACGGGCTCGGGCAAGACGGTGCTGATCTCCGATCTCGTGGCCCAGATCCGCGCCCGCGGCGAGCGCTGCGTGATCTACGACAAGATGGGCTCCTACACCGCGACCTTCTTCGACCCGGACCGCGACGTGCTGATGAACCCGCTCGACGCCAGGGCGCCGCGCTGGTCGCCCTTCCTGGAGGCGAGGAACCCCCGCGACTTCGACATGATGGCCGCGGCCTTGATCCCCCAGCAGAAGGACACGGTCGATCCCTTCTGGGTGACGGCTGCCCGGCAGCTCTTCGCCAACGGCGCCGGGGTGCTGCGGGAGAAGGGGGTGCAGGACAACAAGGTCCTGGTCGACCACCTGCTCAAGACCGACCTGACGGCGCTGGCGCAGGCGATGGAAGGCACGGTCGCGCAGTCGATCGTCGATCCCGAGAACCCGAAGACCGCGCTCTCGGTGCGCGCCATGCTCACCGCCAATCTCGCCGCCTTCGAGTTCCTGCCCGACGAGGGAACGCCGTTCTCGATCCGGGAGTGGATCGGGCAGGAGGACCGGGACGGGTTCCTGTTCCTCACGTCCAGGGGCGACCAGCACGCCAGTCTCAGGGGGCTG
>JAJDVH010000064.1 GCA_022826185.1 Alphaproteobacteria bacterium
GGTTCGACGCCGCGCTCGCGCAACAGCGCCAGCGTCTGCCGCGACTTGCTGCAGCGCGGATTGTGCCAGATGGTGACGGTCACGGAATGTGTCCTCCTTGTCCTGCCGCCGGGCCGTAGTCATGCAGCGCGAAGGCGAGCGTGGCAAGGCCGACCGCCGCCAGCACGGCGAGAGCCGCGCGCCGGTACCAGGCTTTGCCCCGGCCCGCGAAAAGCCGGATGCCTGCCCAGGTGGCGCCGAGATAGGCCGGCAGGATCACGGCGGCGACGGCCAGCGCCTCCAGGGTGAACAGGCCGTGCAGCCAGTAGGGAATCGCCGCGCAGAGGCCGAGCGCGGAGACCGCGCCGATGACGTTGCCGCGCTGGGTTTCCGGGGACCCGTGCCGGGCGAGCGCGGCGGCGACGGCCGGCGGCCCGCCGACGCCCGTCGCGCCCTGCACAAGGCCGGCGGCTGCGCCGAGCGCCGCCATCACGCCGGCGCCGGCGCGGGCGGGGAAACGCCAGCCCCAGGCCATCATCGCCGTCATCGCCAGCACGGCGAGCGCTATGGCGATCTTCATGGCGGCCGGAGACACGGAGACCAGCACCCAGGTCCCGGCCGGAGCCGCCACGAAGGCCGCGGCGGCGAAGGGGAGCACGAAGGCGCGCTCGCCGTGGCGCAGCGCCGCCGGCAGCAATTGCAGGATGACCGGCACGCCCGAAGCGCAGACCGCCGCCAGCGCCGCGCCCGGCCCCAGCACCAGGCTCAGCACGGGCACCATCACCAGCGCCCCGCCGAAGCCGGTGAAGCCCCGGACGAGCCCGCCGGCGACAGCCGCTCCGCCGGCAACCGCCAGCCCGGCCGCCGAGACGCCGTCCAGCGCCTCAAGCATGGCCGCGCCGGTCAGACGTGGTGCGCGCCCTGCGTGTTGACATAGACCGCGTAGAGCGAGCGGCTGGCCGCCATGAACAGCCGGTTGCGCTTGGCGCCGCCGAAACAGACATTGGCGCAGCGTTCCGGCAGGGCGATCCGGCCGATGGGCGCGCCGTCCGGGGCGAACACCATCACGCCGTCGAGCTCCGGCGAGCCCATGCCCCAGCCGCACCAGAGATTGCCGTCCACATCGACGCGCATGCCGTCGGGCGTGCCGCCGGGCCCGGCGTCGATGGCCACGCGCCGGCCGGAAAGCGCGCCGTCCCCGCCCACATCGTAGGCGAGGATCTTGCGGGTCGGCTCGCCGCGCGACTCGACGATGTAGAGGATGCGCTCGTCCGGGGAGAAGCAGAGCCCGTTCGGCCCGGCTATGTCGTCGGCGACGATGCGCATGTCCCCGGTTGCGCCGTCGAGGCGATAGACGGCCATCGGGGTCTCGCTTTCGGATTTGTGGCCCTCATAGTCGCCGAGGATTCCGAACAGCGGGTCGGTGAACCAGATCGAGCCGTCCGACTTCACCACGACATCGTTGGGCGAGTTGAGCCGCCGGCCCTGCCAGCTGTCGGCCAGCACGGTGACGCTGCCGTCATATTCCGTGCGCGTGACGCGCCGCCCGCCATGCTCGCAGGTCACCAGCCGGCCCTGCAGGTCGCGCGTGTGGCCGTTGGCGAAGTCCGTCGGCCGGCGCCAGAGGGAGACCCGCCCGGTTTCCTCCTCCCATTTGAGGATGCGGTTGTTCGGGATGTCCGACCAGAGCAGGTAGCGCCCGTCGCCGAACCAGACCGGCCCCTCGGCCCAGCGGCATCCCGTCCAGAGCCGTTCCACGGCCGCGCTGAAGATGCGGTAGCGCTCGAAGCGCGGGTCCAGGATTTCGACCAGCGGGTCGGGATAGCGCGGCTCTTCGCGCCATCCGGCGGCGGCGGAATAGGGTCTCACGGGAGAACGCTCCTTGCGTCGGCGCGCAAAGGATAGCGCCCGCCTTCCCGCGCTGTCATCCGCCGCAACGCCCGAAGTCGCCCCGCCGTCACGATCCGGCCAGCAGCGCCTCCACCTCGGCCCGGTTCGGCATGGACCCTGCAGTGCCCGGCCTCGTGACGGAAATGCCCGCGGCCGCGCAGGCAAAGCGCACCGCAAGGGCGGCGTCCAGACCCTCCGCCAGGGCGACCGCGAATGCGCCGTTGAAGGCGTCTCCCGCGCCGGTCGTCTCCACCACGGGCCCCGCCCGGAAAGCGGGCGTGAACCCTGCGCCTCCCGGACCGTCGAACAGCGCGCCGCGCGCGCCCAAGGTAATGACCGCCGCGCCGGCGCCCCGATCCCGGAGCGCCGCCGCCGCCCGGCGCGCGCCGGCTTCATCGTCCACCGGGATGCCGGTCAGCGCCGTCGCTTCGCTCTCGTTGGGCGTGACAAAGTCCGAAAGCCGCAGCATCTCGTCGGGCGCCTCTGCGGCGGGAGCGGGATTGAGCACCGTTACGACGCCCGCTTCCCTTGCGATCGCCAGCGCCCGCGCCGCCGCCGGCAGCGGCTGCTCGAACTGGGTGACAAAGACGGCGGCGGACCGGATCGCGTCGGCCGCCGCATCGACATCCGCCTCGGAAATCTCCGATGCCGCGCCCGGGCACACCACGATGGCGTTCTCGCCCGTGGCCGCGTCCACCAGCACGGAAGCCGCCCCGGTCGCAGCCGTGTCGGACCGGGCGACCAGCGGCTCCACGCCGGCTTCGGCCCATGCCGCCAGCCCCATATCGGCGAAGGAATCGCGCCCGATCCGGGAGATGAACCGGACCTCCGCGCCCAGCCGCGCGGCGGCCACCGCCTGGTTCGACCCCTTGCCGCCGGGGCTGAGCGCCACGCTCTCGCCGATGACGGTTTCGCCCATCCGGGGCAGGCGCGGAGTCCGGAAGGTGACGTCGGCCACGAAGATGCCGAGAACTGCAATATGTCCGGCCATCGAGCCCCCCATCGGATTGCGGCCTGCGGCAAAGAAGCCCGGCCGAGGTTAGCGGCTCCCTCCGGCGGCGAAAACAGCCCGCGCCCGGTTGCCGAAAAGAGTCGTCCGGGGCATGTTCCGGCCCCGGCCGAAACCATTGGGAGAGGAACAGGCATGGCCTATCGCGTGATGCTGCAGATGCCCTACACGGCGGGGCTCAAATCGGTGTTCGAGGGGCGCGACGACATCGCGGTCGAGCGCTTCACCGAACTCACCGAGGACAACATCCTGCAGCATATTGCCAATTACGACGCGGCGATCCTGGGCGTGGCGCCGTTCACCCGCCGGATCATCGGCAATGCCGAACGACTGAAGATCGTGGCCCGCCACGGCGTCGGCTACGACGCAGTGGACGTGCCGGCGCTGACGGAAGCGGGCGTGCCGCTCGCCGTCGTCGGCACGGCTAATTCGGTCACCGTCGCCGAGCATTCCCTGTTCTTCATGATGGCGCTCGCCAAGCGCGCGCTGCTCTACGATCGCGAACTGCGCAAGGGCAATTGGGACATCCGCTTCGCAACGCCGGCCTACGACCTTGCAGGGCGGACCGTGCTGATCCTCGGTTTCGGGCGTATCGGCCGCCGGCTGGTGCCGCGCTGCACAGCCATGGGCATGAACGTGCTGGTCCACGACCCCTATGTCATCCAGGACGCCATCGCCACCGCCGGCGCGACCCCGGTGGAGGACTGGCGGGCGATGCTGCCGGAGATCGACTTCCTCTCCGTCAACTGCCCGAAGAACGAGGAGACGGACGGCATGGTGGGCGCGGCCGAGCTCGCGGCGATGAAGCCGACCGCCTTCGTCGTGAACACGGCGCGCGGTAATATCGTCGAGGAAAAGGCGCTCTACGACGCGCTCAAGAACCGGGTGATCGCGGGCGCGGGCATCGACCCGTTCGTTATCGAGCCGGCCACGGCCGACGAGCCGTTGTTCCAGCTCGACAACATCATCGTCTCGCCCCATTCGGCGGGCGTGAGCGAAGAGTCCATGTTCCGGATGGGCGCGGCGGCTGCACAGAACGTCGTCGATTGCTTCGACGGCAGGCTCGATCCGGACAATGTCATCAACCGGGAAGTCCTGGGCTGATACAAACGATCATCGACTGGAACCCATGCCGCCGCCGCCGCCGTCATGCCTCTCCTCGTCATGCCCGGACTTGTTCCGGGTATCCATGCGGCCGTGCAGCGGACGCGGTGGATGGGGTTGCCCGTAAAAAGTCCGGGCATGACGGAGGGGGCGCATTCAGGCACGACGGAAAGCGAGGGGGCAGGAGCCGTTGCGCGCATCCAAAACCCCCGCTCGGCTTCGCCCAATGGCTAAACCGGACAACAGTGGACTTGTTCCGGGCATGACGGAGAGGCATGGCGGGAAGAGGAGCGGGGCGTCATCCGTCACTGCATCCGCTCTTCCGGCTGGATGAGGTGGAGCGGCGTCTCGCCGCGAACCGCGCGCAGGCAATTGGCGACGGCGCGCCCGAGAACGACCGGGCGCCGGCTGCCGCCGACAGAGGCCGAGTTGTGCGGCGAGCCGATGACATTCGGCAGGTCGAGCAGCGGCGTGTCGATGCGGAAGCCGCCGTGGCGGATCGGTTCCACCCACCAGGCATCGAGGCAGGCGGTAAAGGACGGCCGGGCGGTCAGGTGGTCGTAGAGCGCGCG
Source organism: Alphaproteobacteria bacterium (assembly GCA_022826185.1). Lineage (GTDB taxonomy): Bacteria > Pseudomonadota > Alphaproteobacteria > Bin95 > Bin95 > Bin95. Next base: position 4,555 of record JAJDVH010000064.1, read on the forward strand.
CTCGTCGATGATCTCGCCGCGCGCGAGGTTCACCAGTATGGCCCTGTCCTTCATGCGCCGGAGCGCGCCCGCGTCGATAACCTTCTCGGTCGCGGCGCTGAGCGGCGCGGTGATGAACAGGATGTCGGCGGCTTCGCACAACTCGTCCAGCCTGTCCGGCGCGCCGATCCAGTCTGTCGGCTCTTCGCTGGCGCCGCGCCGGTTGATGGCGTGGATCTTCATGCCGAAGGCGCGCATCAGCCGGGCGACCGCCACCCCGATGCCGCCGAAGCCCAATATGCCGCAGACGCCGCCGGCCAGCCTGATATTGGGCTCGAACTGGTTGAAGCGCCCGGCGCGGAGCTCCGCATGCTCCACGAACAGGCGCTTCGCGGCGGCCAGCGCCAGGGCGGCGCCGTGCTCGGCCATCGGCTCGGCGGAGGCGCCGCCATTGCCGGCCACGGGAAGCTCCGGCGGCAGGTCCCTGAGCGGCATGAAGTCCACGCCGGCAGGCAGCATCTGCAGCAGCCGGGCTCCGGCAAGGAGCGGCCATTCTTCCGGCCGGAAGTCGTTGCCCGTATGCCGGGCCAGCAGGGCTGCGGCGCGCTGCAGCATGCGCGCGCGGGCTTCGGGCGACGCGGCGTCGGCGAGATAAAGAAGGGGGCCTGCCGCGCCCCAGGCTTCGGCGATGATGCCGCGGTCCCGCTCGCTGGCGTCGAACGCGACGACAAGGGCGTCTCTCGTCAAGGTCTGCATTCTCCGGGTCAGGATGCGCGCCTGGCCAGCACGGCCTCGCGATAGCCGATATAGAGGCCCGACGCCACAATCAGGCCGGCCCCGACCCAGGTCCAGAGGTCCGGAAAGTCGCCGAAGACGACGAACCCGAGCAGCGCCGCGAAGATGAGGTGGCTGTAGTTGAAGGGCGCGATGACCGACGCGGGGCCGCGCCCGAAGGCGATCGTGTAGAGATAGTGGGCGAAGCCCGACAGCAGGCCGAGGGACACGATCATGCCGATTTCGACCGGGTCGGAAGGCGCGCGCCAGTCGGCCCAGACGACAAGGCTGACGACCGCGGTGCCGACCACCGTCGCGATGGTCGCCATGGTCGCCGGGTCCTCTCCCGCGGAGAGCTTGCGCGTCAGCAGCGAGTAGAAGGCGCTCGTGAAGGCCGAGCCGACCGTGAAGACGATCTGCCAGGGCGTGTCGCCGAAGCCCGGCCGGATGATGACGAGCGCGCCGACGAAGCCGACGACGACCGCCGTCCAGCGCCTCGGGCCGACCCGCTCGCCCAGCACCGGGCCCGAAAACGCCGTAATGAGCACAGGCCCCAGCATGGTGATGGCCGCGGCCGTGGCCAGCGGCACCCATTTGATCGCCAGGAAGAAGCACATCGACGAGGTAAGCAGACAGGCGCCGCGAACGATCTGCGCGACCGGTCGCGCGGTGCGAAGCCGCAGGAAGCCAGGGCCGCGCATGGGCGTGAAGACCACGACCATGAAGAGCAGCGCCCCGGTATAGCGCGCCCAGACGAGCTGCACGGGCCCGTAATCCGCGCGCAGGATTTTCACCTCGACATTGAGGATGGAGAAGATCGCGACGGCGCAGACCACGAGCAGGATCGCCAGTCCGATGCGGTCGCGGGGCCGGTTCATGGGGCGCGGATGCGAGCCGGGCTACTGGGCGGCGGCTGCGCTTGCGAGCTGGCGGTGGACGAGCGCCGCGTAGAGGCCGCGCCTCGCCAGCAATTCGCCGTGCGTGCCGGTTTCGACGAGCCTGCCGCCGTCGAGAACGACGATCTTGTCGGCATCGCGCACGGTGGAGAGCCGGTGGGCGATGACGACGGTGGTCCTGTCGGCCTTCAGCATGTCCAGCGCGCGGCGCACGGCAAGTTCGTTGAGCGCGTCCAGATGGCTGGTCGCCTCGTCCAGGATCAGGATCGGCGCGTCCTTGAGGAAGGCGCGCGCGATGGCGACCCGCTGGCGCTGCCCGCCGGAAAGGCTGGCGCCGCGCTCGCCGACCACGGTTTCCAGCCCGTCCGGCAAGGTGGCGACGAGGGGGCCGAGGGCCGCATGGTCGAGCGCCGCAGCCAGCTCCGCCTCGCTCGCGCCCGGCCGGGCGATCATCACATTCGCGCGCAGCGTGTCGTTGAACAGATACGTATCCTGCGAGACCAGCGCGATGCGGCTGCGCAATTCGTCCAGCCTGTAGTCGCGCAGGTCCACGCCGTTGAGCGCGATGCGCCCCGAATCCGGGTCCCAGAAGCGCATCAGCAATTGCGCCGTGGTGGTCTTTCCGGCGCCTGACGCTCCCACCAGCGCGACCGTCCTGCCGGCCGGGATGGTCACCGTGACCTCGCCGAGCGCCCGCCGGTGCTGGCCGGGATAGGCGAAACTCACGCCTTCCAGCGAGAGGCCCGCCTGCGCCTCCCCGCCCGGCTCCGCGCCCGGCCCGTCCGCCACCGGCACGGGTTCGTTCTCCAGCGCGTAGTAACGCCGGGTGGCGCCCAGCGTGTCCGCAAGCCGCCGCCCGATCTGGGCGATTTCCGAGACCGGCAGGAAGGCGGACATGGCGAGCAGGGCGAGCAGCGGCAGCAGGCCCGCATCGACCGTTCCCGCCTGGACCAGCAGCGCGCCGCTCACCACCACCGCAAGGCCGCCAAGGCCGGTGAACACCTCCAGCAGGCTTTCCTGCAGGGTCACCTCGCCGAAGAACGGCAGGCGGAGCGCGATATGCCGGTCGGCCAGCCGGTCGAAGCCGTCCGCGCGCCGGCGCTCGTCCTGGAAGGAGACGATTTCGCCGAGCCCCTGGACGGAGTCGATGGCGTAGGCGCCGAGCTCGCCCGCCGCCTCGCGCGCCTTCGAGCCGAGCCGGTCCACCCGGCCGCGCATCAGGAACGGGCTGAGCCCCACCGCGGCCAGGAACGGCACCAGCGCGAGCGCAATCCACGGGCTCGCCCAGCCGAGGACGACGATGACGATGGCCGGCACCAGCACGGCAACGAAGGCCGGCGCGACGGTGTGGGCGAAGAAATACTCGATGAGCTCGATATCGTGCGTGGCGAGGTTCATCAGGTCGCCCGTCCGCCGGCGCACGAGATAGGCCGGCGCCAGCTTGTCCAGCTTGCGGAAGGCGTCGATCCGCATCTCCGCCAGCAGCCGGTAGGCCATGTCGTGCGCGACCCAGGATTCGAGCCAGTGCACGATGCCGGCCAAGGGCGCCAGCACCCAGAGCCAGACGAGAAGGTGGCCGTAAGGCTCGCCGTTCTTCAGGCTGAAGACGATGAGCGCGCTCACCGCGCCCACGCCGATGAAGGCGAGCACGCGCACGACGCCGAACAGGAAGGTAAGGCCGAGGCGTCCCTTCCACGGCAGGATCACGCGCATCAGCGCGGCGACCACCTGGAGCCAGGAAAGGCCTTCCGCCCTGATGATCCCTTCCGTCGGCGCCTGCTTCGCTCCGCCGGGCGTCGCGTCCAGGGTCTCGGTGGTCGGGCGCTCAGGAGCGTCGATGAGAAGGTCGTCCTCCCGCTCCTCGGACTCGCGCGCCTGCTCGCGCATGAGCGAGGCATAGACGCCGCCTGGCAGGCCCATGAGTTCGCCGTGCGAGCCGCTTTCGACAACCCGCCCCTCCTCCATCGCGAGGATGCGGTCGCAGTCGATGACGCTGGAGAGCCGGTGCGCCAGAATCAGCACCGTGCGGCCCTGCATCAGCCGGTCGAGCGCTTCCTGGATCACGGCCTCGTTGTCGGCATCGACGGCCGAAAGCGCCTCGTCCAGCACCAGGATGGGCGTGTCGCGAAGCACGGCGCGGGCAATCGCGACCCGCTGGCGCTGGCCGCCCGAAAGCTTGATCCCCTTCTCGCCGATGATCGTGTCGTAGCCGTCCGGCAGCGTGTCGATGAAGCCCCGGATATTGGCGATCCGCGCCGCCTCCTCGACCTCCTCGCGGGTCGCGTCCGGGCGGCCCATGCGGATGTTCTCGCCGATGGCGCCGTGGAACAGGAAGGTGTCCTGGTTGACCACCGAAATGTTGCGCCGGATCTGCGCGAAGCTCATGTCGCGCAGGTCGATGCCGCCGAGCGTGACGCGCCCGGAATCGGGATCGAAGAAGCGCAGCAGCAGGCGCACGATGGAGGTCTTGCCGCAGCCGCTCTGCCCGACCACGCCGATGCGCTCGCCCGGCGCGACGGAGAAGGAAAGGTCCCTGTGGGCAGGCCCTCGTGCGCCGGGATAGCCGAAGGTCACGTTCTCGAAGCCGATGGCCGGCTCCAGCCGGTCCGCCCGGTCGTTCTCCGGGCCGTCCGCGACTTCCGGTTCGGCGTCCAGGATGGCGTAGATGCCCTGGGCCGCCGACAGGCCGACCATGCCCTGGTGGAGCACGGCGCGCAGGTCGCGCATCGGGCGGAATATCTCGACGCCCATCATCAGGATCACGAGCAGGCCCGCGAGCGCCATCTCGCCCGAGGCGACGCGCGCGGCGCCGAGCGCCAGCGCCGCGGCCGCGCCGATGGCGATCATGCAGTCGGTGATGCCGCGGGCGAGCGTGTTCGTGCCGAGCACCCACATGGTGCGCCGGAACAGCTCGCGCGCCTTCGCGGTCAGGAGGTCGGCGCGCGCCGCGCTCTGCCCGAAGGCCTTGAGCGTGCCGAGGCCCTGGATGGAATCGAGGAATTCGGCGGCGAAATCGGCGTAGGAGCGCTGCCGGCTGCGCGAGTTCAGCACGTCGCGGCTGTGCCAGGCGGCGGGCAGGAACAGCGCGGCGAGCGCGAAGGCGAACAGCACCGCGGCCACCGGAAGGTCGATGAAGGCCACGAAGGCGAAGATGAGCAGCGGCGTCAGGAACGACACCAGCAACTGCGGCAGATACTGCCCGAAATAGGTTTCGAGCTGCTCGACGCCGTCCACCAGCGAGAGCGTGAGCGCGCCCGAACGCTGCTGCCCGGCATAGGAGGGCCCGAGCGCCGCGATGCGGTCGAACAGCATGCGCCGCAGCCGCTTCTGGACGAGCGCTGCGGTCCTGTGCGCGACAATGGTCCGCCAGTGCTCGCAGACGCCGCGCGCGGCCATGACGACAGCGATGCCGAGTATCGGCCAGACGAGTTCGCCCGCCGTGCCGCCCGCGAACACGCGCCCGATCAGCCAGCCCAGCAGCGCCAGCCGCGCCACGCCGAGCGCCGCCGCCAGCAGCCCGACCGACATGGACAGGAAGATGCGCCCGCGCACGCCCTCGGTAAAACGCCAGAGACGAAGCTCAAAATGCATGGGGGGTTGTTCCACGCGCGGCCGAAACCGGACCCGCGAACGCTGCAGCGCGAGCCCGCCCGCCCGGTTTGGGCGGAAACCGGGTCCGTGTCAACGACAGCGCCCGAACCGGAAATGCGAAGCCCCGCGGAACGTCATGGAACGGCGGCGTGAAGAGCCGCAGCGCGATTGTCCCGGGTTTGGCGCCGGAAAACTCCATAACCCGAGCGTATAAATATTGACCGCTAATGTATTTTCTACATAACCTTCTCCGGGGTCTGCGAGTCAGCGCGCGCCGGTGGCGTGGAGCCGCTCCGAGGCTGCGCCGCAGGGGCCTGCCGCCGGATCGCGGAAGGCGATGCCCGGGTTTCCACGCCCGGGCGACCAGGGAGAAAAGGTTGAGCGAGCCTAGCCGACCCGAACGCGAGATCGCAGCCCTTCGCGAACGCATTTCCGCGCTCAGCGCGGCGATCCTGCGGATCAGCGCAAGCCTTAACGTCACCACCGTGCTCCAGGAGGCGGTCGACGGCGCCTGCGCGCTTACCGGCGCCCGCTACGGCCTTATCGCCACCGTGGACGAGGCCGGACAGGTCCAGGAGTTCGTTTCGTCCGGCTTCAGTCCGGAGGAGTTCCACCAACTCACGGAGTGGACGGACGGGCCGGAACTCTTCGCGCATTTCCGCGACCTGCCGGGACCGATCCGCCTGACCGACCTGCCGGACTTCGTGCGCACACTGGGTTTCTCCGCAGACCTGATGCGCTCGAACACCTTCCAGGGCACGCCGATGCGCCACCGGGGCGCGCATATCGGCAACTTCTTCCTGGCCGAGAAGGAGGGGGCGCCGGCGTTCACCGACGAGGACGAGGAGGTGCTCGTGCTGTTCGCCAGCCAGGCGGCGACGGCCATCGCCAATGCGCGCACGCACCGCGACGAGCGGCGTGCGCGGGCCGACCTCGAAGCGCTGGTCGAGACCTCGCCGATCGGCGTTATCGTGCTCGATGCGCGAACCGGCCATCTGGTAACGATCAACCGCGAGGCGCGGCGCATCGGCGAGAGCCTGCGCACCCCGGGCCGGCCCTTCGAGGAGCTGCTGGAGAGAATTACCTTCCGCCGCGCCGACGGCCAGGAAGTCCGCCTCGGCGAGTTCCCGGTCGCCCAGCAGCTGGGCAATGGCGAGATGGTGCGCGCCGAGGAAATCGAGCTCTCGGTCCCGGACGGGCGCAGCATCGCGACGCTCGTCAACGTGACCCCGATCCGCGACGAGGACGACGCGGTGGTGTCGGTGGTCGCGACCATACAGGACCTGGCGCCGCTCCAGGAGCTGGAGCGCCAGCGCGCGGAATTCCTCGGCATGGTGAGCCACGAGCTTCGCGCCCCGCTTACCGCCATCAAGGGCTCGGCCGCGACGTTGCTGGAGGAATTGGGCGAGCTCGAGCCGGCCGAGATGCACGAGTTCCACCGCATCATCGACGAGCAGGCCGGGCGCATGCGCAGCCTCATCGGCGCCCTGCTCGACGCGGGACGCATCGAGGCGGGCACGCTCTCGGTGTCGCCGGAGCCGTCCGAAGTCGCCGTCCTGGTGGACCGGGCGCGGAACACGTTCCTGGCCGGCGGCCGCCACAGCGTGCTCATCGACCTGCCCGGCGACCTGCCCGGGGTGATGGCGGACCGGCGGCGAGTCGTGCAGGTGCTGAACAACCTGATCTCCAACGCCGCCAGGCATTCACCGGATTCCACCCCGATCCGGGTCACGGCTGAGCGCGAGGGCCTCCACGTCGCGGTCTCGGTCTCCGACGAGGGCCGGGGGATCGCGCCCGGGCTCATGCCCCGGCTCTTCCGCAAATACGCCGTCCCCGGCGAGCGCGGCACGCGGACGATCGCGGATACCGGCCTTGGCCTCGTCATCTGCAAGGGGCTGGTCGAGGCCCATGGCGGCCGGATCCGGGCCGAGAGCGACGGCCTCGGCCGGGGCAGCCGCTTCACCTTCACCCTGCCGGCGGTCGACGACGCCCGCGAAGCGGATGCCGCCCCGTCCGGACGGCGCATCCCCCCGCCGGCGCCGCTCGAACCCTCCCGCATCCTGGTGGTGGACGACGACCCGCAGACGCTTCGCTATGTGCGCGGCATCCTCACCGGCGCCGGATACGCCCCCCTGGTCACGGGCGATCACGAGGAGCTCGCCCACATCATCCGCACCGAGACCCCGAGCCTGGTCCTGCTCGACCTCATGCTGCCCGGCGCGGACGGGATCGCATTGATGGAAAGCGTGCCCGAGCTCGCCGATCTGCCGGTCGTGTTCATCTCCGGCTACGGTCGCGACGAGACCGTCGCCAGGGCGCTCAAGGCCGGCGCGGCGGACTACATCGTCAAGCCGTTCTCGCCGACGGAACTCACCGCCCGCGTGGAGGCGGCGCTGCGGCGCGTCGCCCAGCCCGAGCCCTTCAGGCTCCACGGTCTCGCCATCCATTACGAGGCGCGCCGGGTCATGGTGGACGGGCGCGAGATCGAGCTCACGGCCACCGAATACAACCTTCTGCGCATCCTCTCGCTCAACGCGGGACGGGTCGTGACATACGAAACCCTGGAGCGGCGCGTCTGGAACGACCGCGCGGCGGGCGACGCCAACCTGGTGCGCAATTTCATCAAGAAGCTTCGGTCCAAGATCGGCGAGGACGCGGCGAACCCGAAGTGGATCTTCAACGTGCGCGGGGTCGGCTACCGCATGCCGAGGCCGGACCGCGGCTGACGCCAACGCATCGCCCCCGCAGCCGCAGGCCCTCTGCCCGCTCCGGAGCGAAAGGCCGGACGACGGAGCCCCGTCGTCTTTGTCTGGAGACGCCGGCGCCGGTGTGCCACCTTGGCGCGGGGCCCGGCCGGAGCGGTCGGGCGCCGGATCGGCCCGTCGGAGGGAAACGGAATGGCTGCGTTCACGGACTACGAAAACCACGATGCGGTGGGGCTGGCCGCACTGGTCGCGAGCGGGGAGACCACGCCGGAAGAGCTGCTGGAGGCCGCGATCGAGCGGGTGGAGGCGCGCAACGGCGCCGTCAACGCTGTCACCAACCGGCTCTACGACTATGGGCGGCAGGCCATTGCCGACGGGCTGCCCGACGGCCCGCTCAGGGGCGTGCCCTACCTGCTGAAGGATTTGAGCGCCTCGCTCGCCGGCTGCCCGACCACGCGGGGCTGCAAATTCTTCGAGAACGTCGTGCCGGCGGAGGACAGCGAACTCGTCACGCGGCTGAAGCGCGCCGGCGTGGTGATCTTCGGGCGCACCAACACCTGCGAGCTCGGCCTCAGCCTCACCTGCGAGCCGCAATTGCACGGGGCCACGAAGAACCCCTGGGACGCGACGCGCATATCCGGCGGCTCCAGCGGCGGGGCGGCCGCGGCCGTCGGCGCGCGGATGCTGCCGGCCGCGCACGCCTCCGACGGCTTCGGCTCGATCCGCGCCCCGGCGGCCTGCTGCGGCCTTGTCGGGCTCAAGCCCACCCGCAACCGCAACACCATGGCGCCCTTCATGGGCGAGGGGCTGGGCGGCCTTTCCACCGAACATGCCGTGACGCTCACCGTGCGCGACAGCGCGGCCCTGCTCGACGCCACGCGCGGGCCGGGCGCGGGCGACCCCTACAGCGCAGCGCCCCCGGCCCGCCCGTTCCTGGAGGAGGCCGGCGCCGACCCCGGCAGGCTGCGGATCGCCTTCACCCGCCGGACGCCGAACGGCGCTCCCGTCGGCGCGGATGCGCTGCGCGTGCTGGAGGAAACCGCAAGCCTCGCGGCCGACCTCGGGCACCGGGTGGAGGAGGCCGACCCCGCCATCGACGGCGAAGCCGTGGCGCCGACCTTCCTCACGCTCATGGCGGCCAACACCGCGGTCAATCTCGCGAGCCACCCGACCGCCGGCCGCGCGGCCCGCGAGGACGAGGTCGAGCGCATCACCTGGCTTTCCGCGAAGATGGCCGAACGGGTGAGCGGCGCGGACTATGTGCGCGCGACGCAGACCATGCACCGGCTCGGCCGGCAGATGGCCGCCTTCCACGCCGGTTACGACCTGCTGCTGACGCCGGGGCTGGCGACGGGCGCGGCGGTGAAGCTCGGCTGGCTCGACATGATGATGGACGACGTGGGCGAATACTGGCGGCGCGTGTTCCATTTCTCGCCCTTCACCGTCTGGTTCAACATCACCGGCCAGCCGGCGGTCATGCTGCCTGTCGGCACCAGCGCCGAGGGCCTGCCGGTCGCGGCGCAGGCGGTCGCGCCCTACGGGGACGAGGCGACGCTCTTCCGCTTCTCCGCCCAGCTCGAAGCCGCCCGCCCCTGGTTCGACCGCAAGCCGGCGATAGCGGGCGGGGCCGCCTGAACCCGAATGCTCTGGCCGTTTCCCCAACCGTTTCCCTCGCACTTGATTATGGCGTAACGACAAACTATACATACATAAAGCAATGCAATTCGAATGGGACGAGACCAAAGACCGCGCGAATGTTGCCAAGCACGGGATCGATTTCGAGACGGCGAAGCGAATATTCGAAGGCCCGATGCTTGCGCGGACCGACCGACGCCGGGATTACGGCGAGGAGCGGTACATCGGCATCGGCCGGGTGGAGGCCGCCACGATTGTCGTGGCCTACACCGCACGCGGCGGGCGGTTGCGCCTGATCTCGGCGCGTCCCGCATCCCGGAAGGAAAGGCAGGCTTATCGTGAGCGGATATTCGAGACCCCTGACGCCGGCTGAGATCGCGTCCGTTGAGGATGCGGAGATCGATTTCGACGATATCCCGGAACTGGACGCGGATTTCTGGCGCGAGGCCGAACTCGTCCGGCCGGATCGCACGGAGCAGGTCACCATGCGCATCAAGCGTTCGGTGCTGGACTATTTCCGCGCGCCCGGCAAGGGGTACCAGACCCGGATCAACCGCGTGCTCGAAAGTTACGTGCAAGCGCGGCAGCGGTCCTGAAGAAGACGGAACGGCGAAATGGACCTCGTTTCGCTGATCCAGGAAGGTTCGACCTCGTTCCTGTATCTGGCCGCCGTCGGCCTGGTGCTGGGATCGCTGCACGGCCTCGAGCCGGGCCACTCCAAGACGATGATGGCCGCCTTCATCGTCGCGGTGCGCGGCACGCCGTTCCAGGCCGTCCTGCTGGGCGTGTCGGCCGCGTTCTCGCACAGCATTGTCGTCTGGGTGCTCGCCTTGCTGGCGCTGACCTGGGGAGACGAGGCGATCGGCGAGAGGCTGGAGCCCTGGTTCATCGGGGGCTCCGGAGCGGTCGTCATCGCCGTCGGCCTCTTCATGCTCCTGCGGGCATTCGGCGGCGCCCGGGCGCACCGCGACCATCACGGCCACGGCGAGGATGCGCACGCCCGCGCCCATGCCCGCGAAATCGAGGGCCGCTTTGCCGGCGGCAAGGCGAGCGGCCTGCAGACCGTCGGCTTCGGACTGGTCGGCGGCCTGATCCCCTGCCCCGCCGCGATCACCGTGCTGCTGCTCTGCCTCGGGATCGGGCAGTTCTGGCTGGGCGTCGGCATGGTCGCTTCATTCTCGATCGGCCTCGCGGCCACGCTGGTCGCCGTCGGCATGGCCGCGGTCCTGGGGCTGCGCTACGCATCGAGGCGGTTTTCGGCGACCGACCGCCTGTTCGCGTCGGCGCCCTATGTGTCCGGCGTGCTGATCCTGCTCGTCGGGACCTACATGGCGTGGTCCGGCTGGCTCCACCTCGCGCCCGCCTGACCGGGCGGATTTGCGCTATCCTGTCGCACGACGCTTGCGATTTCGGGAGGACGCCTGGATGGACGACATTCTCATCAGGGGCGGCGAGGTCGTGGACGGCACCGGCGCGCCGGGACGCACGGCGGACGTGGCCATCCGCGGCGGGCGCATTGCGGCCATCGAGGAGGATTATGCCGGCAGCGCGGAGACGGTGATCGACGCCGCGGGCCGCATCGTCGCGCCCGGCTTCATCGACATCCACACCCACTCCGACTTCACCCTGCCCCTCAACCCGAAGGCGGAATGCAAGATCCGCCAGGGCGTGACGACAGAGGTGGTCGGCAATTGCGGCTTCTCCGTCGCGCCTGCGCTGCCCGGCAAGGTAGAGATGCTGAAGGACTATCTCTCCGCGAGCGCCCCCTGGCTGTCCTTCGAGGAGACGGACTTCGCCGGCTACATGGACAGCTGGCCCGACCTCTCGCTGAACACTGTGATGCAGGCCGGCCACAACACGCTGCGCCTCATGGCGATGGGCATGGAGGACCGCGACCCGGCGGAGGCCGAGCTGCGCCACATGCAGGAAATGCTGGCCGAGGCGATGGAGGCGGGCGCGCTCGGCCTCTCCTCCGGCCTGTTCACCGCGCCCGGCTGCTACGCGAAACCGGAGGAGATGCTGGCGCTGGGCCGCGTGGTGAAGGCGCATGGCGGGCGCTATTCGAGCCATGTGCGCGACGAGAGCCACGGCGTGCACGAGGCGGTCGCCGAAGCCATCGACGTCGGCGAGCAGTGCGGCATCCACGTGCAGGTGGCGCACCTCAAGCTCTCCGGCACCGGCCGCTGGGGCGAGGCGGACAAGCTGCTCGGGCAGTTCACGGAGGCGCGCGCGCGGGGCGTGGACGTACATTGCGACCAGTATCCCTATGACTGGGCAACCAACCCGCTGCGCTTCCTGCTGCCGGTCTGGCTGCAGGAGGGCGGCATCGACGCGATGCTGGCGCGGCTCTCGGACCCGCAACTCCGCTCGCGCGTGCGCCAGAAGATCGCCGAGGTCGGCTTCAACAATTTCGGCCATATCGAGAGCTGGGACGACATCCGCATCGCCAACTCGCCCGGCGCCGCCGAGCCGGGCAAGACGATCCGGGAGATCGCGGAGGAGCGGAACCAGGACCCGCTGGACACGGTGTTCGACATCGTCATCGAGGACCGGGGCGGGACGCGCATCCTGGTGCGCAGCATGTCGGAGGAGGACGTGCGGCGGATCGCGGCCGAGCCCTCGATGACGGTCGGCTCGGACGGCCCCTGCGTCGCGCCCTACGGCGTCACCTCCCAGGGCAAGCCGCATCCGAGGCTCTACGGCACCTTCCCGCGCGTGCTCGGCCGTTATGCGCGCGAGCAGGGGCTGCTGACCCTGCCGCAGGCCGTCGCCAAGATGACCGGCAACGCCGCCCGGGCGCTCGGCATGGCGGACCGGGGCCTGCTGCGCGAGGGCTGGGCCGCGGATATCGTGCTGTTCGACGCGGAGACGATCCGGGACGAGGCGACGTTCGACGAGCCGCACACCTACCCGACGGGCGTCGAGACGGTGATCGTCAACGGCCGGCTTGTCATCCGCCGGGGCGAGCATACCGGCGCCCTGCCCGGCCGGCTCCTCCGCCACCGCGAGGGGGCGCTCGGGTAGAACGCCGTCCGGCCCGGTCTCCACCTGCCTCCGCTGTCGGCATTTCATGAAATATCTCCGCCAGTTTCATTTTTTGTTCCTGGCGGGGCTTGACATTTGGCGGTATGGTGTAGAATGAAAGTAGAGAGAGGCGGCTTCCGGGGCCGCCTTTCGGCGTTTCTGCAGAAAGCGATGGCCGGGGCCGGAAAAAAAGCCATGGCGGGAACCGACGGGCGAGGTGCGTCCGCGGTCTCGCGCGCGCAATCAGCCGCGCGAACCGCGCCGGCGCCGACACCCGCCCGCCCGCACAGGCGCGCCCGCACGCGAAACGCGCGCAAAACAGGGACACCCCT
>JAJDVH010000159.1 GCA_022826185.1 Alphaproteobacteria bacterium
ATCCGCAACAAACGACATCTTCTCGTCCATCAGACAGGTCTCCTTCCAAGGCATCGGCCACCTCCTGGCCTACCCATAACCTGTCACCCATCTATCCGGTCCAATCTGTTACCTATCTATCCGGTCTGTACCGCCGAGAGGACCCTCCCCCGACCCCTCCCGCAAGCGGGAGGGGAGAGATCGAACGTCCTCAACATGAGTCCTGAATTATGCGCCTTGGTATCAAGCGAGCCGACCCGAAAGCGGCGTCCCGAGATGCCCCGGAGGGTTCAATCCGAATTGGCGCGGTCGACTTCAGCCGCGGAGCTGGAGCGCGCGCCGGGCCCGAAAAAAGCGTCGTGCCATATCCGGGTCACGACCCTTGCGGCGTCATCGACAGATACCGGGCGCTCGCCCAGCTGCTCGTCCTGCGAGAACCAGACATAAGCGCATTGCTCCACCATCGCGGCCATGGCTTCAGCGACAAGACGGGCCGGAACGCCGTCTACCGTTTCAACTCCGAACTTCGCCTTGAGCGCGCCGACGAACCGGTCGACATGGCGGTCCCGCATCGCCCACCAGACGCCGCGGAACTGCCTGTCAACCGTGGAGGCCTCGATCAAGGCGCGCATCACGTCCCGATTTTCGCTGTAGAGCGATAGATAGCCGCGGTTGGCTTCGAGCAATGCGCCCCCGGGGTCGGTCGCCAGCTGCTTGCTGGGCGCCCGGCTCGCTTCGAACAAGGCCTCATGAATGCCCTCGACCAGGGCCCTGAACAAATCCTCCTTGTTCCGGAAATACCGATAGAGGGCGCCGAGCGACACCCCTGCTTCGTCGGCAACGTCGGTCATCTTGAGCGTGACATACCCGTTGCGGGCCAACACCCTTCGGGCGCTGGCCAGCAGGCGGCTGCGCGTACGCCGGCCCTTGGGTGTCGTCGGGAACTGGATCGCCTGCTCAACCATGCCACCGACCTCCACCCGTTTCGAGCAGCGTAGTCCCGCAGGCGCCTCCGGGCCACCGGATCGCCAACCAGCCTCCCGATGATGTCGCATCCGCTCGCGGGCAGCCCGACAGAAGCCCTCACTTCCCGATCATGGCGGGACGCACTGGAGAAAGCAAGATGATCATTAAAAAAAGCGATATCACTATCTTGATTTGGGGCTTTGGTGCGTGTACCTCTGGCTCGGGCGAGGATGGCTCCGGAAGTGCGTTAGATCCGCGCCGACGACAGGAGCATCAGATGAACGAGTTTCATCCCGGAGACCTGGACGGTCCGCAATCGGCGCGCGCGGCGTTACCGGGCGCCGCCGACGACGGCCGCGCCGCACGCGAACGCCGTTACCGCGCAATGGGGTGGTGGCCGGGCGAGGGCCTGCTCGACCGTTACGCCGTTACTGCCCGGCGTCTGGGAGACCGCCTCGCCGTTGCCGATGCGGCCGGTCGGCGGCTCAGCCACGGCATGTTGTGGCGGGAGGCCGGGCGCTTCGCCGAGAAGCTGGAAGAGGGCGGAGTCGGCCGCGGCGACATCGTGATCCTTCTTCTGCCGAACGTCGTCGATACGCAGGCCGCCTTCGTCGGAATGCTGCGCCTCGGCGCCATACCCGCGAGCATGCCGACGCGGACCGACCCCGAAACGGTTGCTTACGCCGCCCGACTGACGGGCGCGCGGGCGCTGGTGACACTGGAACATCATGGTGGCGGACGGCTGGGCGATATCGCCCGGGAAGCCGCCGCGGCCTGCGGGCATGGCCTGGGCGTTTTCCTGTTGGACGAGTCCGGCGGGACGTGGCGGACGGCGCCGGCAGGCCGGGACGCATCGCTGCCGGCAAACGCCGCCGACCTTGCGCACATCATGTTCACATCGAGTACGACGGGCCGGCCCAAGGCCGTCATGCACAGCGAAAACACTCTCGCCGCGCTGAATATCGGGTTCGCGGAGCGCTTCTCGCTTGGCCCGGATACACCGATCTTTCTCGCCTCCCCCCTCGGACACAGCATCGGCGCCGTCCACGGCACCCGGTTATCGCTCCATACCGGCGCGCCGCTCATTCTGCAGGATGTCTGGGATCCCGAACGGGCGCTGGAAACGGTCGAGGCGTTCGGCTGCGCCTTCACCGTTGCGGCGACGCCGTTCCTGAAGGATCTGGTTGACGCAAGCTGGCCGCGTTCGAAGCCGAAGCTGGCATCGCTGCGTTCGTTTCTGTGCGGCGGCGCCCAGGTGCCGCCATCGCTGATGGAGGCCGCCCAGGCCCGGTTTCCCAACACGTTTGTGACCGTCCTCTGGGGCATGACCGAGGGCGGGCTCGTCACCTGCGTGCGCGAAAGCCCTCGCGAGAAGCTCATGAACACCGCCGGCATCGGGCTGCCCGGCCTCGAACTGCGTTGCCTCTCTCCTGCCGGCGGCGCCGTGCCTGCGGGCGAGGAGGGAGAGCTGGTCATGCGGGGGCCGGGCGTCTTCACAGGCTATTTCGGCCAGCAGGACCTGTACGAATCCGAGATGACGGGCGACGGGTTCTTTCGCACCGGCGATCTCGCGCGGATCGACGCGGACGGATATGTGCACATCACCGGCAGGCTGAAGGACCTGATCATCCGCGGCGGCGTCAACATCTCGCCGGCGCCGATCGAGAATGCGCTGGCCGACCATCCGGGCGTCAACGCCGTGGCTGTCATCGGCCATCCCGACGACCGGCTGGGCGAACGCATCTGCGCTGTGGTGGTCCCGGACGGCGAGGCCCCGAGCCTCCGGGACCTTATCGCCCATGCGCAGGCGAAGCGCCTGCCGAAGCATCACTGCCCCGAGGTTCTGCGCATCGTCGACAGGATGCCGATGACGCCGGCAGGAAAGATCCGCAAGGCCGACCTCCGCACCGCCGCGGTCGGCGACGGCGACGGGCCCGGAGAACGGGCATGAGAGTCCGGCTTGGCGACATCGACGTCGGCTACTCGCGGATGGGACAGGGGCCGTCGGCGATCATGGTCCACGGCCTCGCGGAGGACCGGAGCAGCTGGGCGGACGTCCAGCGCCGGCTGAGCGACTTCACGACCTACGCCTACGACCTTCGCGGACACGGCGAGACCGACCTGGGCGAGGCCGAGGGCACGCTGGAACAGCTGGCCGGAGACCTGATCGCCTTCCTCGAAACCCTGACAGGTCCCGCCGACTGCATCGGCTACTCGCTCGGCGGCACGGTGGTGCTGCGGGTCGCGGCAAAGCGGCCCGACCTGGTGACCCGGGCTACGGTCGCCGGCACCTCCACCATTGTCGGGCGACGCGCCGTCGGGTTCTTTCGAGACCGCATCGAGACGCTCCGGAGCGATTTCGCCGGCTTTGCCAGCCTGCTCAAGGAGGATACGCGCCAGCAGCTCGCCGTTGCCGGCGACCGGCTTGAAGAAGTTGCAGCAAGGCGCCTCAAGGCGGTCGGCGCCGGGGGCGGCTATGTGAACGCCGCCCGCGCGATGGCCCGGCTCAACGAGGAGCCGCTCACCCCGCTGCTGCCGGGCATCGCCTGCCCGGTCCATGTGATCGGCGGCGAGGCCGACATGTTCTGTCCGCGCAAGGCGGCGGACATCATGATGGCCGCCTTGCGCCGCGGAACCTATCGCGAGCTTGCGCAAGCCGGGCATCTGATGAGCGTCGATCAGCCGGACGCCTATGCGCAGGCCATTCGCAACGCACTCGAAAGCAGCGCCTGATGGTGAAACGGTTCGGAATTTCGATGGGAGTCAGCCCGCGCGAAACCTTCGGCCGGGTCGGGGAGATTGCGAGGACGGCCGAGGAACTCGGCTTCGAGGCGCTTTGGTTCATCGATCACCAGCTCGGCATGAAGGATGTCTATGCGGCGATGAACGTCTCGGCGATGGCGACCGAATCGATCGGGATCGGTTGCGCGGTCACCAACCTCCGAACGCGCCACCCCACGGTCACCGCCAACGCCACGACGGCGCTCGACGAGCTTTCCGACGGGCGCGCGCTGCTGGGCCTCGGCGCGGGTTGGGTCGCGGTCCATTCCATCGGAGAGAAGCCGAACAGGATCGGCGAGCTTCGCGACGGCATAGAGCTGTTTCGCAAGCTGTTCGCGGGCGACGAGATCGACTTTTCGGGCGCCCGGGCCCGGCTCGCCACCTCACGTCGGCAGATCCCGGTCTATCTCGCTGTCTCCCAGCCCCGCATGCTGGAGCTTGCGGGCGAACTTTGCGACGGCGCCATCCTGATGGGGGCGGCGGACCCGGACTTCTGCAACTGGCAGATCGAACACATTTATCGGGGTCTTCGAAAGGCCGGGCGCAGGCGCGAGGACATCGTCATCGATCTCATCGTCACGATGAGTATCGACGAGGATACCGAACAGGCGGTCGACGACGTCCGGGCCTGGGCGACCAGCCAGGCCGCGACCTTCGCCGCCTGGAAGGCAATGCCGCCGGGGTGGGAACGCTTCCGATCCGAATTCGAGGCCGCGGAGGATGCCTACCACTTCGAAGAGCACCTGTCGCTGCGCGCCGCCCACAAGAAGATCGTGAGCGAGGCGTTCGTGCGCTCGGTGACGATTTCCGGCGACCGGAGCCATTGCCTCGACCGGCTGCTCGAACTCTCGGCCGTCGACATCGACCGCATCAGCTTCGCCCTGCTCTCCAGAGGCCGCCTGCGCCGGCTGGAAGAGCTGGGCGAGCATGTGATCCCGCGGCTCAAGACGGATTAAGCGGAGGCAAACGAGGTGCCGGCGCAAAACGAGCATGGCGGAGAGCGCCGGGTGGCGCTGGTCACCGCGGCGGCCGGCGCCGGCATCGGCGCCGCGATTGCGCGCCGGCTCGCGGACGACGACTACGATGTCGTGATTACCGACGCCCATGAACGCCGTTGCGGCGCATTCGCCAGCCAATTGGCCGACGAACACGGCAGGGAGTTCCTGTCGATGCCGCTCGATGTGACCGATTTCGACGCGGTGGACGCCGCCACCCGAGCCGTCGTCGAGAAGCGCGGCCGGATTGACGCCCTCGTCAACAATGCAGGGTGGAGCCGGATCGAGCCGGTGGCCGAAATGATGCCCGACACCTGGCTGCGCTGCCTGGACGTCGATCTGAACGGCACATTCTACGCCATGCGCTGCGTGCTCCCGCACATGATTGCGCGAGGCTCCGGGGCTATTGTCAACATCTCGTCGATAGCGGCCTGGGAAACGACGGCCGAGCACGGCGCCGCCTATTCCGCGGCCAAGGCGGGGGTCCTGGCCCTCACGCGGGTCGCCGCCGCCGAGAACGGCCGGCATGGAATCCGCGTGAATGCCGTGGCGCCCGGGCTGATCTACAATGACTTCCTGCGCCGGATTTATCCGGACGCCTTCTTTGACGGTTACGCGGAATCACGGTCTCTGGTCGGCCGCGTCGGACACCCGCAGGACATAGCCGATCTCGTCTCATTCCTTATCGGCGAGCGAGCCGGATACATCACCGGAGAGGTTTACGGCATCAGCGGAGGCGTGTCTCCGAATGCCTGATCGAAGCAGCGGCAATCCGATCTACTGGCCGATCGCTTCCCTGGTCGAGGCCTACCGGCAGGGCCGGTTGTCGCCCGTCGAGGTGGCGGACGAGGCGCTGGCGCGAATCGACAGGCTGAATCCGTCGCTTCATGCCTATCTCGCTCGCTTCGACGATCTCACCCGCCGGCAGGCGCGCGAGGCGGAGGCCGCCTACCGGGCGGGCCAGGCGCTGCCGCTGAGCGGCGTGCCGGTCTCGATCAAGGATACCTACCCGCTTGCCGGGGCCGTGACGACCTTCGGTTCGATCGTGCATCGCCACAACCGCGCGCGGCGGGACAGCGGGGCCGTTCGCAGGTTGAGAGCCTCGGGCGCGGTGTTCGCCGGCAAGACCAACACTGCCGAATTCGGCCAGTCGGCGACCAGCGACAACCGTCTCGGCCCGGAGGCCAGCAACCCGTGGGATACCGCGCGCACGCCCGGCGGTTCGAGCGGCGGCGCGGCGGTCTCGGTCGCGGCCGGGCTCGCCAGCATCGCGCTGGCCTCCGACGGCGGCGGGTCGATCCGCATTCCGGCATCGTTCACCGGACTGTTCGGACTGAAACCCACCTGGGGCCTTTGCCCCGACGAAGGCGGCTTGCCGGCGATGTCGGATTTCGTTTGCCCGGGTCCGCTGGCGCGGTGCGCATCCGATGCGCGCGTGTTTCTGGGCGCGCTTCTCGGTCGAAGGCTGGGCCGCGCCAGCGTGGGAAGACGGTTGCGCATCGCCTGGTGTCCCAACCCTGAAGGACGCCCCGTCGATCCCGGCGTCGCGGCGGCCGTCAGCGCCGCGGTTGCGAGCCTCGCGGCTCTGGGCCATGAAGTCGTCGAGACCGCCCTGCCCCTCGAAGGATGGAACGAGGCCTTCGGGCCGCTCGTCCTGGCCGAGGAACGGCGCGAGCGCGGCGACCTGCTCCACCGGTTTCCCGACGCGCTGAGCGACTATGTAAGCAGGTCGCTGGCGGCGGCCCGAACGCTCACCGACAAGGACATAGCGGCTGCCCGCGCGGCGCATCGCCGGTATCGCGCCCGTATTGCGGCGCTGTTTGAAAGCTGGGACGCGATCGCGACACCGGCCACGGCCGTCACCGCCTTCCCCTTCGGCGAGCGGCCGAACCGGATCGCCGGCCGCGAGGTCGACCGGCTTTGGGGCGCGTTCCCCTTCGCCGTGCCGTTCAATGTCTCCGGCAATCCCGCCCTGTCGCTGCCGTGCGGGCTCGCCGGCGGCCTGCCCGCGGGTCTGCAACTCGTCATGCCGATGAACGAGGACGAGAGACTCCTCGATCTCGCTGAAGACATGGAAGAGGCCGTCGCATTCGACCGGAGCCCGATGGGCGACCCGGCGCCGCGGCCGGCGGCGTCTGCTCAAGCCCCATTCACGACGAACGGGAGGGATGCGATGAGATGATATCGCCAGGGTCATGACGCCGCGCCACCGGACAACGGGTTCCGACCGGTCGCCATCGTGGCGCGGCTCTCGAGGAAGCCGTCCAACAAGCGAGTACCGAACCAGCTTCTGGTTCGTCGGGAGGAATAGATGAGATCTTCCAAGGCATTTCTGACAACGACCGGCGCCGTCGCCGCGATCGCGATTGCGGCCGGCGTCGCGTTCGGGCCCGCGTCCGCCGCGGCGGAGACCATTCGCATCGGCGACATCAACTCTTACACGAGGCTGCCGGCCCACACGGTTCCGTACCGGCAAGGGGCAATTCTTGCGATCGAGGAGTTCAACCGCTCGGGCGGCGTGCTCGGGCGCCAGCTCGAGTTCATATCGCACGACGATCAGGGAAAACCGGGAGAGGCGGTCAAGGTGGCCGAGCGGCTCTTCGCCCGTGACGAGGTAGCCCTCATCTCGGGCTCGCTGTTCAGCCATGTCGGCCTGGCGCTGACCGCCTACGCCAAGAAGAGCAAGCGATTGTACATCGCAGCCGAGCCCCTGGCCGACGCCCTGGTCTGGGCCCAGGGCAACCGCTACACCTTCCGGCTGCGTCCCTCGACCTACATGCAGGCGGCTATGCTCGCCGCCGAGGTTGCGAAGGTCGAGAAAGCCAGGCGCTGGGCGACCATCGCCCCCAACTACGCCTATGGCAAGGATGCCGTCGCGGCGTTCCAGAAGGTGCTGACGCAGTTGCGGCCGGATGTGGAGTTTGTCGGTTCGCAATGGCCGGCGCTGTTCAAAATTGACGCCGGCGCCGAGGTCGAGGCGCTCAAGCGCCTGGAGCCGGACGCAATCTACAATGTCACCTTCGGCGGCGATCTCGCCAAATTCGCGCGCGAGGGCAAGCTGCGCGGCCTCTTCGAGGGGCGGCTGATGGTCGGACTGCTGACCGGCGAGCCCGAATATCTCGATCCCCTGAAAGACGAGGCGCCGGAGGGCTGGCTGGTTACCGGTTACCCCTGGTATGACATCGAGACCCCGGAGCACAAGGCGTTCGTGGCCGCCTACCGGCAGCGTTGGGACGACTATCCGCGGATCGGCTCGGTCGTCGGCTACAACACGATGCTGGCCATCAAGGCGATGCTCGAACGGGCCGGCTCGACCGACACGGAGAAAATGGTCGATGCGATGGAAGGGTTGAGCTTCGACGCTCCGACCGGCCCCATCACCTTTCGGGCGATCGATCATCAGGCGACAATGGGCGCCTATGTCGGCTGGACCGCATTGCGCGACGGAAAGGGCGTGATGGTCGACTGGAAGTATCTCGACGGCGCGGGCTACCTGCCGTCGGACGACGAGGTCCGGAAACTGCGCGGCGGACAATGAACCGGCGCATGATCGGGGGCCGGCCAGCCGGCCCCTGACGCCGGTGTCGGAGAAACAGGCGGTCTGAGCGAGAGAACCGGAGCGTGGCGGATTTCATTGTCAGCCTGTTGACGGGGTTGTCCAGCGCCGCCGCCATGTTCCTGGTCGCTTCGGGGTTGTCGATCATCTTCGGCGTCACCCGGATCGTGAACTTCGCGCACGGCTCGTTCTACATGCTGGGCGCCTATATCGGATATACGCTGGTCCAGGCGATCGGCTCCGCGGCGGTCGGTTTCTGGGCCGCCGTCCTGATTGCCGCCGTCGCCGTCGGCGCGATCGGCGTGGTCATGGAAATCCTGCTGCTTCGCCGGATCTACAGGGCGCCGGAGCTCTTTCAGCTGATCGCGACCTTCGGGGTCATCCTGGTTATCCAGGACGTGACCCTGTGGGTCTGGGGGTCGGAGGACCTTGTCGGCCCCCAGGCGCCCGGCCTCAAGGGCGCGGCTGACATCCTCGGCAAGCCGATTCCCGAATACGACCTGGCCCTGATCGCAATATCGCCGCTGGTGCTGGTCGGCCTGTGGGCGCTGTTCAAGCTGACGCGCTGGGGCACGCTGGTCCGGGCCGCGACGCAAGACCGGCAGATGGTGGCGGCGCTGGGCGTCAACCAGCGCTGGCTGTTTACAGGGGTCCTGTTTCTCGGCTCCGCTCTCGCCGGGCTGGGCGGCGCCGTTCAGATCCCCAAGGGCGGCGCCGACCTGCTGATGGATTTCAATATCCTCGCCGTCGCATTCGTCGTGGTCGTGGTGGGCGGCATGGGCAGCGTTTTCGGAGCCTTCTGGGCCGCGGTGCTGTTCGGCATCCTGCAGACCTTCGGCATCCAGATACTGCCCAACTCGACCCTGGTGCTGATGTTCCTGGTGATGGCCGTGGTCCTGATCTTCCGGCCATGGGGGCTGCTCGGCATGCCGGAGACACTGGGCCAGGCGCATCCGGGTCCGCCCGAGCAGCCGCTGCGTCCGGCCCTGCCGCGGGTGCGCATACTGGGCGGCGCAGCCACGGCGCTGCTCCTCGCGCTTCCGGTCGCGCACCTCGTCCTCCCCCAACTTGTCGGCGCATTCACGCTGGTCCTGGTGATCGAGATCATGGTGTTTGTGCTGTTCGCGGCCGCGCTGCATTTCATCATGGGGCCGGGCGGGATGGTCAGCTTCGGCCACGCCGCATATTTCGGCGGCGGCGCGTATGCGGCGGCGCTCCTGGTGAAGTTTGCGGACGCGCCGTTCGAGCTCGCATTCTGGGCCGCGCCGGTCGGCGCCGCGCTGCTCGCCTTCCTGTTCGGCTGGTTCTGCGTGCGCCTGAGCGGTGTCTATTTCGCGATGTTGACCCTCGCCTTCGCGCAGATCGCATGGGCCTTCGTGTTCCAGGACATGCCGGGCAGCGTGCTCAGGACCTTCGGGATCGCGGACGAGTTCGGCGCGCCGCTCAAGATAACCGGCGGTGACGACGGCCTGAACGACATATGGCCGTCCGCGTGGGCGGGCACGCGCATCGCCTACTACTACATCGCTGTGGGGCTCAGCGTAGCCGCGCTCTGGATCATGCGGCGATTCCTGTATGCGCCGTTCGGCTATACCTTGCGCGCCGGGCGCGACTCGCCGCTGCGGGCCGCCGCCATCGGGATCGATCTCACGCGCCATCGCTGGCTGGCCTTTGCGCTTTCCGGCGCATTCACGGGCCTTGCCGGCGCCCTGTTCCTGTTTTCGAAGGGCAGCGTCTTCCCGACCACCCTGGAGATCGCGCGCTCCTTCGACGCCCTGTTGATGGTGCTGCTCGGCGGCGTGCAGTCGCTGTTCGGTCCGATTTTCGGCGCCGCCGCCCTGACCTGGCTCAACGATCTCTTCAGCGTGCTCAGCTACTGGCGGTTCCTGCTCGGGGTGACCATCATCGCCCTGGTGCTGCTGCTTCCCCAGGGGATCGTCGGTTTCGCCGGCACGCGGCTGGGCCGGCGCCTCCGGCTGGCGCGGCCGGAGGAAATTACGGCATGAGCGGGGCGCAACATGAGCGCGTACCGGTGCTTGAGGTCGAATCCCTGAGCAGGTCGTTCGGCGGGGTGCGGGCGGTGGACCGGGTTTCGTTCACGCTTTTCTCGAGCGAACTCCTGGCCATGATCGGCCCCAACGGCGCGGGCAAGACCACCTGTTTCAACATGGTGAACGGCCAGCTCCGGCCCGATGCCGGCGCGGTGCGGCTCAACGGTCGAAGCATCCTGGGCCTGCCGCCCCGGTCCATCTGGCGGCTCGGCGTCGGACGGACCTTTCAGATCACGGCGACCTTCGCTTCGATGACCGTGCGCGAGAACGTGCAGATGGCCCTGGTGAGCCACCACCGCCGATCGCGGGCCTTGTGGCGGCCGGCGAGGGACCATTACTTCGACGAGGCGATGGCGCTGCTGGAGCGCGTCGGGATGGACCGGCAATATGACAGGGCGTGCGGGGTGCTGGCCTATGGCGACCTCAAGCGGGTCGAGCTTGCGGTCGCGCTGGCCAACGAACCCGGACTGCTGCTCATGGACGAACCGACCGCCGGCATGGCGCCCAGGGAGCGCATGGAGCTGATGCAGCTCACCACCGGGATCGTGCGCGAACGGAACATCGGCGTTCTCTTCACCGAGCACGACATGGACGTGGTCTTTGCCCATGCCGACCGCATCATGGTGCTGGATCGGGGACAGTTGATCTCCGAGGGCACGCCGATGGCGGTGCGCTCGGACAGGAAAGTCCAGGAGATCTACCTGGGCGGCAGCGCCGTCCATGACGGCGGACCGGCATGACCGCGCCAGCCGGCGCCCCGGTCCTCCGATTGACCGGTATCGACACCTTCTACGGCCGGGCGCAGATCCTGTCCGGAGTTTCGCTCGAGGTCCGTCGAGGCGAGGTCGTGGCGCTGCTCGGCCGCAACGGCGCGGGCAAGTCGACGACGATCAAGTCGATCATCGGCCTGGTTCGGCCTGCAGGGGGCGAGATCTCATTCGAGGGGCACGCGATACAGGGATTGGAGCCGTTCCAGATCAGCCGCCTCGGGCTTGGCTACGTGCCCGAGGACCGGCGGATATTCACCGGCCTGACCATCGCGGAGAACCTTGAGGTCGGCCGCCAGCCCCGGCGCGCGAATGCGCCGGAATGGAGCCACGAGAAGCTCTTCGCCCTGTTTCCCAACCTCGCGGCGATGACTGGCCGGCTCGGCGGCCTGATGAGCGGAGGAGAGCAGCAGATGCTGACGATCGCGCGCACGCTGATGGGCAACCCGACGACCATATTGCTCGACGAACCGTCCGAAGGTCTTGCCCCCGTCATCGTCGAGCAGGTGGCGAAGACCATCCTCGACCTGAAGGCGCAAGGCCTGTCGATCCTGCTCTCGGAACAAAACCTCCATTTGTCGACCCTCGTTTCGGATCGCGCCTACATCATCGAGAAGGGCAGCATCCGCTACGAGGGCCCGATCGCGGACCTCGCCGGGAACGAAGAGATCCGCGGTGCTTATCTCATGGTCTGAAACCTGTGGACCGCTCCGTCGGCAGCGGGGCAAAGGAGAACATGGTCCCTCGGAGGGCTGGCAGCCCGCGATGCCCGTGGCGTTTCTTCGCTGGCATGAGTCCCCAATCGAGGCCGCTGGTATGATACCAGCGGTCGTTGACCGGAACCGATGGCGAAGCCACCTCCACCGTCGCCCCGGCCCCCGAGCCGGGGCCCATCCCTGACCCGCGCCCCCGCTGCAGCCGGTGGAGGGCAGGCTCAGCCGCCGAAGCTGCCGCGAGGACCGAGGCTGGGCCCCGGATCGGGGTCCGGGGCGACGATATGGGCCGCAGTCTTCCCATGAGTCCGAAGTCGACGCCGCTGATATAACAGTTTTCTCCGTTCGTTCGGCTTCAGCGCACCCCGGTCTC
>JAJDVH010000057.1 GCA_022826185.1 Alphaproteobacteria bacterium
GTTTCGCGCGTATCGCGGCGGCGGGGGCGCGCGGGCGCGGGCGGGTGTCGGCGCCGGCGCGGTTCGCGCACCTGATTGCGCGCGCGAGACGCCGGACGCACCTCGCCCGTCCGTTCCCGCCGGGGTCTTTTTCGCGGCCCCCGGCCATTGCTTTTCTGCAGAAACGCCGAAAGGCGGCCCCGGAAGCTGCCCCTCTCTCTCTACTTTCATTCTACACCATATGGGCGAAAGTCAAGCCCCTATGGGAACATAAAATGAAAATACCGGATATTTTTCACGGAATGCCGATGGAAGCGAAGCCCGGATCGGCGCCCACTGACCCTCTTCTCGTCATGCCCGGACTTGTTCCGGGCACCCATGCGGCCGTGCAGCGGAAGCGGTGGAAGGGGATGCCCGGAACAAGTCCGGGCATGACGGAAGAGCCTGTCCTGAAGCCTGTCGAATACACCTGCAAGGTGACGGGCGTCGAAGCCGTCATGGGTTCCGGTCAACGACCGCGGGTATCACACATCTGCTTTGGCGGCTTCGCAACGCACGCCCCCAACCGTCGCCCCGGCCCCCGAGCCGGGGCCCAGCCTCGGTCCTGGCGGCAGTTTCAGCGGTTGAGCTTGCTCTCCACCGGTTGCAGCGGCATCGAGAGCCATGGGTGGACCCCGGCTCGGAGGCCGGGGTGACGAATGGGGTGCAAGGGCGACCCCCGCCTTCGCGGAGGCAGACGGGACGCAGCCCGGCCGGCAAGCGCACCGGATACAAGGCAAAACGAGATGTGTGCATGCGGTAGGTCTCGGAGGCCGGGGTGACGATGTGGGCCGCAGTCTTCCTGTGAGTCTGGCGCCGCCGCCGCTGTATTGTACCCGTCCCCGCCGAAACCGCGCAGGAAGGACCCCGGATGCCGCTGCAAAATCGCGTGACGCCTTTCGGAGACATCATCGCCGCGCCGGAGCGCGGGACGATGATGGGCAATCGCGGCATCCTGCATGACGGGCGCCGGCGGCTCGGCCGGCGGCGCTGGACGCACAAGGCCTGGATCTGCTGCGTCACCGAATTCCGCGGCAGGACGCGGCAGGTCATGGCCCCCGGGCGCTATACGGAGCTCTTCTTTCTCGACGAGGCGGTGGCCCTCGCCGCCGGGCACCGGCCCTGCTTCGAATGCCGGCGCGAGGCCGCCAGGGCCTATGCCGCCTGCTGGGACGGCAACCCGCGGGCCGGAGAGATGGACCGCGCGCTGCACGCCGAACGCCTCGACGGACGCCGCCGGCGCACCCACACATGCGCGTTGGCGGACCTCCCCGACGGCGCGTTCGTGAGCCGGGAAGGGTCCGCATGGCTGGTGAGGGGGCCGCTGCTGCTGCGCTACACGCCCGGCGGATATGACGCCGCGGTCGAGCGCCCCGCCGGCGCGGCCGAGGCGCTGACGCCGCCCGCCACGCTCAGGGCGCTCAGGGCCGGCTACGCCCCGCTGCTCCACCCGTCGGCCGGAGCTCCATCCGCGCCTTGAACACAAGGTCCGCAATGCCCGAGGCCGCGCCCTCGGCAGCCGCATCGGCGAGCGATGTCCATGCGCCCTCCAGCCATTCGGCCGGCACGGCATTGGCCTGATCCACCCTGCCGACCTCGTTCCCGTCCGACCAGACGACGGACCAGCCGAGCCGCAGCTCCCGCAGGCCCGCATGGGCAGGGCCGGCCTCCACGCTGCCGAAGACATGCAGGTGGCTCGGCGCGGCCGGCGGCACGACATCCAGCCCCCCGCTTGCAAGCGCCGCTTCGAGCGCGCGCAAGAGCGGCTCCGTCGCTTCGGGCGCGGCGCCGGAAATCGGCGCAATGGAGATTTTCAGCCGGACCGGATCGCCCCCGGCCGGGCTTTCGGCGCGAAGCCGCCCGGCGACCTCGTCCGCCAGCTCTTCGAGAAGCACGGCCAGCGCCTCCGGCCCGCCGCCGCCGACCTCCTGCTCGAAACGCGCGGCCAGCCTGCCGTCCCAGTCGCGAAGCTCCCAGACCAGGCCGGACGGAGCGGCCCCGTCCGGCATTGCCGCGGGCTCGACGCGGCCGGTCACCCGGTAGCTGAGCCGATTGCCGGCGCGCCGGCTGGCCGGCAGGCCGCGGCGGTGCAGCGCCTCCTCAAGGTCCCGTCGCAACCGGTCCTCGAGTTCGGGCGCTGCCCCGTGGACAGGTCCGACCCTAACGCCGACGCTTTCCGGAAGCGCCAGAAGGGCGCTGGCCTTGTCGCGCTCCATGACCTGCGGCAGCGGCTGGCAGGCCGCCGCGAACAGCGCGGCGGCGAGAAGGCCGGCCGCCTCAGCCCGCATTTCTCACCGTGGTCATGGCCTGCGCGGCGCTGTCGGGCCGACAGGGTAGGTGAGGCGCGCAGGTCGCGAGGGTGTATCGGGCAAGCGGCTCGACGCCGCCTGTCGGCCCGACAGCGCCGCCCTCCGGGTCGCGCCCAGGCGCCCCCTCCGCGTCGTTGCGGGCCTCAACCGTAGGCGCCGCTACGCTTTTCGGCCCACTCCTGGCGGAGCGGGCGCCTGGACGCGACGCAGGCCGTGACCCCGGTGAGAAATGCGGGCTAAACAAGGATGCAGCCCACGAGGAGGCCGAGCAGGCAAAGCCCGAGGAAGATCACCAGATGCGGCATCTCCGCGCCGCTCCCGCCTTCAAGAAAGAAGCCCGCGCCGGGGAGGCGCGGGCTTGCATGGGTCCGATACGGCCACTGCGGACCGTCCGGTATCGGCTACTTGTCGAGCCAGAAGGTGTCGAACCGCCCGACATCGTAGAGGCCGAAATAGTTGTAGGGGTTGTGGCCCTTGACGTAGTTGTACCAGCCGTCGTTGATCTTCTCCCAGCAGATCGGGAGCACCGGCGGGTTCTCCTCCATCACCATTTCGGCCGCGGTGATCGCTGCCTGCCGCTTCACCGGATCGACCTCGTTGTCGATGGTGGCCAGCAGCTCGGTGAAGCGCGGGTCTTCCCACTGCGAGTAGTTCTGCGGGCCGTTCGGGCCGTACCAGGTGTTGAAGTAGTCCGACGGGTCGATCAGGGTCGAGACGATGGCGCCGACCGAGAGGTCGAACTTGCCGTTGTTGGTGTCATCGAACCAGACCGACTCCACCACGGTGCGCAGCTCGCACTCGATGTTGAGCGCCTGCGCCAGCATCGCCTGGACCGCCTGCGACCAGATCTTGAAGGTCGCCACGTCGCGCACCACGAAGTCGAGCCCCTTCATGCCGCCGCCGTGGCCGGCGGCCTCCAGCAGCGCCCTGGCTTCCTTGATGGAGGCCGTCGTGTCCGGCTGGTAGCCGACGCGCTTGGTCAGCTCCTCCGTCGGCGTCGCCACATCCGAGAACGGATAGATGAAGCCGCCGACCAGCATCGGCGCCACATCCTTGACGGCTTCCACCAGCACCGGCCGGTCGAAGACCAGGTGCATGGCCCGGCGCACCCTCGGATCGTTGAAGGGCTCGCGGTCGGCATTGAGCCAGACCGCCTGGATGACGCTCTGGTAGTAGTCGGTCGCCGTCATGTCGTCGCGGGCGTCGGCTTCCCTGCGCGTCACCGGGTCGATCAGCCGGGCGTAATCCGTCCGGCCCGCCAGGAAAGCGGAGCCGAGTTCCGGCGAGAACGGCAGGCCGTGGTAGAACTCGATCCCGTCGAGATAGGGCAGCCCTTCCATCCAGTAGTCCGGGTTCTTCTGCATCACCCAGATTTCCTGCTCGACGCGCCGGACGCTGCGGAACGGACCGGTGCCGGGGACGTCGAGGGTCTTGCGCAGATTGTAGTTGTTGTCCTCGAGCGTCTTCTTGCGGACGATGCCGTTCCAGCCGCTGGAGATCGCGCCCATGATGAAGGCCGGCGGCCTGGGCGCCAACAGCTTGAACTGGACGGTGTATTTGTCGGGCGCGGTGACCTCGTCAACCGAGGTGAACAGCGCGCTGCGCGGAATGTTGATGCCCTCCGGCGGCTTGGTGATGCGGTCGAAGGTCGCCTTCACATCCGCGGAGGTGAGTTCGGCGCCGTCGGAGAAAAGCACGCCCTTGCGCAGGAAGAAGGTGTAGGTCTTGCCGTCTTTCGAGATCTCCCAGCTATGGGCGAGGTCGGGAATGATCGACTGTCCGCTGTCGCGGGGGTCATGGCGAATCAGGTTGTCGTACATGCAGGCCTGACTGCCGAGATTGTTGATCGTGCCCGACTGGTGGAAGTCGAGATGCGGCGGACGCATGGTGATGCCGTAGCGCAGCACGCCGCCGGATTTCGGGTTCGGCTCCGTCGCAGCCAACTGGAATTTCGAGCCGTCATATTCCATCGGAATGGCGGCATTGGCCCTGCGCGAAGACAGGCCGTAGGCGCCCGCGGCCGCCAGCGCCGCACTCCCCTGAAGGAAGTGTCGCCGCGACCAGTGCGGGTTCATGAATCCTTTGCGAGCCATCATGCTCCTCCCTGCCTGAATCGGAGGCGATATCCCCCCGACTGAATCGGAACCGTTGCGGCTCCGGATGCGATATGCTCCCGTGTCGGCGGCTCTCCGTCCGGCGTCGCGGGAGCCCGCCGCATTTTAAGGAGCCTCGATTATGGACCGAACCGAAGCGTTCAAACAAGGGGGCGGACAGGAGGCCCCGGCGGGAGCGGGCGAGAGCGTTCTCGAAGTCGAGAACCTGCAGACGCATTTCTTCACCAATGACGGGGTGGTGCGCGCGGTGGACGGCGTCTCGTACGGCGTGCGCCGGGGCGAAACCCTCGGAGTCGTCGGGGAATCCGGCTGCGGCAAGAGCGTGACGGCGCTTTCGATCCTGCGCCTGGTGGCGAGTCCGCCCGGCCGCATCGTCGGCGGCGCCATCCGGCTGGAAGGACGGAACCTCCTCGAAGCGACCGAGACCGAAATGGAGGATGTCCGGGGCAACGAGATTTCCATGATCTTCCAGGAGCCGATGACCTCGCTCAATCCGCTGTTCACGGTCGGCAGGCAGATCAGCGAGGCCATCGCTCTCCACCAGGGCCTCTCGAAACGCGACGCGATGGACCGCGCCATCGAGATGCTGCGCGAGGTCCACATCCCCGAGCCGGAGCGCCGGGCGCACGAATATCCGCACCAGCTCTCGGGCGGCATGCGCCAGCGGGTGATGATCGCCATGGCGCTCTCCTGCAACCCGAAAGTGCTGATCGCCGACGAGCCGACGACCGCGCTCGACGTCACCATCCAGGCGCAGATCCTGGACCTCATGCGCGAGACGCAGCGCACCCAGGGCCAGGCGGTCATCCTGATTACCCACGACATGGGCGTCGTCGCCGAAAACGCCGACCGGGTGGTGGTGATGTATGCGGGCCGCAAGGTCGAGGAGGCCGAGGTGGACGAGCTCTTCGACCATCCGGGCCATCCCTATACGGAGGGGCTTCTGGGCGCCATTCCGAGCCTCGAGACGGCCGCCCACACCGAGAGCGGCCGGGGGCGGCTGAACGAGATCGAGGGCATGGTGCCCTCGCTCGCCAACCTGCCGCCGGGGTGCACCTTCGCGCCGCGCTGCCTTTACGCGAGCGAGCGCTGCCGGCAGGAATTTCCGCCGCTCGAACACCACCGTCCGGGACATTGGGTCGCATGCTGGCACGCCGACCGCCTGCTGGGAGGAACGGCATGAGCGCCGGGACCGGGAACGCCGCGCCGCTGCTCGACGTGCAGGGCCTCAAGAAGCACTTCCCGATCTACAAGGGCGTCTTCTCCCGGGTCCGGGGGCATGTCTATGCCGTGGACGGCGTGAGCTTCCGGATCGGACGCGGCGAGACGCTGGGGCTGGTCGGCGAGTCGGGCTGCGGGAAATCCACCGTCGGCCGGACCGTGCTGAAGCTGCTGGAGCCGACCGAAGGGCGCATCCGCCTGGACGGCGAGGACATCACCGAGCTCGGCGCCGCGGACATGATGCCCTACCGCCAGCGCATGCAGATGATCTTCCAGGACCCCTATGCCTCGCTGAACCCGCGCATGCCGGCCCGTTCCATCGTCGGCGAGCCCATGACCATCCACGGCGTGTCGGAAGGCGCGGAGCGCGAGGAGCGGGTGGAGGCGCTGTTCGAGCGCGTCGGCCTCGGCCGCCGGCACCTGGACTCCTATCCGCACGAGTTCTCCGGCGGGCAGCGCCAGCGCATCGGCATTGCGCGCGCGCTGGCGCTCAATCCGGACCTGATTGTCGGGGACGAGCCGGTTTCGGCGCTCGATGTCTCGATCCAGGCGCAGATCATCAACCTGCTGATGGACCTCCAGGACGAGCTGAAGCTCTCCTACCTGTTCGTCGCGCACGACCTTGCGGTGGTCGAGCATATCAGCCACCGGGTCGCGGTCATGTATCTCGGCCGCATCGTCGAGATCACGGACAAGACGAGCCTGTTCGACAGCCCGCTGCACCCCTATACGGAGGCGCTGCTCTCAGCGGTGCCGATGCCGAAGGCGCGCGCCCGCGGCCGCAAGCGCGTCATTCTGGAGGGCGACGTGCCGAGCCCGATCAACCCGCCCTCAGGCTGCCATTTCCACTCGCGCTGCCCCTATGCGATGGCGCGCTGCCGCAGCGACGCGCCCGCGCTGCGCGAGGTGCAGGCCGGCCATTGGGCCGCCTGCCACCTGCATGACGGCGAGGGCGCGACGGCGGGGCTGCCCGGCGCGGCGACCGCCTAGGCGGAAGAGCCGGGCCGCGTCAGACCGCGCCGCGCAGGCGCGGGTCGAGCACGTCGCGGATGCCGTCGCCGAACAGGTTGAACGCCAGCACGGTGATGGTGATCGCCACGCCCGGGAACAGCACCAGCCACCAGGGCGGCACGATGCCGGCATTGAGCGCGTCCGCCAGCATGTTGCCCCAGGTCGGCGCGGGCGGCGGAATGCCGACGCCGAGGAAGCCGAGCGAGGCCTCGATGATGATCGCGACGCCCAGATGGGTCGTGGCGAGGATCAGGTAGGGCGCCACGCATTGCGGCAGGATGTGGAAGAGCATGATGCGCATGTTGGAGGCGCCGAGGCTGCGCGCCGCCTCCACGAAGGACATTTCCTTGAGCGACAGCACGACGGAGCGGATCACGCGCCCGCCGAACGGTATTCGCGTGATCGCAATGGCGATGATGACCGTCACCGTGCCGGAGCCGAGCGCCATGGCGATCGCCATGGCGAGTATCAGGTCCGGGAAGGACTGGAGAAACTCGATGATGCGCTGGCTCACGATGTCGAACCGCCCTCCCAGAAAGCCGCAGGCCAGGCCCCAGAGCGAGCCGAGCGTGGTGCCGAGCAGCACCGCCGCGAAGGCGACGATGAGCGAGGTGCGGCTGCCGTGGATGACGCGGCTCAGCGTGTCGCGGCCGATCTGGTCCGTGCCGAACAGGTGCTCGTCATAGGGCGCCTTCTGCATGCTCCGGAAATCGGACTTGAGCGGCGGATAGGGCGAAATCACCGGCGCGGCCACCGCCATGACCACGATCAGGAGCGCGACGCAGCCCCAGAACGCCGACAGCGGCGAGCGCCGCCCGAAATGCCTGAGGCCGCCCCATATGCGGGCCGGCAGCGGCCGCCCGGCCCGGCCGGCCTCTTCCGCAGTCGGGGTTTCCGGTTGCGCGCTCATTGGTATCTGATCCTCGGGTCGATCCAGGCGATGATGATATCGACGGTGATGTTCAGCATCACGAACACCACCGCATAGAGGAAAACGAGGTTCTGCATGACGAAGATGTCGCGCTCATTGACCGCCGTGAACATGGCGTAGCCGAGGCCCGGCGTGCCGAAGGCGCGCTCCACCGGGATGGAGCCCGCCAGCACGAAACCGAGCAGGATGCCCGACAGCGTGATGACCGGCAGCAGCGCGTTGGGCAGCGCGTGAAGGCTGACCACGAGCCGCCCGTTGAGCCCCTTGGCCCTGGCGGTGCGCACATAGTCCTCGCGGATCACTTCCAGCAGGCTGGAGCGGGCCATGCGCGCGATATAGGCGGCCTGGCCGAGCGCGAGCACGAATGCCGGCCCGATGATGATCTGCAGCACGGTTCCGGGGTCCTCGAACAGCCCCGCCCCGCCGGCGGTCTGCGGCGCGCGGTAGCCGAAGCCGAACAGCAGGCCCAGCACGATCAGCATGCCGAGCCAGAACCCGGGCACGGCGAGGCAGGTGATCGAGATCACGCGGGCGGTGTTGTCGGCGGCGGTGTTGGGCCGCAGCGCGCTGATGATCGCCACCGGGATGCCGAGGATCCAGGAGAGGACGACCGACAGGATGGCGATCTGCGCCGTCAGCGGTCCGCGCCGCATCACCATCTCGCCGACGCTTTCGGCGCGGAAGAAGGAGCGGCCGAGCTCGCCC
>JAJDVH010000027.1 GCA_022826185.1 Alphaproteobacteria bacterium
GGAAGAGGACGCTATGACAGGCATACGAAACGAGCCCAGCCGAAAAAGGACATCTGGCTGCGACCGCTCCGCAAGGACTGGAAGCGGACGCTCAATCGCTGAATCCATCACCCTCATCACCGCGTGACCGAACGCTTTCACGGTCGCGCCCATCGCCTTGCCGATCTCGACCGCGGTGAGCCCGACGCCGCCGGCTGCGCCATGCACGAGCAGCGTCTCGCCGGCCTTGAGGCCGCCGCGATGATCGAGGCCGATATGGCTCGTGCCGTAAGTGACGGGGAAGCCCGCAGCGGTGACGAAGTCCATGCTCTCCGGCAGGCGGTAAACATGCACGGCCGGAACGCAGACCTGTTCGCGGTAGGCGCCGTAATCCATCACCGCCATCACCCGCTCGCCGATCCCGAAGCCTTCGACGCCGGGTCCGAGCGCGTCGATACGGCCGGCGCATTCGAAGCCGGGGCTGAAGGGGAAACCGGGCCGCGTCTGGTACTGGCCGGCCGCCACAAGGGAGTCGGCGAAGTTCACGCCGACCGCCGCCGCGCGCACCCGCACCTCGCCGGGGCCGGGTTCGTCCGGGGCTATATCCTCGACAGTGACCGCATCGATCCCGTCGAAGGACCGGCAAAGCACCGCGCGCATCAGCGCAGCACCCGGCCCAGCATCGCCTCGGAGCGCGCGTTGGCGAGCTCCTTCATGGCGGTCACTTCAGTCACCGCGCCTTCGCGGGCGAAAGCGTGGTCCGTGTCGGGATATGTATAGATTTCGGCGCCTTCGCAGCCGGCCAGCGCGGCCGCCGTCGCGTCGCGGACCGGGACGGGCGTCCAGGGGTCGGCCTCGCCGATATGCAGCATGACGGGCCGGGTTATCCGCGCCGCCTCGTCCAGATAGTCCTCGATGCCGACACCGTAATAGGAGATGTCGCAATCCGCCTCGCCGCGCGCGGCATGCAGGAAGGCGAGCAGCCCGCCAAGGCAATAGCCCTGCGTCGCGACCCTGCCGCTGCACTCGGGCATTTCCCTGAGCCGAGCGACGGCCGCCGCCGTGTCCGAGACCGCGAGATCGACATTGAAATCCGAGCGCGTCGCGAGCGCCCGGTCCCGGTGTCCGGGAGTCTCCGGGTCGAGCTCGAATTCCGGGTCGATGCGCCAGTAGAGCTTCGGGCAGACGGCGAGGAAGCCCCTGCCGGCCCAGTAGTCGGCGATCGCGCGCATGAAGCGGTTGACGCCGAACACCTCGTTCAGCAGCAGGAGGCCGGGCGCGGGCCCGCTGCCCTCGGGAAAGGCCGCATAGGCGCCGAAGGTCTCGCCGGCGCGGGTCGTGATCGTGAGCTCGGACATGGAATGGAGGGGTCTCGTTTCGGGGAGTGTTGCCCATTGTAGCAGGCGGTTCCGGCAAGGCGGACATGCCGTGCGTTTTGCGGGACAATGGGCGGGCCGGAGAAGCAGGGGGAGGCGAACGCATGGCCGAACTGGAAGGGAAGACCGCCGTCATCACGGGGGGCGCCAGCGGCATCGGCGAGGCGACGGCGCGACTGTTCGCCGCCGAGGGCGCGCGCGTCGTGATCGCCGACATGCAGCGCGAGCGGGGCGAAGCGCTGGCGGCGGAACTCGGCGAGGCGGCGCTCTTCGCCCCCTGCGAGGTCCGCGAGGAGGCGGAGGTGAAGGCGGCCGTCGATCTGGCGCTCGACCGCTGGGGACGGCTCGACTGCATGTTCAACAATGCCGGCTTCGGCGGCGCGCTCGGGCCGCTGGAGGCGATTCCGGCCGAGGAGTTCGACCTTTCCTTCGATGTGCTGGTGCGCGGCGTGTTCCTCGGCATGAAGCACGCCATCCCGGCGATGAAGGCGCAGGGCTCGGGCAGCATCGTCAACACCGGCAGCATTGCCGGCATCACCGCCGGGCGCGGGCCGCAGGTCTATTCCGCGGCCAAGGCGGCCGTGGTGCATCTCTCGAAGGTCTCGGCGATGGAGCTCGGCGAGCACTCGGTCCGGGTCAATTGCGTCTGCCCCGGCTATAT
The DNA here is from genome assembly GCA_022826185.1 of Alphaproteobacteria bacterium. GTDB lineage: Bacteria > Pseudomonadota > Alphaproteobacteria > Bin95 > Bin95 > Bin95. The sequence goes on from JAJDVH010000027.1 coordinate 2,017, forward strand.
CGCGACGCCGCTTTCGGCCAACACGGTCGGCAGGCCGGACAGCCTGATCGAGGAACGGATCGACGACTACGCCCTGCAGCAGCCGATCCCGCGCGTCGGGCGGCCGCGCGACATCGCCGAGACCGTGCTGTTTCTGGCGAGCGACCGCTCGACTTTCGTCACCGGCCAGGCGATCACCGTGGACGGCGGCGCGGCCAGCGGCGTGCTCTGGCGCGACCAGAAACCCTTCTACAAGCAATACCGCCCCATCCGCGTCTATCACCCCGACCGCCGTTAGGGCCGGGGCGTGCGACGCGCGAATTGACATTGAGGCTGCGAGTTTTCATGCTCCATGCATGACGATCTCGCTTCAGATTCGCAATATCCCCCCTTCGCTTCACAAGCGGCTCAAGGCCCGGGCCGCCACGGAGGGGGTCTCGATGTCCCGATATGTCCTGCGGGAAATCGAGCGGGCGCTTGAGCGCCCGACCCGACGCGAACTGATCGAGGCGATCCGGTCGCAGCCGAAGGTTGTGCTGGATCGACCGGTTGCCGACATTCTCCGGGAGGAACGGGACCGGCGCTGATGGTTCTGGATGCGTCCGGCGCCGTCGAAATGCTGCTCAACACCGACCCGGGCGAGCGGCTCCATGCGCGGCTGCTGGCGGAGACGGAAGGCGTTCATGTTCCGCATCTCATAGATGTGGAGATTGCCCAGGCACTGCGCCGACTCGTGTTGCGGGGACTATTGGACGCGCGAGCGGGCGCGGCAGCGCTTCGCCGTTGGCAGGACTTCGATATCGAGCGATACCCGCACGAGCCGCTTCTGGGCCGGGTGTGGGAGCTTCGGTCGAATGTCACGGCTTATGACGCGATTTACGTCGCTTTGGCGGAGGCGCTGTCGATGGTGCTCGTCACAGGAGACCGGAGGCTTGCCGGAGTGCCAGGAGCAAGGACTGCGATTGAAGTGGTTTAGCTTGAGTTTCTGGCGAGAACCGACAGGCTGCGGTGGGCCGGTGGAGCCGTCGTAAGCGAAGATGCCGCTGTTCGACACTCATATCGTCGTGGACTGGTCGGCGCGATCGAAGCCGAGTCCTGCCCGGCCGAGCCGCGATTCCATCTGGTGGGCGGCGATCCGCGAAGGCTGCGCTCTGGAGCCGCAATATGAGCGGACCCGTAATGACGCGGTCGAAAGCCTCGCCGCCTTCATCGCCGGGGAACTGGACGCAGGGCGCCGCGTTCTGGCCGGCTTCGATTTTCCGTTCGGCTATCCGGCAAGCGTTGCGGAGCGGCTGACGGGCGAGGCTTCCGCCCTTGCTGTCTGGGATTGGCTCGCGGAGCGGATTGACGACGAGCCGGACAATGCCAACAACCGCTTTGCGGTAGCCGAGGAAGTGAACCGGTGCTGGCCGGGGATCGGGCCGTTCTGGGGCCGCCCGGCAGGATGGGAATATCCGGGAATCCCGACACGGCAGAAGGACCGCACCTGCCGGGACGGGCACCCCCCGGAACGCCGTATCGCCGACCTCCGGGCATCGGGGGCCAAGACCGTGTGGCAACTGGCCTATTCGGGCTCCGTCGGCTCGCAGGTGCTTGTGGGGTTGCCTGCCTTGAAGCGGCTGCTCGCGAACCCGCGCATCGGCGGGCGCGGCGCGGTCTGGCCCTTCGATACCGGATTGCGAGCGCCGGATACCCGCGAGACGCCGCTCGTCCTCGCGGAAATCTACCCTTCGCTTCTCAGGAAAGAGGTCGGCGAAAGCCGGCGCGACGGCGAAGTGCTCGACCGCGCGCAGGTTCGCGTCAATGCAGCGGCATTTGCGCGGCTGGACAGGCAGGGCGGCCTTGCTCCACTGTTTGCGGGCGCGGTCGGCCTCTCGCCGGTCGAACGCCATCTGATCGAAAAGGAAGAGGCTTGGATACTCGGCCTCGGCCATGAGGCCGAACTACGCCGTTCCGCAAAATCGAAACGAACGAAAATGTCTAACAAAAAAGCAGCCTGCCGCATCGGCGTGGATGTGGGCGGGACCTTTACAGATGTCGTTATCGACCATGCCGGCGGGCGGACCTCCGCCAAGGTGCCGACGACGCCCGATACGCCCGAAACCGGCGTTATGGACGGCATCGGGGCGGCGCTTGAGCGCGCCGGCGTCGCGCCCGAAGGGGTCGATCTCGTCATTCACGGCACCACGCTCGCCACCAATGCGCTGATCGAGCGCAAGGGCGCGCGGACCGCGCTGCTGACCACCGAGGGGTTCCGCGACTCCATCGAGATGGCCTATGAGCACCGGTTCGAGCAATACGACCTCTACATGGAGCGCCCGGAGCCGCTGGTGCCGCGCGAGCTCCGCCTCGGCGTGCCGGAACGGCTGGCGGCGGACGGCTCGACGCTCATGCCGCTCGACGAGGCGGCGGTCGCCGCCCATGCCGCATTCTTCCGGGAGGAAGGCGTCGAGGCGGTCGCGGTGGGTTTCCTGCATTCCTATGTGGACGACTCCCATGAGCGCCGGGCGGCTGCAATCCTCAAACGGGAACTGCCGCGAGCCACGATCTGCCTGTCGTCGGAAGTGTCGCCCGAGATACGCGAATATGACCGCCTGTCGACGACGGTCGCCAACGCCTATGTCCGCCCGTTGATCGCAGGCTATGTCGGCAGGCTGGAAGCCGCGCTCCGGGAGCGCGGCCTCGGCTGCCCGCTGCTGCTCACCATGTCGAGCGGCGCGGTGACGACGGTCCAGACAGCGCAGCGTTTCCCGATCCGGCTGGTCGAGTCGGGGCCGGCGGGCGGCGCGGTGCTTGCCCGCAATGTCGCCGCCGGGCACGGGCTGGACAAGGCGCTTTCCTTCGACATGGGCGGCACCACGGCGAAGATCTGCCTGATCGACGACTACCGTCCGCAATTGTCCCGCAATTTCGAGGTGGCGCGGCAATACCGGTTCCTGAAGGGCAGCGGCCTGCCGCTGCGCATCCCGGCCATCGAGATGGTCGAGATCGGCGCGGGCGGCGGCTCCATCGCGCGCGTCGATGCGCTCCGGCGGATCGTCGTCGGCCCTGACAGCGCGGGCGCCGATCCGGGCCCCGCCTGCTACGGGCGCGGCGGCGGCGCGCCGACCGTGACCGACGCGGACCTGATGCTCGGCCGCATCGACCCGGCCCGGTTCGCCGGCGGCACCATGGCGCTGGACGGCGACGCCGCCCGGCAAGCGGTCGGACGCGATGTCGGCGGCCCGCTCGGGATGGCGGACGAGGTGGCCGCGGCCGGCGTCAGCGAGATCGTGGACGAGGCCATGGCCAATGCCGCGCGCGTCCACGCGATCGAGAGCGGCAAGCCCCTGGGCGGGCGGGCGCTCATCGCGTTCGGCGGCGCGGCCCCGCTCCATGCCGCGCGCCTCGCGACCAAGCTCGGCATTGACACGGTGGTCGTGCCGCCGGGAGCCGGAGTGGGCTCCGCAATCGGCTTCCTGTCGGCGCCCATCGCCTATGAAGTGGTGCGCTCGCGCTTCGTCGCGCTCGATAATTTCGCTCCGGCGATCGTCGATGCGCTGTTCGACGAGATGCGCGCCGAGGCGGAGGCCGTGGTGCGGCTGGGCGCGCCCGATGCCGTGCTGGAGGAGACCCGGACCGGCTATATGCGCTACCGGGGGCAGGGGCACGAGATTGCCGTCGAACTGCCGGAACAGGCCGATGCGGAGGACTATCGCGAGCGCTTCGACGCAGCCTACAGGCGCCTCTACGGCCGCACGATCCCGGCGCTGGAGGTGGAGGCGATGTCCTGGAGCCTGGCGCTCAGTGCCGCGGACCGGCTGCCGCCGCGCCTGCCGCTGGCGCCGCCGAGGGCGGCCGGCGCGCCCGCAGGCAAGCGGACGCTTTACGATACGGAAGCGGGCGGACCGATGGAGGCGGCAGTGCATGCGCGCGCCGACCTCGCGCCGGGTGTCCGGCTTGCAGGCCCGGCGGTCGTGGTGGAGGATGAGACCGCTACCGTTGCGCCCGAAGGCTTCGATCTCACCGTCGCCGCCTCCGGCGCCCTGGTGCTTACGCGGAGGGGGGCAGCATGACCGCTACATTCGATGCCGTGCGCCATCAGGTGATGTGGAACCGGCTGCTTTCCGTGGTGGAGGAGCAGGCGCAGACGCTGGTGCGGACGGCGTTTTCGACCTCTGCGCGCGAGGCGGGCGACATTTCGGCGGGCGTTTTCGACCTCACCGGACGGATGCTCGCGCAGGCTGTCACCGGCACGCCCGGCCATGTGAACTCCATGGCGCTCTCGGTGGAGCATTTCGTTGCGAAATTTCCGCCCGAGACCATGCGCGAGGGCGATGTCTTCATCACCAACGATCCATGGAAGGGCACCGGCCACCTGAACGATTTCACGGTCGTCTCGCCCACCTTCCGCGACGGGCGGATCGTGGCGCTGTTCGCATCCACCAGCCATGTCGTCGATGTGGGCGGGCTCGGCCAGGGCCCCGACGCCCGGCAGGTCTATCAGGAGGGCCTGTTCGTGCCGCTCATGCCGTTCGCCGAGGAGGGGCGGGTGAACGAGTGGTTCCTCGAGATGGTGCGCGCCAATGTGCGCGAGCCGCGCATGGTGATCGGCGACCTCTACGCGCTCGCCGCCTGCAACGACACCGGCAGCGAGCGGCTGCTGGAGATGATGGACGAATACGGCCTCGAAGACCTTTCCGCGCTGGCGGACTTCATCATTGACAGCAGCCGGCAGGCGATGGCCGACGCGATCGATGCCATGCCGCAGGGAAGCTGGACCCATTCCATGACCATCGACGGCTTCGACCGGGAGGTCGAACTGGTCGCACGGCTGACCGTGGCCGACGGGACGATCGAGGTCGATTTCGACGGCACCTCCGGGCTTTCGGATTTCGGCATCAACTGTCCGCTCTGCTACACCATCGCCTATACGAGCTTCGGCGTGAAATGCATCGTCGCGCCGGAGTTGCCGAACAATGCGGGCGCGCTCGACGCCGTAAGGGTAACCGCGCCGGACGGCTGCATCCTCAATCCGCCGCATCCCTGCGCCGTCTATGCGCGCTCGAATATCGGCCACATGCTGCCGGACGTCGTGTTCGGCTGCCTGCACCAGGCAATTCCGGACCGGGTGCCGGCGGAGGGCTGCTCGGCGCTCTGGACGCTCAGGCTCGGCGCGGGGCAGGGGATCACGGCGCGCGCCGGCTCCCAGTCCACGCCGTTCCAGATCATGAGCTTCCATTCCGGCGGCGCAGGCGCCCGGCCGGGGCTGGACGGGCTCTCCGCGACGCCCTTCCCCTCCGGCGTGCGCAATGTGCCCGTCGAGGCGACCGAGGCGATCACGCCGCTCGTGTTCTGGAAGAAGGAACTGCGCCCCGACAGCGGCGGGGCGGGGCGGACGCGCGGCGGCCTCGGCCAGACCATCGAGGTCGAGAACCGGGAAGGCGCGCCGTTCGGCATCTACGCCACCTTCGAGCGCACGGTGCATGCGGCGCGCGGGCGGGGCGGCGGCGGTCCGGGCGCGCTCGGGCGCCTCAGCCTGGGTTCGGGCAAGAAGCTCCGCAACAAGGGCTTCCAGGTCGTCCCGGAGGGTGAACGGCTGGTCGTAGAGATGCCGGGCGGCGGCGGGCTCGGAGACCCGGCGGCGCGCGATCCGGCCGCGGTCGAGCAGGATGTCCGGCGCGGGCTTGTCAGCCCCGAAGCGGCGAAGCAGGACTACGGTTTCGATCCGGACTCCAGCCGCACCTCGCCCAGCCGTTGACCGGAGCGCCGGTCGAAGGTCCAGAACAGCACGGCGCCGTCCTCCTCCAGCCGGACGACGAGGTCGTCGCCGGCCACCCGCCAGTCCTCGATGCGGGCGCCCTCGGGCAGTTGCCAGCGGGTGTCGCTGTCTGCGGCGGGCGCCAGCGACCGATTGACGACGGTAACCGCTACGACAGCGACACCGATGACGATCAACACGCCCATTCCTATGACGAGGGCTTTCAGACCCATTGAATACTTCCGGCCGTTCGCAGGCGCCGCGGATTTGCCATAGTTGCGCGCAAGAGTCATCGGTATGGGGACGGTTCCTTGACAGCTGGCGAGGAAATCAGGGTTTTCGAAGCCGTTGCGCCGCCGGATGCCGACGGCGAGCGGCTCGACCGCGTGCTGGCCCGCGAAATACCGGCGCTTTCGCGTTCCCGCATCCAGGCGCTTGTCGCAGAAGGGCGGGTGACGCCGTCGGGGCGCAAGGCCGTCGCCGGACAGCTGTACCGCGTGAGCGTTCCGCCGGCGCGGCCGGCCGAGCCCGCGGCCGAGGCGATCCCGCTTGCGGTCGTTCATGAGGACGAGCACCTGATCGTCGTGGACAAGCCGGCGGGCATGGTGGTGCATCCTGCGCCGGGCCACCCTGGCGGCACGCTGGTGAATGCGCTGCTCGACCATTGCGGCCGAAGCCTGACCGGGGTCGGCGGCGTTGCGCGTCCGGGCATCGTCCACCGGCTCGACAAGGACACGTCCGGCCTGATCGTGGCCGCAAAGACGGAAACGGCCCATGCAGGGCTTCGCGCGCTGTTCGAGACGCACGACATCGACCGCGGCTATCTGGCGCTGGTGCAGGGCCTGCCGTGGCCCGGCACCGGGCGGGTCGAGGCGCCCATCGGCCGCGACCCGCGCCATCGCAAGCGCATGGCTGTCGTCGAGCGCGGGCGACCGGCCGTCACGCATTACCGGGTGGAGGCCGCATTCGGCACGCGCGCGTCCAGCGTCGCCTGCCGGCTGGAGACCGGGCGGACGCACCAGGTCCGGGTCCATCTGGCCCATATCGGCCACGGGGTGATCGGGGACCCGCTCTATGGCGGGCGGCGGCGCGGAATGCCCGCCTTTCCACGCCAGGCGCTTCACGCCGCACGGCTCGGTTTCCGCCATCCCGCAACCGGCGCGGACATGCAGTTCGAAAGTCCGCCGCCGGCGGACTTCCATGAACTCGCGGTAATGTTGGAAGACTTGAATTTCTAGCCGTTATCTCTATGTCTCAAGGGATTGGAGAGGGTCCAGACCATGGCCGAAAATATCGTTGCCGGCCGCAATATCCCGGCGCTTGGCGGGGAGAACAATCTTTCCCGCTACCTGCATGAAATCCGCCAGTTCCCGATGCTGGAACAGGACGAGGAATACATGCTGGCGAAGCGCTGGGTCGAGCACCAGGATGTGGACGCGGCGCACCGCCTGGTGACCAGCCACCTGCGCCTGGTCGCCCGCATCGCCATGGGCTATCGCGGCTACGGCCTGCCGGTGAACGAACTGATCTCCGAAGGCAATGTCGGCATGATGCAGGCGGTCAAGCGCTTCGACCCGGAAAAGGGCTTCCGGCTCGCCACCTATGCGATGTGGTGGATCCGGGCCTCGATCCAGGAATACATCCTGCATTCCTGGTCGCTGGTGAAGATCGGCACGACGGCGGCGCAGAAGAAGCTGTTCTTCAACCTGCGCCGCATGAAGCACAGGATTCAGGCTATCGAGGACGGCGACCTGTCGCCCGAGCATGTCACGAAGATCGCCGACGAGCTCAGGGTGTCCGAGGATGAGGTCGTGCAGATGAACCGCCGGCTCGCCGCGCCGGACCGCTCGCTGAACGCGCCGATGCGCATCGAGGGCGAGGGCGAGTGGCAGGACTGGCTTGCCGACGAGAGCGAGAGCCAGGAGACGCTTTACGGCGAACACGAGGAGCTGGAGCGGCGGCGAGCGATGCTCGCCGGCGCGATGGGCGTGCTGAACGACCGTGAGCGGCGCATCCTGCACGAACGCCGTCTGCGGGAAGACCCGGCGACGCTGGAGGACCTGAGCCAGGAATTCGGCGTGAGCCGCGAGCGCATCCGTCAGATCGAGGTGCGCGCCTTCGAGAAGCTGCAGCGCGCTGTCCGCGAGGCCGTGGTCAAGGAGCGCATGGAAGCCGATCGCGCAGTCGCCTCCGGAGCGGAAACCGCTGCCGCGGCTGCGCCGTAACCAAAGGCTCGCGCTTCACTCCGCCTTTGAAAACTCTCCGGTGGCCGGGTCCATCACCCACAGAGTCCCGTCGGCGATGTCGAACCAGGCTCCGTGCAGGCTGAGGCCGCTGCGGCTTTCCAGACCCGACACCCAGGGAAATGTCCTGAGATTCGCGACGGAACGGCGGATCGAGGCCCGTTCGAGCGCAGTCTGCCGCTCCGCATCGCTCAGTCCCCCGCGCCCCGCCATCTCCTCGGCGGCGGGGCGGAGCGGATCCATCCACTTGCCGATGAAGTCGTCCGGGGAAAGCGGCTCCTCCGGCCGGTGGAGCGCCGCACGGATGCCGCCGCAGCGGCTGTGGCCGAGCACGACGATATGCCGGACCTTCAGGCCCTGCACCGCGAATTCGAGCGCGGCCGAAGTCGAGCGGCAGGCTTGGTCCGGCTCGCAGGGCGGCACGAGATTGGCGACATTGCGGACAGTGAAGATCTCGCCCGGCGCGGCATTGAAGATCGTCTCCGGCGCCGCCCGCGAGTCGCAACAGGCGATGACCATGACCTCCGGCGCCTGCCCCTGTTCGGCAAGCCGGCGGTAGCGGTCCTGCTCCCGCGCATACCGGTCGTTCCTGAAGCAGCGGTAGCCCTCAAGGAGCGGTTCCGGGAAACCGGTCATCGGCGGATAACCTTCCTGGGCGGCGGTTCGTTCGCCGGGCGACGCCCGGCCCGGCTTGAAGCGGATGAAGGGCGCTCCATATCGTCTGCGAGCGATACTGACAACCGATGGACCCGGAACCGTCATGCCATTCCAGATCGGCCTTCTTCTTTTCCCCAACCTCACCCAGCTCGACATGACGGGCCCGTACGAGGTGTTCATCAAGTTCCCGGAGTCCCGGGTCCATCTCGTCTGGAAGACCCTCGAGCCGGTCACCGCCGCCGGCGGCATGCAGCTGCTGCCGAGCGCGACATTCGCCGATTGCCCGCAGCTCGACCTCGTCTGCGTGCCGGGCGGCGCGGGCATGAACGCGCTCATCAACGACGAGGAGACGCTCGACTTCCTGCGCCGCCAGGCGCCGGGCGCGCGCTATGTCACGTCCGTATGTACGGGATCGCTGGTGCTGGGCGCGGCGGGGTTGCTGCGCGGCAGGCGGGCGACGACGCACTGGATGTCGCTCCCGATGCTGGCCGCCTTCGGCTGCGAGCCGGTGGCCGAGCGCGTGGTCGTCGATGGCAATATCATCACCGGCGGCGGCGTTACGGCGGGGATCGACTTCGCCTTGACGGTTGCAGGCGAGATGCTGGGGGCCGAAGCCGCCGAGCGGATTCAACTCGGCATGGAATACGACCCCCATCCCCCGTTCGATGCAGGCAGTCCGGACCGGGCCGCTGCATCCGTTGTCCAGGCCGTGTGCGCAGCGGCCGCCGCGCGGCAGATCGAGCGCGAAACCGAAATCGAGCGCGCGGCAGCGCGGTTTGCTTCATGCTGGTGACAAGATCCGACCTACTACAACCTTTAGTTCCTCTCCCTTCTCAATGATGTTGTGGTATTCTCATGTTCCGTCAACAATTTCTACACCATTTAGTAAACAAACTTCAGCAAAATCTTTTCTATTGAAACTCAAAATCGCTCTCAAAGATGCACTCTTATCCTCAATTATACTGCAAAGAATAGAGTCAACCAAGCTAATTTTCTTTCCGAGCCTAACTCCCTGTATCACTGCGTCATAGGACTTTTTCCTATAACGCGTATCGTCAAGAAATACCGATTGGCATGACTGAATACAATTATGAAAACGTTCCAATTTTTCAGATCTTCGAGTAAGTCGAGTGTTTATTGTTTCATACAAGACAGGCCAAGGAACAATTATCGGGAAAATATCCAACAAGCCCGACAATTCTTGAGCCAATTTATGATACTGATCTCGCTCGTCAAACAGCGCAATGAAGAAACCAGTATCAATCAATAAATGATCGCCGGCACTCATCGACTTTCGTCATAATCATCTTCTGCTATACTTTCATACCCAATCCAAGGGGCTGACTTTCTCTTTCCGATCAAGTATAGCCCCCTTATTTTTTCGGAAGATCTGAAAACAACATAGATACGGGAGCGATGAGTTAATTTGACTACCTCCTCAATGTCTTCCTTCAATGATGCAAGTAACTCATCCTCTTCCTCATGCTCGAAGTTCAAAAATGCCATGCTCGAACCGCATTCCTTCGCCCCTTGGTCAGCAAGCCAAGTATACAAGCCTTCGTAATCGCCATTCACGCCAAGGTCGTACGACAGCCAGATCGCACTAATCATGATTTCCTCCCGTGACTGCTGCTGAAGTCTCCCACGGTTCGCAGTGGTTGACGCCACTTGGAATCAAGCCCAAGGGCTGTAACCATAGAATTACAATCATGATCCACGCCTCTGCGCTAGCCGTTTCCCCAGTTTCTAAATCACTTTAAGGGAGCTTGCCCAGTTATTCGAGTAATCACTTCTACTGCATCGGATAATAATCCGCCCCATTCAGTTAGCCATTCTGGAATTGCATCAGGTGAGACATGGAGCCATGCCGTATCGCTACCAGAGCGCCCACCATGTTGCGAAGAAATAACTCCCGCCGACCATTGGCGCAAGATCAAATTCTTTGGCAGAACCCAGCAATGAGCATCGAATGGGCTAAGCCCTAAACATACCGCAAATTCATAGTTTTGGTCACGCAGTTGTTGAAACCTATACGATCCACCTTTCCACAATGTACTCATCTTTATTTCAGCTCTCTGGCCTGCGATGATTCTGTCAGCCTCAGTGTCTGGAGACCGAACCACATCAAACCCCTTTGTAGCCAAGTATCCTGAGGTTAATTTTTCTCCGATAGTGCCTGCTTGTCTAGACGGTCTGGTCTTTATCCATGCGAAGGGGCTGTCGTTCCAAGCAGCATCGTCGGCGCTTTGATAGTCAGTTTGGAGGGTCCGGGAATAGGAAGCCAGTATTTCCACTTCCGGATCTTTGATTCGAGGCATTCCGAGAAGTCTCCACCTGAGGGGGAGGAACAGGACAGCCGGCTTCATAGAAGATGGGGCTAGCGTTGACAAGGCGGTGGGCCATAACGCGGACGGCTTCCGGGTTGATGTCCATCAGCACGGCATGCCGGCCGTTGCGGACCGCTGCTTCGCCCGTCGTGCCGCTGCCGGCGAAGAAGTCGAGCACGCGGTCTCCCGGGTTGGAATGCACACGCACAATCCGGTTGAGAATCGCGACGGGCTTCTGCGTGGGGTAGCCGGTCTTCTCCCTGCCGTTCGGGCTGACAATCGTCTGCCACCATACGTCGGTGGGCGTCTTGCCGCGCGCGGCCTTCACCGGCCCGACAAGGCCCGGCGCCATGTAGGGGATGCGGTCAATGTCATCGTAGCGGTAGGTGTAGTTGTCCGGGTCCTTCGCATACCAGAGGATGTTGTCGTGCTTGGCGGACCAGCGCCGCTTCGAGCGCGCGCCGTAGTCATAGGCCCAGACGATCTCGTTGATGAAGCACTCGCGCCCGAAGATTTCGTCCAGCAGCACCTTGCAGTAATGCGATTCCCGATAGTCGATATGGAGGAAGAAGGAACCCTCCGGCGCGAGCAGCCGGTGCGCCTCCCTCAGACGCGGCTCGATGAACGCCATGAAATCGTCGAACACGTCGTTCCATGAGGAGGCGCCGAGGCGGACCGTGCGGTAGCGCTTGCCCTGGAAACCAGTGCGGTCGCCCTCGTCGTCGCGGATCGTGCGGAGCCGCGTGCGGGCCTGCGCCTTGCCGGTGTTGAAGGGCGGGTCGATATAGATGAGGTCGAAGCTGCCGTCCTCGAAGCGGGAGAGCGCCTCCAGATTGTCGCCCAGGTGGATTTCGAGTTTAGCCATTTAGATATCCTACTCGCGGATCCAGCCGGGACCCCAGAGATTGAGCGTGCGTTCCTCCGCCGGCCAGAGGCGGGGCGCCATGTCGCGCGGCATATGCTCGATCTCCGCCGAGAGCTCGACCGGGTCGCCGTGCGGGTCCTGGATCATGAAGAACAAATTGTTGCCGGGGCCGTGGCGGCCGGGGCCCCACCAGATCTTCACCTCATTGTTGGCCAGATGGTCGGCCCAGTCGCGGATATCGGTCCAGCCTCCGGTCTCGTAGGCGTGGTGGTCGGCCTTGCTTTCCGAGGCGGCGAAGACGGCGAAACTGTGGTGCTCCTCGTCCGAGCGGTAGAACGCCACCCGGCGCGACGAAGGGTCGTCCATGTCCGCCAGCACATAGTCGGAGGGGGCGAAGCCCAGGACATCCTCGTACCAGCGCATCATGCCGTCGAGATTCCGGCTTGCCACCACCACATGCTGCAGGCGCGCGGTGAAGCTGCGCCCCGGCACGCCGTTGACCGTCCGGATTGCGGGCAGGTCCGCGCGCGGCAGGCCGAAGACCGAGAGCCAGCCGTCCGGGTCGCGCACCGCCACCGCATCCGGATCGAACACCGCGGACGGCGACGGCTCCATGTTGATGCCCTGTCCGGCGATGAAGGCGCGCACCGCATCGAGCTGCGTCCGGTCCCGGAGCCGGAATCCGTGATAGGGCCGCCCGCCCGGCTCGCCTTCGCCCACCACCAGGCGGCGCCCCGGTCCCTGCAGCAGCCGGCTGCCGTCCGGCAGGTCGAAACTGTCGAAGCCGAGAAGGCCCGCATAAAAGTCGGCGAGCCGGCCCGGGTCGTTGCTGTCGAGGCGCAGATGGTCCAGCGGCGCGGGCCAGATCGGCGACTCTGCAGGCATCGGCTGCCTCCCTTTCTTGCCATCGGGCGCCGGGAGGGGGAATATGGCGCCGGTTTCGCTGACAGTCCGGGAGCATAGGCGAAGATGAGCGCTGCACCTATTCCGATTATCGATATCGGTCCCGTTCTGCGGGGCGAGCCGGGCGGGCCGGAGCGGGCGGCTGCCGAGCTCTCCGACGCCTGCCGCAATGTCGGCTTCTATTACCTGAAGGGACACGGGGTGCCCCGGGCCCTTGTCGATGCGGTCTTCGCAGAGGCGCGGCGTTTCCACGCCCAGCCGCTCGAAGCCAAGCTCGACCTGAGAGCGGGCGCCAACAATGTCGGCTACATGCCCTATGGCGGCAGCGTTTCGCGCGCATCGCGCATCTATCACGGCGACCGGCCGAACCGGAACGAGGCCTTCTTCCTGAAACGCGACCTGCCGCACGACCATCCGGACGTGCTGGCGGGCAAGCGTTTCCGCCCGCTGAACCAGTGGCCGGAAGAGGCGGCGCTGCCGGGCTTCCGCTCGACCGTGCTGGCCTATGCGGACGCGATGGAGCGGGTGGCGATGGAGCTCGTGCCGCTCTACGCCCGCGCACTCGACCTCGCCCCGGACCATTTCGACGAGGCGTTCGACGACCCGCAATTCACGCTGAGGCTGACGCGCTACGCGGCGCATGAGCATTTCGACGAGGACGAGTTCAGCCTGGCGCCGCACACGGACAGCTCCTTCATGACGCTGCTGGCGACGACCGACGTGCCCGGCCTCTCGATCCGGCTGCCCTCGGGCGAATGGGTGGACGCGCCCTCGGAGCCGGACTGCTTCATCGTCAATATCGGCGACCTGGGCCACCGCTGGACCAACGGTCGCTTCCTCTCGACGCCCCACCGGGTCCTCAACCGGTCGGGCCGCGAGCGCTACGCCATCCCGTTCTTTTTCGACTGCAATATCGACTATGAGATGGTCTGCCTGCCGACCTGCTGCGGCCCCGACGATCCTCCAAAATTCCCGCCGACCACCTATATGGACTACATGCTCTGGTTCACCGGCGTGAATTACGCCCATGCGCGGGAAAACGCCGCCTGAGCCGGGGCCGCCAGCCCGAACGGAGGACAAGTGTCCAGCGCCATGCGTCTCGCCATCGCCCTGATCCTGGTTGCGGCTGCGACAGCCGCTGCGCCGCCGGTCCATGCCCACGGCACGCCGGACAGTTTCGCCGAGCTCGCCGAGAAGGCCCTGCCGGCGGTCGTCAACATCTCGACGCAACAGACAGTCGAGCAGCGCCGCCGCGGCCCGGACATGCCGCAGTTCCCGCCCGGCTCTCCCTTCGAGGAGTTCTTCAAGAAATTCTTCGACCAGGAGCCGGGCGAACGCGAAGGCAGGCCGCCGCGCAGGACGACCTCGCTCGGTTCCGGGTTCATCATCGACCCGTCCGGCATCATCGTCACCAACCACCATGTCATCGACGAGGCGGACGAAATCACGGTCCGCCTGCAGGACGACCGGGAATTGGCGGCCGAGGTGGTGGGCCGCGATCCCAAGACCGACCTGGCGGTGCTTCGGGTCCAGTCGGACGAGCCGCTTCCTTTCCTTGAGTTCGGGGATTCGGACAAGACCCGGGTCGGCGACTGGGTCATTGCCATCGGCAATCCGTTCGGGTTCAGCAGCACGGTGACCGCGGGCATCGTCTCCGCCCGAAAGCGCGATATCCGGGCCGGGCCCTATGACGATTTCATCCAGACCGATGCGGCGATCAACAAGGGCAATTCCGGCGGGCCGATGCTGAATCTCGAAGGCAAGGTGGTCGGCGTGAACACGGCGATTACCTCGCCATCGGGCGGCAGCGTCGGCATCGGCTTCGCGGTGCCTTCCTCGCTTGCCGCGCCCGTCATCGACCAGCTCCGCCGGTTCCGCGAAACCCGGCGCGGCTGGCTCGGCGTTCGCATCCAGAACGTGACGGACGAAATCGCCGCGGCGTTCGAGGGTTTCGGCGAGCCGCGCGGCGCGCTGGTCGCGGCCGTCGTGCCGGACAGCCCGGCCGACGAGGGCGGCCTCCAGGCCGGCGACATCGTGCTGTCCTTCGACGGCAAGCATGTGGAGAAGATGCGCGCCCTGCCGCGCATCGTTTCCGATGCCGAGGTGGGCGCGACGGTGCCGGTCGAGGTCTGGCGGAAGGGCGAGACCGTTCGCCTGGAAGTCGTTGTCGGCCGTCTGGAGGAGAACGACCCTGCCAGCGCCTCGACGGAAAGCGGAACGAAGGAGCATCCGGTCGAGGCATTGGGCCTCGTGGTCGCCCGCCCGAACGACGAGCTCCGCAAGGAATACGAACTCGACGAGGAAGTCCTTGAAAGGGGCGGCCTTGTCGTCGTCGGCGTTGCGCCGGGCAGCGACGCCGAACAGAAGGGGCTTGAGCCGGGCGACCTCATCATCGAGGCCGACCAGGCTGCGGTGAGCCGCCCGACGGAGCTGGAAGAGCGCATTGCCGCGGTGCTCGATGCCGGGCGCCGGTCGGTCCTGCTGCTTGTGAACCGCGGCGGCGACGACCGGTTCGTGGCCGTGATGCTCAAGACCGAAGCGGAATAGCGGTCTTGAGCGGGCAGGGAGCCGGGGCGATCCGGGTCGCGCGTATCCGGATCGAGGTCTTTCGCGCGCCGATGCCGAATCCGGTGGTGGTTTCGTTCGGCTCCATCACCGAGCGCGCCATCGCGATGGTCGCCCTCGAAGACGCAGACGGCGCCGTCGGCCGGGGCGATATCTGGGGCAATTTCCCGTCGATCACCATGGAATACCGGGCCCGCCTCGCCGGCCGGCTGCTGCCGGACCTGCTGCTCGGGCGGACCGTGGACGACATTCCGGCCCACTATGCCGCCATGATGCGGCAATTGCGGGTGCTCGCGATCCAGTCGGGGGAATACGGCCCGGTCGCCGCCGTCGTCGCAGCGGCCGACCAGGCGCTCTGGGACCTTGCGGCGCGGCGTCGGGGCGTGCCCCTGCGCCGGCTGCTCGACCCTGCGGCGCGGGATCGCATTCCCGCCTATGCGAGCGGCCTCAACCCGGATGACGGGCCGGAAATGGCCGGACGGGCGCGCGAGGCGGGCCACCGCAACTTCAAGCTCAAGGTCGGTTTCGGGGAAGAGACCGACCGGGGCAATGTGGTCGCGATCCGCCGGGACATGGCGGAGGGCGAACGGCTCTTCGTGGACGCAAACCAGCGATGGGATCTCGAAGCGGCGGAAAGGGCGGCCGGATGGCTGGCGGATGCGGGCGTCGGCTGGCTGGAGGAACCGATGCGCGCCGACCTGCCGGACGAGTGCTGGCAGCGGCTCAGGGCCGCCATGCGCCTGCCGCTGGCGGGCGGCGAAAACCTTGCCGACCACGGGCTGATCGACCGGGCGCTCGGCTGGCTGGACGTCATGCAGCCCGATGTCGGCAAATGGGGCGGGGTGTCGGACAATGCCGCCATTGCGCGCCGTGCGCTCGGGCGCGGGCGCACCTACTGCCCGCACTGGCTGGCCGGCGCGCTCGGCCTGCTCCATTCGGCCAATATCCTGGCGGCGGTCGGCGGCGACGGGCTCCTGGAGATGGACGTGAACCCGAACCCGCTGCGCGAAGCGGTGCTTGGCGGCGCGCTCAGGGTCCAGGACGGCCATGTCCGCCTGCCGGACGGGCCGGGGCTCGGCGTCGAGACCGACCTCGAAGCGATGGCCGACTGGCGCGTCGCCTCCGAGGAGTTCGCCTGAGAAGTCCGGGCTATGCCTCTTCGCTGAACTCCGGCACGACCCAGAGGGGGTCGGAGCCGCGGGCCACGCGCTGCACATTGTCGAAGGCGTTGCGCACCCGCGCCGTGTTGCTCTCGAAAGTCGGGCCCGCGAGATGCGCGGTGAGCGTGACGTTCTCCATGTTGAAGAGCGGGTTGTCGGCGGGCGGCGGCTCCTCGTCGAACACGTCCAGGCCCGCAGCCGCGATGGCGCCGTCGGCAAGCGCGGCACACAGCGCCGCCTCGTCCACGACCGGACCGCGCGAGGTGTTGACGAGTATTGCGGAGGGCTTCATCTGCGAGAGTTCCTCGGCGCCGATGAGGTGGCGGGTCGAGGCGTTCAGCGGCACATGCAGCGAGACGATGTCGGCTTCCCGCAGCAGCTCCCGCAACAGGCGGAAACGCACATTGAGCGCATCCTCGCGGTCTTCCGGCAGCCGTTCGATGTCGTAGTAGATGACCGGCATGCCGAAGGCGAGCGCCAGCCGCGCGGTTTTCTTGCCGATGGTGCCGAGGCCGATTATGCCGAGCGTCCGGCCGCGCATCTCGTGCAGGCGCGGCGTGCTGTTGCCGCGCCAGTTGCCCGCCGCCACCGTCCGGTGCTGGCGGACGAGCTGGCGCGAGGCCGCAAGCGCCAGCAGGATTGCATGTTCGGAAACGGCGGTGGAGTTGGCGCCGCCATTGTTGCAGAGCGGCACGCCCGCCCGCCGGGCGGAGGCGATGTCGGCCTGGTCGTAGCCGGCGCTGAGAAGCTGGATCAGCCTGAGATTCGGCCCCGCCTCGAACAGGGCGTCATCCACCAGCCCGTCCACGAAGCCCACCAGGTATTCGGCGTCCCGCATCGCCTCCAGATATTCGGCGCTGCCTGCGGGTACGATGGAGAGCTCGAAGCCCGAAGGGGCTGCTTCCCGCGCGGCAATCGCCGCATCGGGAAAATTGGTGACGAAAACGATCCTGGGCTGCATGGGCTCCGTCCGTCGATGGCGGTCATGGTGAACGGCCGCTGTCACCGGCCGATCGGTGGTTCAAGGCAAAAACGGTAGCGGCCGTCGCACGGCCTGTCTATCCGCGAGAGGCCGTCAGCCGGCGGCCCGTTCCGCCTGTGCAACGCGGCCCCCAACCGCTCTAGACGCCCGAGCGCACCTTCGGGATCACCTCTTCGGCCAGCATCGCCATCTCGTCCAGCACCATGCTTTGCGGCATGCCGGGATACTGGATGCCGAACACGAAATGGTTCACGCCGAAGCGGCGGATATAGCCGATGATCTGCTCCGCCACCTCGTCGGGCGAGCCGAACAGGAACCGGTCCTTCAGCAGGTCCTCATAGTCCTGGCCGAAATCGCCGTCGCCCTCCGGCATCACCTTGTCCTGGCCCCATTCCTTGTAGGCGCGGTATTTCGCCATCAGATAGGGCTCGGCAGTGCGGATGGCCTCGTCCCGCGACCGGCCCACCACGACCTCGCGCATCATCGGCAGCTCCTCCGGCATCGGCTTGCCGGCCTTGTCGAGGGCGCGCTTGTAAACCTCCATCTGCCGGGCCGTTGTGGCCACCGTGTTGTGCGGGTTGATGAACCAGGCATCCGTCAGCCGGGCCGCCCGCTCGATCGCCCGGTCGGCATTGGCGCCGACCCAGACGGGCGGCGTCGGTTTCTGGATGGGCTTGACCGTGCAGGCGGCCTCGATGAGCTCGAAATGCGAGCCCTTCATCGTGACCCGCTCCTCGGTCCACAGCCGGCGAATGGCTTCCAGGTTCTCGACGAAGCGCGGCACGGCGTCCTTCTGCGTCGTTCCGAAGGCCCGGAATTCCACTTCCCGGTAGCCGAGCCCGACGCCGAAGATGAGCTTGCCGCCGCTCATGACGTCGATATTCGCGAAAATCTCGGCGACATCGAGCGGCTTGTGCAGCGGCAGCAGGCAGATGCCGCAGAGCAGCCGCAGGGACGGGCACTCGGCGGTCATGCGGGCGAGGAACGGGACCTGCTGGAAGTCCATCAGCGGCCACGAGCTGTAATGCGAGCCCTTCATGATCGAATCGAATTTGAGCCGTTCGGCGGCGCGCGCCTGCTCGACCATCTCGTCCCAGTGCAGTTTCGGGTCGTCTCCGACCGGGAACTGTCCCCGGTTCATGATCCCGAACTGAAGCGCCGTCATCTATTCCCCTTTTCCCCGGCGAGACGCGCCGGTATGTCCGTGCCGTTCAACCAGGCGAACGCCCGACAGGAGCCGCCCTGCGCAAGCAGCATGCGCAAATCCTCGGGCTTGTCCACATCGAGCGCGATGCCGGGCAATCCCGCAAGGATGCGCGGCTCGATCCCGAGCGCGCGCGCCTCGGCCTTGTGCGGCTCGAAGCTGTCATGGCCGAAGTGAAACCGGATCGCATCGGGCGGCGAGCAGGCCACGCAATTGGTTCCGCGCCCGTCGCCGGCGGGGACCATGCTGACGGCCGGGGCGGGCCCGTGAGCGGCCAGCACCCGGTCGATTTCGGCCGGCGAGACGAGGGGCACATCGCCCGGCAGGGCCAGGGCGGCGCCCGCGCCGGCCCGGGCGAGTTCGCGAACGGCGTCGGCGACGGCGGCGCTCTGGCCGCGATTCGCCTTTTCCTCCAGCACCGCGGCGCCGTATCGCGACGCCAGGGACCGCGCCCAGGCGTCGCGGGTGACGACCAGGATTCCGTTCAGGCCCTCGGCTTCGTCCATGGCCGCCAGAACATCCTCGGCCATTGCGCGAAACAATTGCCGGCGCTCGCTTGACGACAACGCCGGAGCGAGACGGGTTTTGGCCTGGTCCGAATCCTTGAGCGGCAAGACTCCCCAGACCGACGCCGCTGTAACATTCCTTAACAAAGTGTGACTTGTAGAGCGGTGAAACACCTCGGTATGGTCTCCTTACCGATTCGCCGATTCAGGAAGTCATAATACAACGCAATGAGTGAACGAGAGGGAAAACAGGTCGAACGTCTCTCGAGATGGGTGGATCGCGGACAGCGTACTTTACGGACGTCGATTGCGTGTGAAGGCATTGGGATTCATAGCGGCCAGAAGGTACATTTGACATTAGGACCGGCCCCTGCGGGCCATGGATTTGTGTTCCGGCGTCTCGATATCGCCGATAAATCCGGTCTGGTGCCTGCAAGGTGGGACGCGGTTGTCGATACGACGCTGTGCACGGTCCTGTCCAATCGATACGGAGTCTGCATCCGCACGCCGGAACATCTTCTGGCGGCGCTGGCCGGCGCCGGGATCGACAACGCCACAATCGAGGTCGATGCGCCGGAGCTGCCGATTATGGACGGCAGTTCGGACGATTTCACATTCCTCATCGGTTGCGTCGGCACGCGGCCCCAGCCCTCCCGGCCGCGGCGCTGGATCGAAGTGCTGAAGCCGGTCCAGGTGCAGGAGGGCGGTGGTTGGGCCCGGCTGCTGCCGTCTGACAGGTTCAGGGTGTCCTGCACGATCGACTACGACCACTCCCATGTGGGCGTCCAGCATTTCGAATTCGATTCGGCGCTCCAGACTTTTCCGGAGGCGGTCGGCCGGGCGCGCACCTTCGGTTTTCTGCATGAGCTGGAATGGCTGCGCGCGCGCGGATATGCGAAGGGCGCCTCGCTCGACAATGCGGTGGCGATCTCGCCGAACGGCGTGATGAACGACGGCGGTTTGCGCTATCCCGACGAGTTGGCCCGCCACAAGGTGCTCGATGTCATCGGCGACCTTGCCCTGGCGGGAGCCCCGATTCTCGGAGCGTTCCAGGGCCACAGGTCCGGGCACCGGCTCAACAATCTGTTGCTGCGTACCCTGTTCGCCGACGATTCGGCATGGAAATGGGACGGCGCCGAGCCGGAGGTCCGGAGGGTCGTCGCCTGAACCTATGCTTCGGCGCGCGCCTGGCATAAACTGAAGCCGCCTTTTCCCGTTGCCATGAGGGTGCCGTGAGTCGGGCATACGGTCGTCTTTGGCGAAATGTCGCCGCTGCCCTGTTGGTGGCCGGAGCGCTTGCCGGTTGCAGCTCCGACAACGCAGAGGAATATGTGGAGCGCTCGGTGGAGGAGCTCTACAACACCTCGATGGACGCGCTGCTGGCGGGCAATTTCGAGACCGCGGCCGCGCGGTTCGACGAAGTCGAGCGCCAGCATCCCTATTCGGTCTGGGCGACCAAGGCGCAATTGATGGGGGCTTACGCCCACTACCAGGCGGACGAGTATGACGAGGCGATCGCCGCCCTCCGGCGCTATATCGAGCTTCATCCGGGCAACCCGGATGTCGCCTATGCCTATTATCTGACCGCGATCGCCTACTATGAACAGATCTCGGATGTCGGACGCGACCAGAGCCTGACGCGCAAGGCCCGGTCGGCGCTGGAGGCGGTCGTGCGGCGCTTCCCGGGCAGCGATTACGCGAACGACGCCCGCCTCAAGCTCGACCTGACGCGCGACCATCTGGCCGGCAAGGAGATGAGCATCGGACGCTTCTACCTGCGCCAGGGCCATTTGCTGGCCGCCATCAACCGGTTCCGCGCCGTGGTGGACGAATACCAGACCACCAGCCATGTGCCGGAAGCGCTGCATCGCCTCGCCGAGGCCTACACCGCCGTCGGGCTGGAGAAGGAGGCGGTGCGCGTTGCCGCGGTGCTCCAGCACAATTATCCGGGCAATGAGTGGTACGCGGACAGTTACAGCCTCGTCGAGAAGGGCGAATCGGGCGCGCGCGAGGACGAGGACGGCTGGTTTTCCAGGAACTGGGACGCCGTGTTCGATCCGGCGAAAACCGTCGGCGGCGGCGGCGACCGGGCCGAGGAGCTGGCGAAGGAACTGATCGAGAAGAGGGCGGCCGAGGACGCGGCCCTCATGGAGCGCGCCCGGAGGTTGGAGCAGGAGCGCGGCGGCGGGAAAGACGGCGCTCCGCAACCGGCTGCCGAGACGCCTCCGGCAACCCCGAAGGGGTAACGCCCGGACGCCATGCTGCGCGGGCTTGCTATCCGGAATGTCGTGCTGATCGAACGGTTGGACCTCTCATTCGGGCCGGGCCTTTCGGTGCTTACGGGCGAGACCGGCGGCGGCAAGTCCATCCTGCTGGATGCGCTCGGCCTGGCGCTGGGCGCACGCGCGGATAGCGGGCTTGTGCGGGCCGGCGCGGAACGGGCCGACGTGGTCGCCTGCTTCGACGAGACGCCGGAGGAAGCAGCGGCGTCGCTCCGGGATCTGGAGATCGATACGGACGAGGAGCTGGTTCTGCGCCGGACGGTCGGGCGCGACGGACGCTCGCGCGCCTTTGTGAACGACATGCCGGTTGCGGCCGGTCTGCTACGGCGGGTGAGCCGGGACCTGGTCGAGGTGCATGGCCAATTCGAGCAGCGGGGCCTGCTGGACGAAGCCTCGCATCGCGTCCTGCTCGACCGGTTCGCCGGCCATGACGGCCTCGTCGAGGCGGCGGCCGGCGCCTGGCGGGCGCTGGTCCGGGCGAAGGAGGCCGCAAAGGCCGCGCGGGAGGCGCTGGAGCGCGATCTGGCGGCGAGGGAGGACCTGAAGGCCGAACTGGAGGCGCTCGAACTGCTGGCGCCCCGGCCCGGCGAGGAAGCCTGCCTGGCGGCGCGCCGACGCCGGATTCTGGCGCACCGGAAGATTCTCGAAGCGGCTGCGGAAGCCCGCGCCATCCTGGGAGACGATGCAGCGGCCGTCCTGCGCGGCGCCGCCCGGGCCCTTGGCCGCGCCGGCTCCGAGGCGGGCGGAATGTTCGACGAAGCGCTCTCGGCCCTCGACCGGGCGACCATCGAGGCGGAAGAGGCGGAACGGCTGGTGCAGGGGCTCGGCGGCCGGATCGAGGAAGACGAGGCCTCGGCGGACGCGGTCGAAGCCCGGCTGTTCGCGTTGCGCGATATGGCCCGCAGGCACCGGGTTGAAGTCGACGGGCTGCCGGCGCTGCTCGACGATTTCCGCGGGCGGGTCGAGGCGCTCGACCAGGACGGCGCCCATGTCGCCGGTCTGGAAGGGGAGGCGGCCCGCGCGCGGGCGGTCTTCGATGAGGCCGCCGCCGCGCTCACTGCCGCCCGCCGCGAGGCGGCTTCGACCCTGGCGCGCGCCGTCGGGCGCGAACTGCCGCCGTTGAAGCTCGACCGGGCGGCCTTCCGCGCTGTGCTGGAGCCGGCCCGGCCCGGACCCTCGGGAGTGGACCGCGTTCGCTTCGAGGTCCGGACCAATGCCGGACAGCCCTTCGGGGCGCTCGGCCGCATCGCTTCCGGCGGCGAACTCGCGCGGTTCGCGCTGGCTCTGAAGGCAGTGCTCGCCGCCGAGGATGGCCCGTCGATGATCTTCGACGAGGTGGATGCCGGGATCGGCGGCGCGACGGCGGCTGCGGTCGGCGCGCGGCTGTCCGCGCTCGGGGACGCGGGCCAGGTCCTGGTCGTCACCCATGCGCCGCAGGTGGCGGCGCGCGCCTCGCGCCATTTCAGGGTTTTCAAGCACGGCGCGCGCACCGAGGTTGTCGAACTGGACGAAAGCGGCCGCGAGGAGGAGATTGCGCGTATGCTCGCAGGCGCCGAGATAACCGGCGCGGCGCGGCGGGCGGCGCGGGCGCTGATCCTGGGTGAGAGCGAATGACCGACGATCCGGAACGGATTGGCGAAGAGGCGGCGGCCAGCGAAATGGCCCGCCTCGCAGAGGAGATCGCCGCTCACGACCGGCGCTATCACGGCGAGGACGCGCCGGTCATCTCCGACGCCGACTACGATGCCCTGCTGCGCCGTTATCTGGAGCTGGAGGCGCGTTTTCCGCACCGCGCGCCGCCCGATGGCCCCGGCGCGCGCGTCGGCTCCCGGCCTGCGCAGGGTTTCGAGAAGGTCATCCATGCGCGCCCGATGCTGTCGCTGCGCAATGCCTTTGACGAAGAGGATGTGGCCGAATTCGTCCGGGGCGTGCGCCGCTTCCTCAATCTCGAGCCCGAAACCCCGCTTGCAATGACCGCCGAGGCCAAGATCGACGGGCTTTCGATCGCGCTGCGCTACGAGGGCGGGCGTCTGGCTCAGGCGGCGACGCGCGGCGACGGGCGCGAAGGCGAGAATGTCACGCGCAATATCGAGACCGTGGAGAGCGTGCCGAAATTGCTGTCGGGCCCGGCGCCGGAGGTGCTGGAGGTGCGCGGCGAAATCTATATGGCGCACGGCGAGTTCCGGCGCCTCAACGAAGAGCGGGAGCGCGAGGGCCTGCCGCTCTACGCCAATCCACGCAATTCGGCCGCAGGATCGGTACGACAGATCGACCCCGCCGTCACGGCGGGGCGGCGGTTGCGCTTCTTCGCCTACGGTTGGGGAGAGGTCAGCGAGCGCCCGGCCGAAACGCATGCCGCCTGGCTCGAACGGCTCCGCGACTGGGGCTTCGAGGTCGAGCCGAACGGAGGACGCGCCGAAGACGCGGCCGGGCTGATCGACGCCCACCGGGCGATCGGCGAACGGCGCGCCTCGCTCGACTACGATATCGACGGCGTCGTCTACAAGGTGGACAACATCGCCTGGCAGGAACGGCTGGGCTTCGCCGGACGGGCGCCGCGCTGGGCGGTTGCGCACAAATTCCCGGCCGAGCGCGCCGAGACCGTTCTGGAAGATATCCTGGTCCAGGTGGGCCGGACCGGAGCGCTTACGCCCGTCGCGGTCCTCCGGCCGGTCACGGTCGGCGGCGTCGTGGTTTCGCGCGCCACGCTGCACAATGAGGACGAGATCGAGCGCAAGGACATTCATGTCGGCGATACCGTCGTTATCCAGCGCGCGGGCGATGTCATTCCGCAGGTTCTGGAGGTCCGCCCCGACAAGCGTCCGGAAGGCGCCGAACCGTTTCGCCCGCCCGAAACCTGCCCGGTCTGCGGCTCCGAAGCCCGGCGCGATGGCGGCGATGTCGTGCGGCGTTGCACGGGCGGCCTCGTCTGCCGGGCGCAGGCCGTCGAACGGCTGAAGCATTTCGTCTCGCGCGGCGGCTTCGACATCGAGGGTCTCGGGCGCAAGCATATCGAGACGTTCCACGCCGACGGCCTGATTGCGGCGCCGGCGGACATTTTCAGACTGCGCGAACGACGCGCGGAGCTGCTGGATCGCGAAGGGTGGGCCGAACAATCGGTCGACAACCTGCTGGAAGCCATCGAGGAACGGCGCCGGATTTCCTTCGACCGCTTCCTCTACGCGCTGGGCATCCGCCATATCGGCGAGGGCAACGCACGGTTGCTGGCGCGGCACTATGGCAGTCTCGATGCGCTGCGCGACGCGGTGGCGTCGGCGGCCTCGCGCGAAGGGGAGGCGTGGGAGGCGCTGATCGGCATCGACGGCATGGGGGCGGGCCGCGCGGAAGATCTGGTGGCGTTCCTTTCCGACCCCCGGAGCGCGGAGATCGTCGAGGCGCTGGCGCGGGAGGTGGCGGTCGAGGGGGTTGCGGATGCCGCCTCTGCCGCCGGGGCCGGAGCCGGTGCATTGGCCGGCAGGACGGTGGTCTTCACCGGCACGCTTGCCGCTCTCAGCAGGCGGGAGGCCAAGGCGCGGGCGGAGACGATCGGCATGCGGGTCGTGGGAAGCGTTTCCGCGAAGACGGATTTTGTCGTTGCCGGCGAGGCGGCGGGGTCCAAGAAACGCAGGGCGGAAGAGCTCGGCGTCAAGGTTCTGACGGAGGACGAATGGCTGGAACTCGCTGAGCGATGACAGCCGGTCCGGTCAATCTCGAGACGGTTCGCGCCGCTGCCGAGCGCATTGCGGGCGGGGTTCGGCGCACGCCTGTTCTGAA
The DNA here is from genome assembly GCA_022826185.1 of Alphaproteobacteria bacterium. Classification (GTDB taxonomy): domain Bacteria; phylum Pseudomonadota; class Alphaproteobacteria; order Bin95; family Bin95; genus Bin95. The sequence goes on from JAJDVH010000027.1 coordinate 27,204, forward strand.
GGCGGCGGCCTTGCGCGAACCACCCTGCTCAGGGCAGCTGTTCCTCAAGCTGGAATGCCTCCAGGTCACAGGTTCGTTCAAGCCGCGCGGCGCGCTCAACAAGGCGCTGGGCCTGGAAGCGCCGCAGCGTCTCACTACGGCATCGGGAGGCAATCACGGCCTGGGCGTTGCTTATGCCGCTTCCGTGCTGGGCGTCCCGGCGACCGTGTTCCTGCCAAGCTCGACGCCTGACGCCAAGGCGCAAAAGCTGCGCGGCTGGGGCGCGACCGTAGAGGTGAGGGGGGCCGTGTTCGACGAGGCGAACGAGGCTGCGCTCGCCTACGCCCGGGCCGGGGACGCGGTTTATGTGCATCCGTTTGCGGACCCCGCGGTGGTTTCCGGGCAAGGCACCCTGGGGCTCGAACTGCTCGAGGACGTTTGCGAAGTGGATACGGTCCTTGTCGCGGTCGGCGGCGGCGGTCTTGTCGCCGGGGTTGCGACCGCGCTGAGGGCGGTCAAGCCTTCGATCCGCGTGATCGGTGTCGAGCCCGTCGGCGCGCCGACGCTCCATGACAGCCTTGAGGCCGGCGCGCTCGTGACCCTGGAAGGGATCGGGACCGAGGCCGGCACGCTGGCGCCGCTCCGTTCGGCGCAGCTCAATCTGGAACTCATCGCCGCCGGCGTGGACCGTATCGTTCTGGTCGATGACGGTGCGATGCGCAAGGCGGCGCGCTGGCTGTGGTTCGAGGCCGGCGTGGCGGCGGAACTTTCCGGCGCGGCCGCGCTCGCCGCATTGACGGCCGGCGCCTACAAGCCGGCAACGGACGAGCGCGTTGTCGCAATCGTTTGCGGTGCGGGTTCGGACGGTCTCGGTTGACGAGGCCGGCTACTATCCTGAATAAAGAGCCGCCTACATGAAAAGGAGGGCGCCTGCCTTTGTCGAAAGAGGAAATGATGGTCTTCGGCGGGACCGTGACTGAAAAACTGCCGAACGCGATGTTTCGCGTAAAGCTGGAGAACGAACACGAGATTATCGCGCACACCGCAGGAAAGATGCGCAAATTCCGTATCCGGGTGATGGTCGGAGACAGGGTGGATGTCGAGATGACGCCCTATGATCTGACCAAGGGGCGGATCACCTTCCGCCACAAGTAATACCGACGGCCTCGATTAGGGACTCATGTCTTCTTCTCGTCATGCCCGGACTTGTTCCGGGTATCCATGCGGCCGTCCGGAGTAAGCGGCGAAAGTGGATGCCCGGAACAAGTCCGGGCATGACGGAAGAGCCTGTCGAAGGAGGGCGGTCCGGCGGCGGGCGCCGAATCCGTCATGGGTTCCGGTCAACGACCGCTGGTATAAGTCCGAGCGAGGCCGCGATCGCGTGTTCCAGGGCCGGCCAGGTCGCCGGCCGGCCGTCTGCTGCGGCTGGCATGTCAACCAGCCCGGCGAGGCGCTCAGTCGCCACGAAATGAAGGCACGCAATGCCGGGCGCCGCCTGCTTGACCGAGACATGGTTGTTCGGTCCGTCGTCTATGAAGACGGCGGGGGCTCCCGCGCGGGCCGCAAGCCAGGCGGCTGCCGGACCCTTGTCCCCTGAATTGACGACGACCGGGTAGGGCATCCGATTCCGCGCCAGCGCCACCCGCCGGGCGTCGCGCTGGGCCGCGGGTATATTGGTCAGCACCACGATCTGCACGCCGATACGCGCCAGCCGGCCGAGCGCTTCCGCCGCGCCCGGCACCGGCGGGATGTCCTCCGCGCGCTCGGCGAAGAACGTCTGCAAGAGGGCGAAGACCTGCGGCTGGTCCAGCACGGCGCCATCCGATGTCCTGCGGACATTCCCGGTCAGGCGGAAGGAAGACCAGTCGAACGAATAGCCGCGTTCCTCGATGTGGTCCACGAAGGTTTCGACGAAGCGAAACAACACCTCGTCCGCATCGGAAATCAGCAGCGGGCGGCCGAACTCGACCCCGGCCGCTTCCAGCTGGGCCAGCGTGGCCGCCGGCAGTCCGTTCATATCCGTTTGCCTTTCAGGCGCTCTCCGATCTGGTCTGTCAGAAGGCGGACCCCGTCGAGATAAGGATTGACCTCAAGCGCGCGGCGCAGCCATTCCAGCGCCTCTTCCTCCCGGCCGATCGCCACCAGGATCATTCCGAGACCCGACAACGCGCCATAGTGCCGGGGCTCCAGATTGAGCACGCTCCGGACATCGGCCACGGACTCGCGATGGCGCCCCATCATGTAGAGCACCGTGGCCCGCTTGTTCCAGCCTTCCGCGAAGTCCGGCGCCCGTTCGACAATTTCGTTGAAGCGTTCCAGCGCCCTGTCGAGCGCGCCCCGCTGCATGGCGATCATGCCCTGCGCCATGAGGCGGTTGATCGTCTTGTCTTCGGAATGCAGCCAGAGGATCCAGATGCGCCGGTCCACCTCCGCCGCTTCCCGGGGTGTCAGGTCTTGCTGAAGACGCTCGAACAGCGCCGGTAATTCGGGATCGTTCTGATCGGCGGCGGCCATGCCGCCGGAGAGGGCCAGGAGAATTGCGAACGCCAGCGCGCGCAGCGGTCTAGCCTTGCCGGGCCTTGAACCGGCGGTTCGTCTTGTTGATCACATAGATGCGGCCACGCCGCCTCACGACCTGTGAGTCCTTGTGGCGTTTCTTCAATGTCTTCAGCGAACGAACGACCTTCATCCCATCCATCCCGGCCCGGAAGACCCGGCTTCTACCCGTCCGCTTCGTTCGCTGTCAAGCTGCAGCCGGTGGCCGGCCGCTCAGCTCCCCGCCCAGATCGTTGCGCGCGCGATGACGAGACGGAGCGCGAGATCGAGCACGACGATGCCGACTGCGGGGAAATTCGCGATGCCGAGGCCGTGGCGGGCGAGGCGCCATTTGAACAGCAGGATCCAGAACCAGGCCACCATGAACAGCATCGCCGCGATGACTTCCGGCAGTACGCCCGACGTATTCACCATGATGACGAGAGTGAAGACGGCGCTCTGAAGCAGGTTCGCCCAGTTGGTTGCGATTATGTACCGCCAGTAATTGGCAAAGACCTGCATCCGGTCGGCCAGATAGACGGCGACGAGCGGAAACACGGTCCAGGTCATGATGTAACCGACGATGTCCGCCGCAATCAGTTTCCCGGTGACCTCAAGCCCGTGCGGCGCCAGGGCGAGCATCAACAGCGACAGGGGGAACGCGATGACGGCTGCGCGAAACGAGCGCCAGAAGTCCGGGAGGGCGGAAACCGGTCCGGCATTTCCGCCTGCCAAGGCCAGTGCGGCAGCACAACCGGTCCGAATCTCCCAGAGCATCCGAAACGCTTTCCCGAGCGGCGTCAGGAAAGGAAATAGCCTGCGAGCATCTTCTCGTAAACGCGCGTCAGGTTCTCAAGGTCGTCGATCTCCAGATATTCGTCGACCTTGTGGGCGGTTTCGCTCACCAGGCCGAGTTCCACCACCGGGCAATAATCCTTGATGAAGCGCGCGTCCGATGTGCCGCCCGAGGTCGAGAGTTCCGGCGTTCGCCCGGTAATCGCTCGAACGGCCTCGGTCGCAAGGTCCACCAGCGGCCCCGGCGGGGTGAGGAAGGACTCGCCGCTGACGGAGACTTCCAGCGAGTAGCTGTGGCCCTGCCGGTCGAGCGTCCTTCGCAGCCAGTCTTCGAGCCCCGCCCCGCTATGGGCGTCGTTGAAGCGGATGTTGAAACGGGCCTCCGCACGGGCAGGAATCAGGTTGGTGGTCGAATTGCCGACATCGACGCTGGTGACCTGGAGCGACGAGGGCTGGAAATGCCCGGTGCCTTCGTCGAGCGCTGTCGATGCGAGGCCGTGCGCCATGGCGAGCAATGGATGGACGGGATTGTCCGCCTGGTCGGGATAGGCGGCATGGCCCTGGACGCCCTCCACCACCAGGCGGCCGTTCAGGGACCCGCGCCGGCCGATCTTGATCATCTCGCCGAACTGTCCGGGATTGGTCGGCTCGCCCACGACGCAGGCGTCGAGGCGTTCGCCGCGCGCCGCCAGCCGTTCCAGCATCGGTCTTGTGCCGTTGACCGCCGGCCCCTCCTCGTCGCCGGTGATGAGCAGCGCGATGGAGCCGGGAACCGGGCCGAGGCGCGAAACGGCCGTGACGAAAGCGGCAATCGCCCCCTTCATGTCCGTTGCGCCGCGCCCGGTGAGGCGCCCGTTGGCGACTGTCGCGGAGAAGGGCGGCGCGCTCCAGTCGGCGGGGTCGCCCGCAGGCACCACGTCGGTGTGCCCGGCGAAGCAGAACAGCGGCCCCTCGCTGCCGCGCCGGGCGTAGAGATTGTCGATGTCCGGCGTGCCGGGCGCGCTGAACGGCATGCGCTCGCAGGTGAAGCCGAGCGGCTCCAGGGCCGCCTCCAGCACGTCCAGCGCCCCGGCGTCTTCCGGCGTGACGCTCGGACAGCGGATGAGGGCGCGGGCGAGGTCGAGAGCGCCCCCGGACATCAGTCGCGCAACAGGTCGTTGATCGCCGTCTTGGCGCGGGTCTGCGCGTCCACCGTCTTCACGATGACGGCGCAGGAGAGGTTCGGCCCCGGGCTGCCGTCCGGCAGCGGCCGGCCCGGCAGGCTCCCCGGCACGACCACGGCGTAGGGCGGCACCCGGCCGGTATGCAGCTCGCCGGTGTCGCGGTTCACGATCTTGGTGGTGGCGGAAATGAAGGTGCCCATGGCGAGCACCGCGCCTTCGCCGACGATCACGCCTTCCACGACCTCGCTGCGCGCGCCGATGAAGCAGTTGTCCTCGACGATCACCGGCTCGGCCTGGAGCGGCTCCAGCACGCCGCCAAGCCCCACGCCGCCGGAGATGTGGCAATTGGCGCCCACCTGCGCGCAGGAGCCGACCGTGGACCAGGTGTCGATCATCGTGTTCTCGCCGACCCGGGCGCCGACATTCACGAAGCAGGGCATCAGCACCGCGCCCGGCGCGATGTAGGCGGAGCGCCGGACGGCGCAGTTGGGCACGGCGCGGAAGCCGGCCCCGGCGAAGCGCGCCGCGTCCCAGCCCTCGAATTTGGACGGCACCTTGTCATACCAGGGCGCGCCGTCCGGCCCGCCGGCTACGGGGGCGGAATCGGCGAGGCGGAAGGAGAGCAGCACGGCTTTCTTGCACCATTGGTTGACATGCCACGCGCCATCCACCCTTTCGGCGACCCGCGCCTCGCCGCGGTCGAGCGCGTCGAGCGCCGCCTCGATGGCCTCGCGGGCCTCGCCCTTCGTGTCCGGCCCGATGGCGGCGCGGTCTTCCCAGGCGCGGTCGATTGCGGCCTGCATGGTCCCGTCGGACATGGATAGTCCCTCTCCCCGGAAAGGCCCGGACCATTCCCGAACCGGCCTGTCGTGTCAATGCGGCGGGATCGTGCTCTATAGTGCGGAAAACGCTGAGGAGACCGGGAGTCCTCCATGCCGAAACGCCTTGAATTCTGGTTCGATGTCGGCTCGCCGACCGCCTATCTCGCCCACACGCAGATGCCCGGCATCGCCGCGCGCACGGGTGCGGAGATCGTCTGGAAGCCGATGCTTCTGGGCGGCGTGTTCAAGGAGACCGGCAATGCGCCGCCGGGCGACGTGCCCGCCAAGTCCGCCTACTACACTGTGGACCTGCCGCGCTTCGCCAGGCGCTACGGCGTTCCCTACAAGCGCAACCCGTTCTTCCCGATCATGACGCTCGGCCTCATGCGCGGCTGTCTCGCCGCCCAGCGCGACGGTTGCTTCAAGACCTATGCCGACGCCGTGTTCACGGCGATGTGGGTCGAGGAGAAGAATACCGGCGACCTCGACGTGCTGCGCGAGGTGCTCGCCGCCGCCGGCCTCGACGCCGATGCGCTCTTCGCCGCCGCGCAGGAGCCGGCGATCAAGCAGCAATTGATCGACAATACCGGGGAGGCTGTGGCGCGCGGCGCGTTCGGCGCGCCCACCTTCTTCGTCGGCGACGAGATGTTCTTCGGCCAGGACCGGCTGGATTTCGTCGAGGAGGCGCTGGCCGGCTGACGTTACGGGCAGCCCAGCCGGTCGGCGAGGTCGATGAAGTCTTCCGCCACGACGGTGAAGCCGGGGTCGGCCTCCAGGTCGGTCGTCTGGCCGGGGCCGTGCTCCGTCCGGCGGGGCACGAAGGCGGTCGCCATGCCCTGGGCGGCGGCGGCGTGCAGGTCGCCATTATGGGCGGCCGTCATCATCACCTCTTCCGGCGCGAGGCCGAGCGCGGCGCAGCTCAGCCGGTAGGCGTCCGGCTGCGGCTTGTAGGCCCGCGCGACTTCCGCGCCCAGGATCGTATCCCAGGGCAGCCGGGCATGGCGGGCCATGTTCACCATGAGCGCGATATTGCCGTTGGAGCAGGTGCCGATGATGTATTTGCGCTTGAGCCGCGACAGGCCGAGCACCGCGTCCGGCCACGGGTCGAGGCGGTGCCAGGCGCGGTTGAGGTCGTCCTTCTCGGCTTCGCTCAGGCCCTCGACGCCGAACTCCTCCAGCAGGGCCTCCAGGTTCTTCCGGTGCAGCACGTCGAGGATGGTGTAGGGCCTCGCCCCGCTGCGGACTTCCTCCATCGCGGGCTGGTAGCGGTCCCGCCAGCGCCGCGCGAAACCGTGCCAGTCGAGATCGTGTCCCTTCGGCGCCAGCGCCTTCTTGGCCTCGCGGGCCACCGAGCCGCGCCAGTCCACCACCGTGCCGAACACATCGAACAGAAGCGCCTTCACCATCGCCGGTCCTCCCCTCCGCAACCGCGCCGACAGACTGCCTCCGCGCCTCCGCGCCCGCAAGCGCGGGCCGTGCCGGCGAGAGGCGCAATGCGTTATACCAGCGGTCGCGATTCAGGACTCATGTTGAGGGCGTCCGGCTTGCCTCCCCTCCCGCCCGGCATTACCGGATTCACGCATCTGTCTTCGGCGGCTTCGCGGCGCACGCCCCCGACCGTCGCCCCGGCCCGGAATGCCGGGCAGTACGAAACGGCTCCGCTCCGGTTCCCGTCGCCGGCATTCCATGAAAAATCTCCGGCAGTTTCATTTTTTGTTCCCGGACGGGCTTGACATTTGGCGGTATGGTGTAGAATGAAAGTAGAGAGAGGCGGCTTCCGGGGCCGCCTTTCGGCGTTTCTGCAGAAAGCGACCGGCTGGGGGCCGAAAAAGCCCCCGGCGGGAACGGACGGGCGAGGTGCGCCCTGCGTCTCGCGCGCGCAATCAGGCGCGCGAACCGCGCCGGCGCCGACACCCGCCCGCGCCCGCACGCGAAACGCGCGCAAAACAGGGACGCCCCGTCCCGCCCTTTGCCCGAAAGGAGGCACGCATGACCGCAACCGACCCCCGCCCGGCACCGGCCCGTTACGCCGAGAGGCCCACCCCCAACGCCTGCCAAGCGCGAGGGGAGCGCAACGGAAGGCCTCCGGACACGCCCGAATACAGCGCATGGCGCGAACGGCCGAAGCGCCGCGAAGAGCGCGAAAAGGAATACCAGCGGCATCGACTTCAGACTCATGGGAAGATCACGCCCCCTTTCGTCACCCCGGCCCCCGAGCCGGGGTCCATCCCTGACTCGCGCCGCTGCCGCAGTCGGTGGAGAGCAGGCTCGACCGCTGAAGCTGCCGCCAGGACCGAGGCTGGGCCCCGGCTCGGGGGCCGGGGCGACGGTGGAGGTGGCTCCGCCATCGGTTCCGGTCAACGATCGTTGGTAGAAGACGCCGCGGCGCGCCTCCATGACATCGCATGACATTTCATGACACTTCGGCAGGGGTTCCCGCCGTTCTATTCCGGATTGTTCTCGAAGCCGTCCAGCCGGTCGCGCTCGGCGAGGGCGGCGTCGCGCTCGGCGGCCGGGCCGTAGCCGCCCCCGCCGCCGGTGCGGACGGTGAGGCGGTCGCCCCGGCTGAGCGGGAACTGCTGCTTCGACCTGAGCGGAATCCTCTGCCCGCCGCGCTCGACGAAGGTTTCCGCCTTCGCGCCGGGGCCGCCGCCGAACAGGCCCTGGGCGGCGAAGCGGAACCGGTCTCCGTAGGTCGCGAAGGTCACGCCGTCGTCGAGGATCCGGTAGATGCGCTGGAAGCCCATGCCGCCGCGCTGCCGCCCGCCGCCGCCCGAGGCGGAGCGCAGGCTGTAGTCCTCGACGCGGAAGAACGGATAGTCGCTCTCCATCGCCTCGATCGGGATGTTCGAGCAGTTGGACAGCATCGAGTCGACGGCGTCGCAGCCGTCATTCTCCGGCCCCGCGCCGTAGCCGCCGCCGAAGATCTCCAGATAGATGTTGTAGCCACCGTCATGCTTGTAGCTGAGGCAGCTGACGGTGGTCGTGTCGAAGCCGGGCGCGATCACCCTGTCCGGCACGGCCCCGGCGAGCGCGTTCATCACCGCGTTCACCACCCGGTAGCTCGGCAGCAGGCGGGCGCGCACCGGCGCGGGCGGCCGCGGATTGACGAGGCAGCCGTATGGGGCGGTCACCGTAATCGCGCGCTCCGCGCCCTCGTTGAAGGGTATGTCGGGGTCGGTCAGCACCGCCTTTATGCAGGCGATGGCCGACGAGACCGTGGAGGCGAAGGGGCTGTTCATGTTGGTGGCGACCTGGCCGGCGGTGCCGGAGAAATCGACCGCAATCGAATCGCCCTCGACGGTGAGCCTGGCGCGGATCGGCACCGGCTCGTCGCCCGCGCCGTCATCGTCCAGCCAGGCCTCGCCGCTATAGGCGCCGTCGGGCGCCGCGCGGATGGCGGCCCGGATGCGGCGCTCCGAATAGTCGAGCATCTCGTCCATGGCCGCGAACACGGTTTCCGCGCCGAACTTGCGGCAGAGCCCCCTGAGCCGCTCGCCGCCGACGGCGTTGGCGGCGAACTGCGCATTGATGTCGCCGATGGTGGCCTCGGGCATGCGCACATTGGCGCGCACCAGCCGCTCGAACGGGCCGCCGTTCCAGTCGCGCTCGACCGACCAGCGGCTCGGCGGAAAGGTGATGCCTTCCTCATGCACGTCGCCGGCATCGGGGTTGAGGCCGGGCGCGCCGCCGCCGAGGTCGATATGGTGGACGACCGTGGCCGTCACCCCGACCAGCAGGCCGTCCAGGAATATGGGCGAGAACAGGAAGATGTCCGGCAGGTGCTGCCCGCCGGAATAGGGGTCGTTGTTGACGAGGAAGTCCCCCTCCCGGAGCGTCTCCAGCGGGTGGTGCTCCAGGCAGGCGCGGAAGGTGTGCGTGACGGAGCCGAGCTGGATCGGGATGAGGTCCGCCTGGGCCACGACCCGCCCCTTGCGGTCGAGGATCGCGGCCGAACAGTCCTGCGCCTCGCGGACGACCGGGGAATGGGCCGAGCGGATGAGCTTGATCCCCATTTCGTCGGCCGCGGCGATCAGCGCCTGGGTGATGACGGCCTGGTCCACCGACGAGACCTTCATGGGCGCGCCTCCTTTCGCAGGACCGCATTGCCGTGCCCGTCGCGGGCCGCGGTCCAGCCCGGCGGCACGTAGATCGTCGCGCTGCCATCGTCGATCAGCAGCGGCCCGCGGGCGGCGTCCGGGCCGAGGTCCGCGCGGGTGAGCAGCCCGGCTTCGAGCGCCTCGCCGCGTTCGGTGAGCCGCGCGCTGCCGCGCCGGGCGGTCCCGTCCGCCTGCGGGGCGCCGATTGCCGGCATCGGCGGCGGCGGCGCGCTGACGCCCACCCGGAACGACACGATTTCGACCGGGTCGCCGTGCGGTTTCGCGAACTCGAATATGCGCCGGTGCGCCTCGGCGAACAGCGCGACCAGGTCCTCCGCGCCGAGCCGTTCGAGGTCCAGGCCGGAGAGCGGCACCGGGACCTCGAAGGCCTGGCCCAGATAGCGCATGTCCAGCACCCGGTCGAAGTCGGCCCCGGTCTCGACTCCCAGCCCGGCGAGATAGTCGCGCGCCTCCGCCTGCAAGGCTTCGACGGTCGCGCGGATGTCGGCCATGCCGGCCTCCCTGACCGCGAGCCGCCGGGTCCGGGCCCGGTAATGGACATGGTCGGACAGCAGCAGGCCGGACGCGGACAGCACGCCCGCATCGGGCGGCACGACAACGGTCCCGATGGCGAGGTCCTCCGCCACCCGCGCCGCGTGCAGCGGGCCTGCGCCGCCGAAGGGCGCCAGCACATAGTCGCGCGGGTCGCGCCCGCGTTCGGTGGAGACCCGCTGGATGGCGCGCACGATGCTCATCTCGGCGAGGCGGACCACATTGTCGGCGATTTCCTCGACCGTGACGGCGAATCGTTCCGCCAGCGGCGCGCATACCCGCCGCGCCGCCTCGCGGTCCACCTCCATGCGGCCGCCGAGAAAGGCGTCGGGCCGGAGCGTGCCGCGGACAAGGTGCGCATCCGTCACCGTCGGCCGGTCGCCGCCGCGCCCGTAGCAGGCCGGCCCCGGCATCGCCCCGGCCGAGTGCGGGCCGGCCCTCAGCAGCCCGCCATCGTCCACCCAGGCGATCGAGCCGCCGCCGGCGCCCACCGTGACGATGTCGATGACCGGCGTCTTCACCGGCAGGCCGTCGATCCGCGTCATCGACGCCAGTTCCGGGCGCCCGTCGGCAATCAGCGCGACATCGGTGCTGGTGCCGCCCATGTCGAGCGTAATCAGGTTGCGGTAGCCGGCGCCGGCAACGCTGCGCACTGCGCCGACCACGCCGGCCGCGGGGCCCGAGAACAGCGCCGAGATGGCGTTGCGCGCCATCGCCTCGGCCGGCATCCGCCCGCCATTGGACTGCATGATGGAGAACCGCCCGGCGAACCCGCGCCCGGCCAGCGCGGCGGAAAACCGGCCGACATAGCCCGCCATCACCGGCTGCACATAGGCCGCGAGCGCCGTGGTCGAGGCGCGCTCATATTCCCGGAATTCCCGCGTCACATCGCTCGAGCAGGTCACCGGCAGCGCCGGGGCCAGCTCGCGAACGATCGACGCGACCGCGCGTTCGTGCTCCGGATTGGCGTAGGCATGGAGGAAGCAGACGGCCGCCGCCTCGTAATGCCCGTCCGCCAGCGCGCGCCGGACAAGCTCCGCGACCGCAGCGCGGTCCGGGACCCTGATCGCCGCGCCGTCGGCCGCCATGCGCTCGTCGATCTCGATGACATCGCGCCGCGCCACGACCGGCTCCGGCTTGCGGTAGCGGAGGTCGTAGATCGCGTCCTTGTCGTGGCGCTGGAGCAGCAGCAGGTCGCGCGTGCCCCTGGTGACGAACAGGCAGACCGCCGCGCCCTTGCGTTCCAGCACGGCGTTGGTCGCCACGGTCGAGCCGTGGACGAGCTCCTCGATCCCGGCCGGGTCCAGGCCGGCGGCGTCGATGGCGTTCATGGCGCCGAGATCGGGGCTGGCCGGCGTGCTCGGCACCTTCGCCGTGCGCAGCGACTCCCCGTCCACCGCCACCAGGTCGGTGAAGGTTCCCCCGACTTCAATGCCCACGCGCATGCCTGCTCCCGGTCTCCGGCGCCCGCTGCTAAAGTGCATTCGCGAACGCGGGAATGGAAGACAGGGAGTGAAGGCGCCGCGCTTCTCCTACGTCCGGCCGGAAAGCCTCGGGAGCGCCCTGGAGCTTCTCGCGGAGCATGGCGACGAGGCCCGCATCCTCGCCGGCGTCCAGAGCCTGATGCCGACCCTGAACATGCGCCTGTCCGAGCCGCGCCTGCTGATCGACATCAACCGCATCGACGCGCTGAAGGGCATTTCGTTCGAGGACGGGACGGTGAGGATCGGCGCGCTCGCCCGCCATGCCGAGCTGCTGGCCTCGCCCCTCGTTGCTGAGCACCTGCCCCTGATCGCGGCCGCCATGCCGCATGTCGCCCATGTCGCGGTGCGCAACCGGGGCACGTTCGGCGGCAGCATCGCGCTCGCCGACCCCGCCGCCGAACTGCCGGCCTGCGCGGTCGCGCTCGACGCCACCTTCGTGCTGGCGAGCCTGCGCGGGCGGCGCACGGTGCCGGCGCGGTCCTTCTTCCACGGGCTTTACGAGACGGCGCTCGCCGAGGACGAGCTTCTGGTCGAGGCCCGCATCCCGGCCCTCGCCGCCGGCTACCGCTCGTCCTTCCTGGAGTTCGCCCGGCGCCACGGCGACTTCGCGCTGGCGGGCGTGTGCTGCCACGCCCATGTCGACGGCGCCGTGCTGAGCGACGTCCGCCTGGCCTGTTTCGGCAGCGAGGACCGGCCGCTGTTCGCCGGGGCCGCCTCGGCCGCGGCCGAAGGCAGGGCATGGTCCGGCGATGTGAAGCAGGCGGTGAAGGCCGCGCTTGGCGGCGATCTCGACCCGATCGGAAGTTTCCATGCCTCGGCGGCAACCCGCCTGCACCTTGCGCAGGTGCTGACCGGGCGCGCGCTCGACCGCATGGTCCGGGCGGGCTGAGGGAGCGGGGCGATGCAGGAGTTCGCCGACATTGCGCTCACCGTCAACGGCGACGCGGTTGCGAGGCGCGTCGAGACGCGCCAGCACCTGGTGGACTTCCTGCGCATCGAGCTTGGCCTCACCGGCTCCCATCTCGGCTGCGAGCACGGCGTCTGCGGGGCCTGCACGGTCCGCGTGGACGGCGCCGTCGTGCGCGGCTGCCTGATGCTTGCGGTCCAGGCCGACGGGGCCGATGTCTGGACGGTAGAGGGCCTGTCGGACACGGGCGAGATCGCCGACCTCCAGCAGGCCTTCATCGAGCGCAACGCGCTCCAGTGCGGCTACTGCACGCCGGGCATGCTGCTGACCGCGGCGGAGATGCTGGAGGCCGGCCGCCGGATGACCCGCGCCGAGATCCGCGCGTTCCTTTCGGGCAATTTCTGCCGCTGCACCGGCTACCACGCCATCGTCGACGCCATCGAAACGGCGATGCAGGGGCGCTTCGGTGGCTGATCCTTCGCCTTCCGTCGGGCGGCCCCTGCCGCGCAGCGCCGCGCGGCGGCTCGCCTTCGGGCGCGGCAGATATGCCGACGACCTCCGCTTTCCGGGCCTGCTCCACCTCGCCTTCGTCAGAAGCCCCCACGCGCACGCCCGTATCGTGAGGATCGACCCCGCGCCGGCGATTGCCGCCGTGCCGAACGCGCGGGTGTTCACCGGCGCGGACATCGCCCGGGTCTGCGGCCCCTGGCAGGCAAGCGTCGACAACCTGCCGACGCTGGTGTCGCCGCCGCAGCACATCGTCGCGGTGGACCGCGCCGCCTGGCAGGGCGAGCCCGTCGCCGCCGTCGTGGCCGCCAGCCGCGCCGAAGCCGAGGATGCGGCGGCGGAGGTGGTCGTCGAGTGGGAGCCGCTGCCGGCCGCCGCCATTCGCGACCGCACGCTCGACGCGGACGCCGCGCCGGCCCATCCGGAACTCGGCGGCAATCTGAGCTATGCGACCCTGATCCGGGCGGGCGATCCGGACGCCGCGCTCGCCGAAGCGGCGCACACGGTGGAGGGCCGTTTCTCCTTCGCGCGCCACACGGGCGTGCCGCTCGAACCGAGGGCCGTGATCGCCGACTACGATCCGGGCGAGGGCACGCTCACCGTCCACGGCAGCCACCAGGCGCCGTGGCACCAGCAGGATACGCTGTCGCGCCATCTGGGCATCCCCGAGCACCTCGTCCGGGTCGTGACCCCCGACATAGGCGGCGGGTTCGGCATCAAGCTGCACATCTATGGCGAGGAGATCGCGGTCTCCGCCGTCAGCAGGCTCCTCGGCCGGCCGGTCAAGTATGTGGCCGACCGCATGGAATCCTTCGTCAGCGACGTGCAGGCCCGCGACCAGTCGGTGAGCGCGCGCATGGGCGTGGACGAAGACGGCGGCATCCGGGGCCTTGCCGTGGACGCGCTCTCCTCCTTCGGCGCCTACGCCGCCTACGGGCGCCCGCCGGTCAATGAAGGCATGATGACGATCATGATGACGGGCGGGCCCTACGCCAACGGGCATTATGAGGGCCGGCTCCGCATCGCCTTCCAGAACAAGCCGCCCTCGGGCATGTACCGCGCGGTCGGCCAGCCTATCGCCTGCGCGGTCACCGAGCAGCTTGTCGACTGGGCGGCCGATGCCGCCGGCATCGACCCGGTGGACATGCGGCGGCGCAACTACTGGACCGACGAGGCCTGTCCGCTCACGACCCCGGGCGGAATCGGGATCCGCCGGCTGAGCCTCGGCCGCTGCCTCGACAGGCTGGTCGCGATGATGGATTACGGTGCGCTCCGCGCCGAGCAGGCCGCGCTGCGCCGAAACGGGGTCCATCGCGGCATCGGGGTCGCCACCTTCCTCGAAATGACCTCCATCGGCCCGGAGCGCTACGGCCCCGCCGGCGCGCATGTCAGCACCCAGGACGGCGCGACGGTGCGCCTCGAACCCTCGGGCGCGGTGCGCTGCGTCACCTCGGTCGTCGAGATCGGGCAGGGCACGCATGCCGCGCTCGCCCAGATCGTCGCGGACTGCCTCGGCACCGCGCCGCAGCATGTCGCCGTGGTGGGCGGGGATACCGCGCTCACTCCCTATGGCGGCGGCGCCTGGGCCTCGCGCGGGTTGACCATCGGCGGCGAGGCCGCATGGCGGGCGGCGCAGGGCCTCAGGCAGAATATCCTCGAACTCGCGGGGTCGATCCTCCAGGCCGATCCGGCCGGGCTCGACCTCGCGGGCGGCGCGGTCTGCGACCGTGCAACGCGGGAGGCCCGGATAACCCTCGCCGAGATCGGCCGTATCGGCCATTTCCGCCACGATACGCTGCCGCCGGGGGTGCAGCCGGAGCTCGCCGTCACCCGGCACTATGTTCCCGACGCCGTGCCCTTCGCGCTCGCCAACGGGGTGCAGGGCTCGTCGCTGGAGGTCGACACGGAGACGGGCGAGGTGCGCCTGCTCGACCATTGGGTCGTCGAGGATTGCGGACGCATCGTCAACCCGCTGCTGGTCGAGGAGCAGATCAGGGGCGGCGTCGTCCAGGGCATCGGCGGGGCGTTGTTCGAGGAATGCTGTTACGACGGGGAAGGCCAGATGCTGAACGCGAGCTTCGCCGACTATCTGGTTCCGATGGCGGCGGAAATGCCCGACATCCATGTCGGCCATGTCGAGACGCCGCTGGAAGGCACCGCGCTCGGTGCCAAGGGCGCGGGCGAGGCGGGAACGGTCGGCGCGCCCGCCGCCGTCCTGCTGGCGGTGAACGACGCCATCAGGCCGCTGGGCGCGCAGGTCAGCAGCCTTCCGGTCACGCCCGAATCCGTTCTGACGGCCATCGCCGCCGCGCGGGCCTGACGGGGCGGCGGGAAACTCCGATGGTGGAAGCCCGGAGGTCCGTTCGCTACCTGTCCGGCGCCGACCTCGACAGGCTCGGCCTCGGCATGGGCGAGCTTGTGGACATTCTGGAAGAGGCGTTCCGGGCGAAGGCGGCAGGCGAGGTGACGATGCCGCCCAAGATCTTCTTCCACCGCGGCGGCCCGCGCTTCTACAGCTCGATGGTCTGCGCAAGCCCGGCGCTCGGCTATGCCGGCTGCAAGTGGCAAAGCGGCGATCCGGCCAATCCGGCCATCGGCCTCCCCTACATACAGGGCCTCTATATCCTGACCGAGGACGCCACGGGCCGGATGTGCGCCGTCATGGATGCGGAGTGGATCACCGGGAAGCGTACCGCCGCCGCGTCGGGGCTGGTCATCCGGCACCTGGCGAAGGCGGGCGGCCGCACCCTCGGCATCCTGGGCTGCGGGGTGCAGGCGCGCGCGCATCTGGAGGCGGTCCATGCCGTCCGGCCCCGGTTCGACGAATGCCTCTGCTACGACATCGTTCCGGAACGCCGGGACCGGTTCGTTGCGGAGATGACGGGCAGGTTCGGCTTCGGGTCCGTCCGGGGCCTGAGCGGCCCCGAAGAGGTCGCCCGGAACTCGGACGTGCTGGTGACGGGCGGGCCGATCGAGAAGGACCGCAAGCCGGTCATCCGCCCCGACTGGATCGGGCCGGGCGCGCTGGTCGTCACCATCGACTATGACAGCTATGTCACCGACGAGGCGATCCGGGCGATGGACCTCGTGCTCACCGACGACTTCGGGCAGATCGAGGACGCACGGCTGAATGAGGGGAAGTTTCCCGGAGTGGCCCGCGTGGATTCGACGCTCGCGGAGCTCGTGGCGCATGGCAAGGGCGCCAGGACCTCCGATGCGCAGCGCATTCTGGCCTTCAATCTCGGCATTGCGCTTGAGGACCTTGCAACCGCGGTCGCACTCCTGGAGCGGGCCAGGCGGGAGGGCGTCGGGACGATGCTGCCCATACGGGCCTGATCGCCGACCCGGCCATACCGGCGAAGTGCGGTCCGGACCTCGTTTCCACCGGCATTCCGTGAAAAAATATCCGGCATTTTCATTTTATGTTCCGATAGGGGCTTGACTTTCCCCCATATGGTGTAGAATGAAAGTAGAGAGAGGGGCGGCTTCCGGGGCCGCCTTTCGGCGTTTCTGCAGAAAGCGACCGGCTGGGGCCGCGAAAAAGACCCCGGCGGGAACGGACGGGCGAGGTGCGTCCGGCGTCTCGCGCGCGCAATCAGGTGCGCGAACCGCGCCGGCGCCGACACCCGCCCGCGCCCGCGCGCCCCCGCCGCCGCGATACGCGCGAAAC
>JAJDVH010000195.1 GCA_022826185.1 Alphaproteobacteria bacterium
CGCACGCACCTCTCGCGCTTGCTCACGCCGGGGGCTTTTTCGGCCCCCAGCCGGTCGCTTTCTGCAGAAACGCCGAAAGGCGGCCCCGGAAGCCGCCTCTCTCTACTTTCATCATACACCATACCGCCAAATGTCAAGCCCCGCCGGGAACAAAAAATGAAAATTCTGGAGATTTTTCACGAATGTCGTACCACGTCATTCGGAGCGGCTGCGTTCTTGCGGATGCCGGTTGATCGCATAGTCCCCGCCAACCCGCCGAAACGGCTGAGGCAGCAATCTGTGCAGGCGCAGTTCGCTGCGTTCCCGGAACATGTCGAGGCCGGTCGTCATTCGCTCGTGCCCGAGGTCCGGTTGCGCCTGGTAGGTGCTGACCGAACAGGCGGTCCCAACCAGGGCAGGTTGAAGCCAAAATTGCTGTTGGTCTCGGGCGGGGCGTCGGAATAACGCACGCGGTACATGTCCGGCGTGATGACAATCCAGCGCAGCACGCGGTCAGGGACCGACCGACGCGAGACGCTCGAAATCGGAATCGGCGGTTTCGATAGCGGCTCCATGATGCCGTGCGCAGGCGGCGATGAGCACATTGACGGCCGGAACCGTTACGCCCTGCGCCCTCGCTTGCCGGGCAAGGTTGCAGGCCTGCCGCCATACGCCTTCGTCGATGGGGAGTTCCGGAAGCGGGTCCGCGAATTAAGGATCAGCCTCGGCGACGCAGGGTCTGAAGCTCTTCCGGCGTCATCAGCTCGCTGCATGTGCCGGCGCGTGAGGCCAGTTCGGCCATGCGCATACGGCGATTGAAATCCACGATGGCGCCGACGACGGCTTCGCGCTTCGTCCCGGCCTTCGTGAACCTGATGGCATCCTCAAGCTCGCGGTCCGGAATATCGACGGTGGTCTTCATGATGCCGGAATATGCCTGCGTGAAGGACAGATCAACATCAGAGGCGTTCGGGAACCGCAGAAACGGAATACGGAGCCTCCCCGCCGGTTGTCGGCCCGAACCGCGCGTCAGCCCACCGGGCGGGCTTCCGTGTCGAAGCGTTCGGGGGCGGGGTCGACGAGACGAGGGCCGTCCGGCGCGATCTCGAATATGGCGAGCGCCCGCTGGACCGCGCCGTCGCGCCGGAAGCGGAAGAAGCCGCCGGCGCCGAAAAAGCCGTCCGGGGCGGTGAGGGCGGCCATGTCCAGCGCGCCCGCGCGGCGGTCCGCCGACAGCATGGCGGCGATTGCGGTCGCATCGTAGGCAAGGCCCGCAAGGCGTGGCGGGGCGGCGCCGTACACGGCTTCGTAGCGCCGGGAGAACAGGTCGAACGCCTCCGGCGGCGAGCCCGCATACCAGGCGCCGGCCAGGCTCGGCTCGTCCAGCGGCAGCCTGTCGGGCCGGACGCCCGTCGCCAGATACCGGACCTGCTTCGGGTCGATGCCGTGAAAGGCGAGCAGGGCGGCGGCCGAGCGCAGCGCCTCGCCTTCCGCGGCGATCAGGACGGCGTCGAAGGGCGGGGGCCGCTCGTCGGCCTCCGGCGTGCGCTTGACCGGCGCGCCGGCGAACCTGCGCACCCGCTCGGAAAGCTCCTTCGCGTCGAGTCCGGGAGCCAGGAAACCCTGCCGGACCACGATGGCGCCATGCGCGCGGGCGGCCCGCGCGGCGGCCCCGGCGGCATAGCGGCCGAACCCGGTATCGTAAGCCAGCAGGCCCAGCCGCCTGCGGCCCTCGCCGGCGGCGTGGCCGACCAGCCGCCTGACCTCCTCTTCCGGCGGCAGGCCGAAAAGCCACACGCCCGGCCGGAGGGCCGTCCGGTCGTTCGAAAAGGCGAAGACCGGCAGGTTCGGCGCGTCCGCCGCCTCGGTGGCCGCCGTGACGTTCGACCCGAAAATCGGACCCAGCAGGACGTCGGCGCCCCGTTGCACCGACTGCCGGGCCGCCTGCGCCGCGCCCGCCGGATGTCCGACCGTGTCCATCGGCATCAGCACGAAATCCTCGCCGGCGGCGTCGTAGAGCGCCAGCTGGGCGGCGTTCAGCATCGCCGCGCCCAGTTCCGCGTGACGGCCCGAGAGCGGCGCAAGCAGGGCCGCGCGAAAACCCTCCGGCCGCGACGGCGCGGCTGCCGAGGGCGGCTGCGGCGGCGCAGGAGGCGGGGCTGTCGCGGCGGGCGCTTTCGCACGAGGCGCGGGCGGGCTAGGCTTGCCCGTCCCCGAGTGCTCGCAGGCAGCCAGCGCCAGGCCGAGCAGCGCGAAAGAGGCGAAGCGCCAGAATGCCGTGTTCACGACCCGTCTCCGACGGTGCAACGGTGCGCGAAGCTAACCCTCCCGGTCCGGCGCGTAAAGCATCCGGGGCGGCGGCGGGACGGTTGCCGCCGGGCCTTTACCTGGTGGCGACGCCCATCGGCAATGCGCGCGACATCACGCTGCGCGCCCTCGACATACTGGCGGCGGCGGACCTGGTCGCCTGCGAAGACACCCGCGTGACCCGCCGCCTGTTGCATATCCACGGGCTGAAGGCGCGCCTTACCGCCTACCATGACCACAATGCGGAGCGCGTGCGGCCGAAGCTGGTGGCGGCGATCCGGGCGGGAAAGGCGGTGGCGCTGGCGAGCGACGCCGGGATGCCGCTCGTGTCGGATCCCGGCTTCGGCCTCGTGCGGGCGGTCCGGGCGGAGGGCCTCGCAGTGACTTCGGCGCCGGGGGCGAACGCGGCGCTCACGGCGCTGCAGCTCTCCGGCCTGGCGCCCGACCGTTTCGCCTTCCTGGGGTTCCTGCCGGCGCGGCAGGCGGCGCGCCGGCGGGCGCTGGCGTCCTGGGTCGAGGCGCCGGCGACGCTTCTGGCCTACGAGGCGGGGACGCGGCTCGCGGGCTGCCTGGCGGACATGGCGGCGGTGCTGGGCGCGCGCGAGGCGGCGGTCGCCCGCGAACTCACCAAACGCCATGAGGAGATCGCCCGCGGCGGACTGGACGAACTCGCGGCGCGCTATGCGAAGTCCGGCCCGCCCCGGGGCGAAATCGTCATCGTCGTCGGGCCGCCCGGCAGGGCGGCGCCCGCCGAGATTTCCGACACATTGCTGGCCGAACGGATTTCGGCCCTGGGGCTCGCCCGGGCGGCGAGCGAGCTCGCCGAGGTTTCCGGCCGGCCCCGGCGCGACCTGTACAAGCGAGGGCTGGCGCTGCTTGCCGGAGACGGGTGACAGACGCGGCCGCCGGGCCGAACGCCTCGCCGCCTGGCGGTTGCGCCTCGCCGGCTACCGTGTGCTGGCGCGCCGCTACCGGACGCCGGTGGGCGAAATCGACCTGATCGCGCGGCGCGGCCGCCGGCTGGTCATGGTCGAGGTCAAGGCGCGGCCGACGGAGGCGCTGGCCCGGCAGGCGGTGCCGGAGCGCCAGCGCCGCCGCATCGCGATGGCGGCGCGGCGTTTCCTCGCGGCCAATCCCCGCTATCGCGACCATGCCGTCCGGTTCGATGTCATGGCAGTGGTGCCGGGACGGCTGCCCATCGTGATTGCGGACGCCTGGAGGGACGAGGACGGCGGCGGGAGGGGGGTCGCATGAGCACGGCGGAAGCCAGGCTGCGCGAGATCGGCGCGCGGGGAGAGGAGCCGTTCGACATCGGCGAGGCGGCCCTGCTGCTCGGCTCGTTCGACCGGCCGGGCGTGCCGCTCGACCGCTACCGCAGCCATTTCGACGAGCTCGCCGAGGCGGCGGGCAGCGCGGACCGGCTGGCCTCCACGCTCGGTGGCGCGTTCGGCTATACGGGCGACCGGGCGACCTATGACGATCTGCAGAACGCCAACCTGCTGCGCGTGATCGACCGCCGCAAGGGCCTGCCGGTCGCGCTCGGCATCCTCTACATGGCGGCGGGGCGCCGGCTCGGCGCGCATGTCGAGGGCCTCGACTTTCCGGGCCATTTCCTCATCCGGGTGAACCGGAGCGAGATCGTCGATCCGTTCGAGCGGGGCGCGGTGCGCGAGCCGCCGGCGCTCCGCCAGATGCTGAAGGCGGCGTACGGCCCCTCGGCGGAGCTCGAAACGGCCCACTTCCGCGCGACCGCGGACCGGGGCGTGCTGCTGAGGCTGCAGAACAATATCCGCCTGCGGCTGGCGCGCCGGCGGCAGTTCGAAGCGGCGCTGGCGATGCTGGAGCGCATGACCTGGATCGCGCCCGGTCTGGCGGAGCTGCTGCGCGAGCGGGCGATGCTGGAAGCCGTGCTCGGCCGGTTCAAGGGCGCGGTCGAGAGCCTGGAGCGCTATATCGCGATGGAGGCCGCCGACGGCGCCCGGCTCGAGGCGGCGGCCCTGATCCAGCGCTTCCGCGCCCGCCTCAACTGACGGTTTGCCGCGCCATCGTGCGCAGCGGAGGCGGTCGCGATATGATGCGCGGGCGTTCCGCATTTCCCGACTGGATTCCTGACCCATGACTCTCGCCGTCGCCGTTCAGATGGACCCGATCGAGAGCGTCGATATCGACGCTGACAGCACCTTTGCGCTCTGCCTCGAAGCCCAGGCGCGCGGCTATTCGCTGTTCCACTACCTGCCGGACGGGCTCGCCTTCCGGGACGGGCGGCTGACGGCGCGCGGACACCCGATGACGCTCAGGCGCGAGAAGGGCCGGCATTCGACGCTCGGCGCGGCCGAGACGGCGGACCTCGCGGGCTTCGATGTGGTGATGATGCGCCAGGATCCGCCCTTCGACATGTCCTACATCACCGCGACCCACCTGCTGGAGCATATCCACCCCGAAACGCTGGTGGTCAACGATCCGGCGTCGGTGCGCAATGCGCCGGAGAAGCTGTTCGTCACCCGGTTCGAAGGCGTGATGCCGCCGACCCTGATTACGCGCGACGAGGGCGAGATCGCCGCCTTCCGCGCGGAACACCGGGACATCATCCTCAAGCCGTTGTTCGGCAATGGCGGGGCCGGGGTCTTCCACCTGCGCGAGGACGACGAGAACCTGAACTCGCTGCTCGAAATGTTCCTCGCCTCGTCGCGGGACCCCGTCATCGCCCAGCGCTACCTGCCGGAGGTGCGGGAAGGCGACAAGCGCATCATCCTGGTCGAGGGCGAAGCGGTCGGCGCCATCAACCGCGTGCCCGCCGCCGGCGAGTCGCGGGCCAACATGCATGTCGGCGGCACGCCGCTGAAAAGCGGCCTGACGGCGCGGGAGACCGAGATCTGCGAGATCATCGGCCCGGCGCTGCGAGAACGCGGCCTTACCTTCGTCGGCATAGACGTGATCGGCGGCTATCTAACCGAGATCAACGTGACCTCTCCCACGGGCATCCAGGAGATCGAACGCTTCGACGGGACGCGGATCGCCGCTCTCATCTGGGATGCGGTGGAGGGACGCCTCGCCGAGCGGGGCGGCGCGGGGCCGGCCAGGTGAGCGGCCGCCCGGCGGTCGCGCATGTCTCGACGGTCGCCTTTGACGGGATCGAGGTGCGCGAGGTCGATGTCCAGGTGCATCTCGGCAGCGGCCTGGCGGCGTTCCATGTCGTCGGCCTGCCGGACAAGGCGGTGGCGGAGAGCCGCGAGCGGGTGAGGGCGGCGCTGGCCGCCATCGGGCTCGGCCTGCCGATGGAGCGGATCATTGTCAATCTGGCGCCGGCGGACCTGCAGAAGGAAGGCAGCCATTTCGACCTGCCCATCGCGCTCGGCCTGCTGGCGGCGATGGGAGCGGTGCAGCAGGAGGACATTGCGGGCCATGTCGCGCTCGGCGAACTCGGGCTCGACGGGGCGCTGACCGCGGTCGCCGGCGTGCTGTCGGCCGCCATGTCGGCGGTGGAGTCGCGCCGGGGCCTGATCTGCCCGGCGGACAACGGGCCGGAGGCCGCCTGGGCGGGCGATCTCGAAGTGCTGGCGCCGAAGACGCTGCTGGCGCTGCTCAACCATTTTCGCGGCCGGCAATTGCTGGCGCAGCCGGAGCCGGGCGAGATCGCCCCCGAGGCGGACGGACTCGACCTCCACGACATCAAGGGCCAGGAAACCGCCAAGCGGGCGCTGGAGATCGCGGCGGCCGGCGGCCACAACCTGCTGCTGTCGGGGCCGCCCGGGGCCGGCAAGTCGATGCTGGCCGCCCGCCTCCCCGGCGTGCTGCCGCCGCTCCAGCCGGCCGAGGCGCTCGAAGTATCCCGGATCCACAGCGCCGCCGGCGCGCTGGAAGCGGGACGCATTCCGCGCCGGCGCCCCTATCGGGACCCGCACCACTCCTCGTCCATGACGGCGCTGGTCGGCGGCGGGCAGCGCGCCGCGCCGGGAGAGATTTCGCTTGCGCACCGGGGCGTGCTGTTCCTGGACGAACTGCCGGAGTTCGCGCGCCCCGCGCTGGAGGCGCTGCGCCAGCCGCTGGAGGTCGGCCGGGTGGCGATCGCGCGCGCCAACCGCCATGTCGCCTATCCGGCCCGTTTCCAGCTGGTCGCGGCGATGAACCCCTGCCGCTGCGGCCATATCGACGAGCCGGACCGCGCCTGCAACCGCGCGCCGCGCTGCGCGGCGGACTATCGCCGGCGCCTCTCCGGCCCGCTGCTGGACCGCTTCGACCTGTTCGTGGACGTGCCGCGCGTGGCCGCCGCGGACCTGGCCCTGCCGCCGCCGGCGGAGAGCAGCCGGCATGTGGCCGCCCGCGTCGCCGAGGCGCGCGACAGGCAGGCGGCGCGCTATGGAGAGCCGGCCCTGAACGGGGATATCGACGGCGCGCTGCTGGCGGAGGCGGCAGCGCCGGACGAAGCGGGCGTCTCCCTCCTGCAGAGCGCGACGGAGCGGCTGCGGCTCTCGGCGCGCGGCTACCACCGCGTGCTCCGGGTGGCACGCACGCTGGCCGACATGGACGCCACCGAGCGGGTGGGCCGCCTGCACATCGCGGAGGCGCTGAGCTACCGCCAGGGGCTGTCGGGCTGAGCCGCCCGCCCTATCGGCCGAGCCTTTCGAGGTAGAGCGGGTCGGCGAGCTCTATGGCGGGGCCGTTGCTGTAATACACCCAGCCGCGAACCCGGACCCGCCGTCCTTCGAGCGACCCCTCCGGGAAGGCGCGCGAGATGCGCCCGCGCCGAAGGTAGATGGTGAAATCCTCGCGCCAGTCCGGGCCGAAATTGACGAAGCTGCTGCGGAAGCCCCGGCGCATCGACAGGACACGGCCTTCCACGATGGCGAAGCGGTCGAGGACCGAGCGCGCGCGGTCGGCCGCGACGGCCCGCGCCTCAATCCGCGCCCAGAGGCCCGGCTCGGAGATGCGGGCACGGCGCTCCAGCGCCAGCAGGGCCTGGGCGCGCTCGCGGGAAACGAGCGGCGGCGCGACTATCGCGAGGCCCCGCGCCACCAGTTCGCGCTGCAGCCAGAGCGGGCCCGAAAATACATGCGCGAGGCGTCTGCCGTGCCGGTCCAGGCGGACGGGCTCCGGCTCAAAACGGAGGCCGGGCCGCGCCAGGAAGGCCTCCACCACCGGCGCGGCGCCTTCCAGCAGGCGCACATCGGCAAGCTTCAGGTTTGCGGCGCTCGCGGCAGACGGGCAGGCGAACAGCGCCAGGAGCAGGGCGAGGGACAGGCGTGGCATGGGCGTCTGGAAGCATCGCACAGCGTTCATTAGTGTGCAGGCCCCGCGGACGCCCGGAGATTTCAAACGGTCCGGAGAGGAGCGCAGGCGGCATCATGGCGGACGATAGTTCCTATTTCGACCTTGGAGGCTACAGCCGGCCGGTGACGACGCGCTCCGCCGAGGCGCAGCTGTGGTTCGACCGCGGGCTGATCTGGACGTACGGCTTCAATCATGGAGAGGCCGTTGCCTGTTTCCAGCGGGCGCTCGACGCCGATGAGACCTGCGCCATGGCCTGGTGGGGCGTCGCCTACGCATCGGGGCCCAACTACAACAAGCCCTGGGACGGCTTTGACGACGAGGACCTAGTTCAGTCGGTCCGGGCGGCCCGCGAGGCGGCGGAGCGTGCGCTCAGCCATTCCGCTGGCGCCACTGCGGCGGAAAGGGCCCTTATCGACGCCATCGGCAAGCGCTGTCCCTCCGCTCGGCCGGAGGACGGAATGGACGCCTGGAACCATGCCTGGGCCGCGGCAATGAGGGATGTGTACAGGGCCCATCCGGACGATTGCGACATTCAGGCCCTGTTTGCCGAAGCGCTGATGAACCTGACACCCTGGGCGTTGTGGGACCTGAAGACCGGGCGAATTGCCGACGGCGCGCATACGGCCGAGGCGGCCGAGGTGCTCGAGCGCGGCATGGAGGCGCGTGCGGGACGAGGCGAACCGCCGCATCCGGGGCTGCTGCACATGTATATCCACCTGATGGAGATGTCCCCGCATCCGGAGCGCGCGCTGGGCGCCTGCGAACTGCTGCGCGATGCCGTGCCGGACGCCGGGCATCTCCGGCACATGCCGACCCATATCGACGTGCTCTGCGGCGACTATGCCGCGGTCGTCCGTTCGAACGGGGCGGCGATCGCCGCCGACCGTAAATTCCTGGCTCGCGAGGGCGCGGTCAATTTCTATTCGCTCTACCGCTGCCACAACATCCATTTCAAGATTTACGGCGCGATGTTCCTCGGGCGGTTCCGGGACGCGCTCGATGCGGCGGAAGAAATGGCGGCGGGGCTTCCGGCCGATCTGCTTGCCGTGCGCTCGCCGCCCATGGCCGACTGGCTGGAAGGGTTCGTGGCGATGAAACTGCATGTGCTCGTGCGGTTCGGGCGCTGGGAGGACATTCTGGCGTTCGATCTGCCGGCGGACCGCAAGCTGTACTGCGTCACGCTCGCGATGACGCATTATGCCAGGGCGGTCGCCAACGCGGTGCTGGGCAATGTCGGGGCGGCAGAGAGGGAAGCGGACGCCTTCGAGGCGGCGTTCGACAAGGTGCCGGACAGCCGATACGTCTTCAACAATTCCTGTCGTGACATCCTGGCTGTGGCGCGGGCGATGATGCGCGGGGAAATCGCCTACCGCCGCGGCGAGCACGCAACGGCCTTCGAGCTTCTGCGCCGGTCGGTGGCACTGTCGGACGACCTCGCCTACGACGAGCCGTGGGGCTGGATGCAGCCGACGCGCCATGCGCTCGGCGCGCTGCTTCTCGAACAGAACCGGGTCGAGGAGGCGGCGGCGGTCTATCGCGCCGATCTGGGCTACGACGCCACCGTGAGCCGCGCTTGCCAGCATCCCGACAATGTCTGGAGCCTGCAGGGCTATTTCGAGTGCCTTGAGCGTCTCGGGCGCAAGGACGAGGCGGCGATCGTCCGGCAGAAGCTGGATATCGCCATGGCACGGGCGGACGTGCCGATCACGGCGTCCTGCTTTTGCCGCAAGTCTGCAGCCTGAGCGGGGTGGAGGAGCTGGCCAAGATCGGTGTCTGGAAGCCTTGCAAAGCGGCCGCTAAGGTTTGAGCGATGGGCGGGCGGACGGATCTCTTTCCGGCAATAGAAGCGGCGCAGAGCGGCATGCTGCCGTTGGACGGCGGCCATGTCATGTATTGGGAGGAGGCGGGCAGCCCAAGGGGGCTGCCGGTGCTTTTCCTGCATGGCGGGCCGGGAGCCGGCTGCACGCCGGCCTATCGGCGCTTCTTCGACCCGGCGGCCTACCGCATCCTGCTGTTCGACCAGCGCGGCGCCGGCCGTTCGACGCCGGGCGCGGAGACCCAGTCGAACACCACGCAGCATCTCATCCGCGACATCGAGACGCTGCGCCGGCACCTGTCGGTGGACCGGTGGCTGGTGTTCGGCGGGTCCTGGGGCAGCACGCTCGCGCTTGCCTACGGAGAGGCGCATCCGGAACGCTGCCTCGGTTTCGTCCTGCGCGGCGTCTTCCTCGGGCGGCGGGCAGAAGTCGACTGGTTCCTGCACGGCATGGGCACCTTCTTCCCGGAGGCGCACAGGGCGTTCCTCGCGCCGGTCCCGCCCGAGGAGCGTGGCGACGGGCTGCTGGCGGCCTATCACCGCCGGCTGATGGACCCGGACCCGCGCGTCCACCTGCCCGCCGCGCGCGCCTGGTCGCGTTACGAAAGCGCCTGTTCCGCGCTGAGGCCCGGCCCCGCGGACACGGCCGCCGTGGCCGGAGACCGCGCCGCCCTGTCGCTTGCGCGGCTGGAGGCGCACTATTTCAAGAATCGGCTGTTCCTCCGGGACGGCCAGCTTCTCGATGACCTCCACCGCATAGAGAGCCTGCCGGCGACCATCGTCCAGGGGCGCTACGATGTCGTCTGCCCGATCGCGACAGCGGACGAATTGGCCCGCGCCTGGCCCGGAGCGGACTATATGCCGGTGCCGGAGGCCGGCCATTCGGCGATGGAATTCGGCATCCGCTCCGCCCTGGTCTCTGCGACGGAGCGGATGAAATACCGTCTGGCCGCGATGGCGTGACCTGGAAGCGCCGGTGCTGGAAGACGCCGGTCTGCTGTGCCAGATTAGGATTTCTTCGGCTGGAGGACATGTCATGGACGGGCAGGAAGCGATCGGAAACGAGGCTGCGGCGAAGGCGGGCGCGGAGTCTTCCGCCTATGTGCCGCCGCTCCAGTTGACGGAAGGCCAGCCGCCGCCCATCGCGGCGAATGGCGGCCTCTCCTACATGTCGTTCGACCGGGACGGCGATGCCGGAACCGCAGCCGCGATGGAGGCGGCGTTCCAGGAGATTGCCGACGGACACAGCAAGGCGCTCACAGACTGGATCGGGAATGCGCCTCCGGGACCCATTCAGACCAAATGGGGCCCGGGTTTTCGCGGATATCAGGAATGCGTGGATTATATCCGCGCCAACGGTTTCGAAGTTCCGGAAGGCGGCGTGGCGCTTCCCCTGCGCTACACCGTTTACGAGCACCCGTCCTACTCCGTCGTGTCGTCCAACGCCCTCTGGCGGGACCCGGCGCGGAAGGCCGATGCGGAACTGCTGCGCAAGGCGGAAGACGAAAGCAGGGACCGCAGCCTCTACTTCCCGCAAGTGCTGCGCGATGCGCGCCGGATCGGCGAATATTATCCGGGCCTGTCGCCCGACAGCCCGGAATGCATGGACAGGCTTGGCGTCTCGCTGGCGCATCTCGAGTCCGAGTGCACCAACTTCTACGATTCGGCCGAGGTGGAGCGCGTCTTCTATCCGGAGATCGAGAAACTTCTGCTGGAGTTCTTCCCCGATGCGACCGACGCGCTGGTCTATAACCACGATGTATTCGACAAGGACTATCAGGGCGACCGCACGGAAGACCAGGACGCCAAGAATCCCGGTGTAAACGCCCGTTACGCCAACCTCGTGCACAACGACCTGAACGACAATAGCGGGCGCGTGCGCTGCCGCGAGTTGCTGACGAAGAACCTGCGCAACTTCGGGCGCACGCAGCATTACACGGAGGCGGAAGCCGACGCGAAGATGTCGCGGCGGTTCATGTCGATCAATCTCGCCAAGCCGATGGAGACGGTGGAGCAGTTCCCCTTCGTGCTCTGCGCGTGGCCTTCCTTCGCCGACCAGCCCTACATCAACAACTACCGCATCTATGACGACCGCGTGGGCGAGACGACGCGCTTCACCTACCGTCCGGACCATGAGTGGTACTGGTTCCCGCGTCAGACGCCGACGGAAGTGTCGATGCTGAAATGCTACGACTCGGTCACGGACGGCTCGGTGTCGCGCTGGTCGTTCCACACGGCCTGCCAGGACCCGACGGTGCCGGCCGATGCCTCCTGCCGCAAGAACGTCGTGGTCCGCTCCTACGTCTTCTTCTAGGAGTCCGAGAAAAGTCCGGCGGGTAACAGGATGGCCGCGGCATCGGGACAGGCTCAATATTCGTCGCGGCGGCGCACCCAACTCATCGGGAACGGCAGGTCCTGCTCATCGCGGCCCTTCGGCACGAGATCGAGAAGCTGGTAAGCCGCATTCATCGCGTCCAGCCCGCGCGCATAGCAGGAATAGGTGTGGAATATCCGCCCGGCCTCGTCCTTGCAGAAGGCGCTGAGGCCCGGGGCCTCGCTGCCGCGCATGGGCGTTTCGCGGTAGTTGTAGGAGACCGGCCCCGCCGCCAGCGCGTCTTCGTCGAAGGAAACGCCGAAATCCATGTTGAAGCGGCTCGTCAGCGACGAGATCCACGGGAAGCGCCAGCCCATGCGGTCGCGATAGGTGAGGAGCGAGGCAAGTGGCGCGCGCGACACGGCCGCGAACGCGACATCCCGGGCCGCCAGGTGGACGACCATCGGGTCGTAGCCGTCGGCCCAGAAGGAACAGCTCGGGCAGCCCGCCTCCCAGTCCGGCCCGAACATGAAATGCGAGACGATAAGCTGGCTCCTGTCGTCGAACAGGTCGCCGAGGCGGACCTCGCCGATTTCGCTCTCGAACCGGTAATCCTCCCGGACCTCGACCCACGGCAGGGCCCGTCTGGCGGCGGCCAGCGCATCCCGTTCGCGCGTGAACGCCTTTTCGCGTTCGAGAAGCGCCCGGCGGGCTTCAAGCCATGTTTCGCGCGAGACAATTGGATGGGTCATGCGGCGCTTCCTGTGTGCAGTGTTACGAAGTCGCTCTTGCGGCGCAGGCATTTGTGCACCCGTCGCACGAATGCTGTGCGGGGGCGGGAGCCTTGGAAAACGGGAGTCCTTTCCTTCATAATAGGAATTATCCAGCCGGAGGACGAGTAATGGACGGGCAGCAAGCCATCGGGAACCGGGTTGAGGCGGATGCGGGTTCGCCGGCCTATGTGCCGTCGCTCCAGTTGACGGAAGGGCAGCCGCCGCCCATCGCCGCGAATGGCGGCCTCTCCTACATGTCGTTCGACCGGAACGGCGATGCCGGAACCGGGGCGGCGTTGGAAGCGGCGCTCCAGCAGATCGCCGAGGGGCACAGCCAGGCGTTGATCGACCGGCTCGACAATGCGCCTCCGGGGCCCATCGAGACCAAGTGGGGTCCCGGTTTCCGCGAGTATGAGGAATGCCTGGACTATATCCGCGCCAACGGTTTCGAGGTCCCCGAGGGCGGCGTGGCGCTTCCGCTGCGCTACACCGTTTACGAGCATCCGTCCTATTCCATCGTGCCGTCCAATGCGCTCTGGCGGGACCCGGCGCGCAAGGCCGAGGCGGACGTGTTGCGCAAGGCCGAGGACGAGCTCAGGGACCGCAGCCTCTATTTCCCGCAGATGCTGCGCGATGCGCGCCGGATCGGCGAATATTATCCGGGCCTCTCGCCCAGCAGCCCGGAATGCATGGACAGGCTCGGCGTCTCGCTGGCGCATCTCGAGTCCGAGTGCACCAACTTCTACGATTCGGCCGAGGTTGAGCGCGTGTTCTACCCGGAGATCGAGAAGCTCCTGCTGGACTTCTTCCCCGATGCGACCGACGCGCTGGTCTATAACCACGATGTGTTCGACAAGGATTACCAGGGCGACCGCACGGAAGACCAGGACGCCAAGAACCCCGGCGTGAACGCGCGCTATGTCAACCTCGTGCATAACGATCTGAACGACAATAGCGGGCGCGTGCGCTGCCGCGAATTGCTGACGAAGAACCTGCGCAACTTCGGGCGCACGCAGCATTACACGGAGGCCGAGGCCGACGCGAAGATGTCGCGGCGGTTCATGTCGATCAACCTCGCCAAGCCGATGGAGACGGTGGAGCAGTTCCCCTTCGTGCTGTGCGCGTGGCCTTCCTTCGCCGACCAGCCCTACATCAACAACTACCGCATCTATGACGACCGGGTGGGGGAGACGACGCGCTTCACCTACCGTCCGGACCATGAGTGGTACTGGTTCCCGCGGCAGGGACCGACGGAAGTGTCGATGTTGAAATGCTACGACTCGGTCACGGACGGTTCGGTGTCGCGCTGGTCGTTCCACTCGGCCTGCATCGATCCGACGGCGCCTGCCGACGCGCGTTGCCGCAAGAACGTGGTGGTCCGCTCCTACGTCTTCTTCTAGGTCTTCCAGCGGCAAAAGGGGCCGCCGGCCCTCACTTCGCCGGCGGCCCTCCCGGGGCGCGGAGGCGGCGGGTCGCGTCGGCATCGACGGTCATCGTCGCTGGGTCGATGACGACGCCGTATTCCTCCTCGGCGCTTTCGATCGACACATAGCCCTGTCCGACGTCGGCGAGCACGCGCCCGGGCTCGCGCTCGAACGGGTCGCCGTAGCCGCCCCCGCCGCTCAGCACGAACCGCACGCGGTCGCCGGGAGCGAGACGCCGGTAGACGCCGTGGTCGACCGGCCCGCCATTGTGCCAGAGGCCGCTCCCGCGCCCGTTCCGGCCGCCGAGGCGGCCGAACACCGGAAAGGGGCCGTCCTCGGTGCGGCCGCTGAGGCGCACCGAACTCTCGACGTCCCGGGCGCCCTCGTTGCCGCCGTCGAGGATGGCGAACTCGATCTCCTGGCCGAGCCCGCCCCGGTTGCGGCCCGGCCCTCCCGAGTCGGTGCGGAGTTCCTTGCGGACATAGTACATCCGCGCCTCGTTCTCGGTCACCTCGACGGGAATGTTGCGCGTGTTGTTGGGGAAGCAGAGGCAGGCATAGCCGTCATGGCGAGCGCTCGCGCCGAAGCCGCCGCTGTGCTGCGCGATCGCGAGGAACGACCGGCCGTCCGCATGGCGGCCGTGAAGATAGACCTCGTTGGCCGGACAGCCGCCGTTCGAGGCGAGGATCGACTCCGGCATGACGGCTTCCATTGTCGCGAAGACGATCTCGGGAAAGAGGTGCGAGATCATCGTCCGGCCCCAGGTGGCGGCCGGCGGGCGGGAGTTGACGATGGTGCCCTCCGGCGCAATCACCTCGATGGGGCGCAGGCCGCCGTCATTGTTCGGCACATGGGGGTCGAGCGCGAGCTTGACGGGGTAGGCCGTGTAGGAGCGCGTCATGTTGTAGGAGCAGTTGATCGCCGCCCCGACCTCGCCCGACGAGCCCGAGTAATCGACGGTGATCCCGTCGCCCGCCACCGTGACATCGATCTTCACCACGACCTCGTCGTCGCAGCCCGGGACCTTCGGAAGCACCGCCACATTGCGGTAAGACCCGTCGGGCAGCGCCGCAATCTTGCGCCGCAGGCTGGACTCGGTCCGGTCGATGACCTCGGCCCCGAGCGCTTCGAGGCCGTCCAGCCGGTATTCCTCAAGCAGCGCCTTCAGCCCCCGCGAGCACACATTGTTGGCGACGAGCTGCGCCCGGACATCGCCCAGCACCTTGTCCGGGACCCGGATATTGGCCCGCATGAAGTCGAACACGGTCTCGTTCAGCCGTCCTTCGTCGTAGAGCTTGAGGATCGGGATTTTCAGCCCTTCCTCGTACATGTCCTTCGATTCGAGCGTGGACATCCGTCCCCCCATGTCGAGATGGTGGACGATGCACAGCGTGTAGCCGACGATCCGGCCCCCATGAAAGATCGGGGCCGCGATCGAGATGTCGATCAGGTGGCCGCTCGCGATCCAGGGGTCGTTGGTGATGATGGCGTCGCCCGGCCTGAGGGTCTCCGGGGGATATTTCGCGATGAAATTGCGCAGCACTTCGGGAACGATGCCGAGGAACCCCGCCGTCGTGACCGTCGAGTGCGAGAGCATCCGCGCATCGGCGTCGAACAGCGCGCAGCAGAAGTCGTGATACTCCTTCACGGACGGGGTATAGGCGGTGCGCATGAGCCCGGTCGCCGCCTCGTCGACGATGGTGATGAGGCGGTTCCAGAGGATCTGGATGGTGACGGGGTCGAGCTGCATTTACGGCCGCCCGAGCGCCGCCGGGCGAGGCGTCTCGTTTGCATCGTCGTCGGAGGCGGCGGGCCGGTGGATGACGAGGTCCACCGCGAGGCACCCGAGCGGGTCCACGCGCAGCCGGTCGCCCGGACCGATGACGGTCGTCGATTCCGGCTCTTCGATGACCGCGGGCCCGACGATCTCCTGTCCGATGCGCAGTTCCGCCCGCTCATATACCGGCGCCCGCTCCATGCCGGCGCCCGGCGATATATGGATGTCGCGCCATGCCTTGGGCGGAGCGTCGGCCGTCGCCGGCGGCCGGGCGAGCGCAAGCGCGGGCGGGGGCTGGCTCACATGCACCCGGATGCTTGCGAGTTCGACGGGGTTGTCGTCGTCCACCTTGCCGTAATGAGAACGGTAGAGCGCCTCGAAGCGCGCCTCCCAGTCGCCCTTCGTCATGGGGGTGTCGCAGGGCGCCGCGACCTCGACCTCGAGCGGATAGTCCTGGCCCGAATAGCGCAGATCGACGCTGCGGCGCACGATGGCGGCGCCGTCCGGCATCAGCTCTCCGGCCTCGGCTTCGAGCGCGCGGAACCCGGCTTCCAGTGCAGCGAGGTCCACCGCCTCCAGAATCTGCCTGACGGCCCGGCTGCGCTCGAACGCGACCGGGGCGGCCAGCAGCCCGAGCGACGACATGACGCCCGAATGGGGCGGCACGACAAGGCGCGGGCAGCCGAGCTTGCGGGCGAGCCCGGCCGCGTGGACGGGCCCGGCCCCGCCGAACGCGACCAGTGAGAGTTCGGACGGCGCCTTGCCCTTCTCGGCGACATAAATCCGGGCCGCCGCCGCCATGTTCTCGTTGACGATCTCGTGGACGCCTGCCGCCGCTTCCAGAGTCGTGAGTCCGGTCGCTTCCGCGAGATGCTTGCCCACGGCCTGCTCCGCCGCGGCGCGGTCGAGGGCCATGCGCCCGCCGAGGAAATAGCCGGGGTTGAGGTAGCCGAGCAGAAGATCCGCATCCGTCACCGTCGGCGCCGCGCCGCCCAGGCCGTAGCATGCGGGTCCGGGAGCCGATCCGGCGCTGTCGGGCCCGACCCGGATCAGGCCGAGATCGTCCACCCGGGCGATGCTGCCGCCTCCCGCCCCGATTTCGAGCAGGTCATAGACGGGCACCGCAGCGGGCAGGCCGCTCCCCGCCTTGAACCGGTGCTGGCGGTCCACCTCGTAGCTGCGGGTCCGCGCGGCCCGGCCGTTCTCGACGATGCAGAGCTTCGCCGTCGTTCCCCCCATGTCGAAGGAAAGCAGGCTGTCGATCCCCGCGAGACGGCCGAAATACGCCGCCGCCTCGACCCCGGCGGCCGGTCCGGATTCGACGATCTGGACCGGCACCCGTTTCGCCGTCTCGACCGTCGCGGTGCCGCCGTTCGACAGCATGACGAAAAGCCGCTCCCGATAACCGCGTCCGGCCAGCCCCTCCGCCAGCCGTTCCAGATAGCCCTCCGCAACCCCCTTCACATAGGCGTCGAGCACGGTGGTCGAGGTGCGTTCGTATTCCTTGGGCTCGGGATGCACCTCGTGCGACAGCGACACGGTGACCGCCGGAAGCTCCTCGCGCAGGATCTCCGCCGCGCGGCGTTCATGGACGCTGTTTCGATAGGAATGGAGGAACGAGACCGCAACGGCGCCGACGCCCTCCTCGCGAAAGACGGCCGCCGCTTGCCGGACGGCCGCTTCGTCCAGGGGAAGGAGCACCGCGCCGTCCGCGAGCACCCGTTCCGGAACGCCGAGCCGCAGCCGGCGGGGGACCAGCGGCTCGGGCAGGCGGATGAACATGTCGTAGATGTC
Organism: Alphaproteobacteria bacterium; assembly: GCA_022826185.1. Classification (GTDB taxonomy): domain Bacteria; phylum Pseudomonadota; class Alphaproteobacteria; order Bin95; family Bin95; genus Bin95. The sequence goes on from JAJDVH010000195.1 coordinate 17,453, forward strand.
GTAGCGAACCTCGCGGGCCAGTTCGAGGATGTCGCGGAAGCCCTCGGTCGTGAGCAGTCCGGTCTTCGCCCCCTTGCGTTCGAGGATGGTGTTGGTGACGAGGGTCGTCGCGTGGATCACCCCGGAAGTCCGGCCCAGCAGGTCGGGAATCGCGCCGGAGAGGTCGCCGATGCCGCGCATCACCGACTCCTCGGGCGCATGTGCGGAGGTCAGAACCTTCTCGACCCGGATGGCGCCGTCGGCATCGTCGACCAGCGCGAAGTCGGAAAAGGTCCCGCCTATGTCGATACCCAGGCGATAGCTGTCGGTCACGCGGCGAGTCCCGAGGTTTGCGGCATCCGAGGCGATGCGCCGCCGCCGGCAGCGCGACCGGCATTCGACTGTAGCAATGCAGCCTTCGTCCGGGCAAGCAAGCGGCCGGCCGCCGCGGGTTGCCGATGCATCCCGGCAGGAGTCCCATATTCCGGGCGGCGGCATTACACTGTCCCGACCGCGCGTCCGGGAAAAGGACCCTTGCGAAGATGGGCATCGACGCGATTCCGGCGATCGACCTCGCTCCCTGGCGGTCCGGTACGGCCGCCGGCCGGCGGGAGGTGGCCGAGCGGGTCGGCCGGGCGTGCGAGACGATCGGCTTCCTGATCGTCTCGGGCCACGGCGTCCCGCAGGAGGTCATCGACCGCGCCTTCTCGGTCTCGCGCGAGTTCTTCGACCTTCCCGCGGAAGAAAAAACACGGTTCATGCCGGAAGACGGCGTCGCGCCGCGCGGCTACCACGCCGTCGCGACGCGGAACCTCGCGCGCACCTACGGGCAGGAGACGCCGCCCGACCTCCGGGAGCAGTTCTTCATCGGTCCCCTGCTCCCGCAGGCCGACCGCTTTGCCCATATTCCCGAGGCTGCGCTCTTCTACTCGGAGAATATCTGGCCTGCCTGGCCCCCCGCCTACAGGGAAGCCCTGACGGAGTTTTACCGCGCGTTCGAAGTGCTGGCCGAGCGCCTGATGCGGATTTTCGCCGTGGCGCTCTCGCTCCCGGAAACCTTCTTCGACGACAAGATCGACAGGCATTTCAGCACCTGCCCGTCGAACCACTACCCCGTCATCGAGGACGACCCGCAGCCGGGCCAGCTCCGCTGCGGCGCGCACACCGATTTCGGCAGCCTGACGATCCTCGCCTTCAACGACGCGCCGGGCGGCCTGCAGGCGCTGATGCCGGACGGCTCCTGGCTGGACGTGCAGCCCGGGCCGGGGCAGCTGGCGGTCAATCTCGGCGACATGATGCAGCGCTGGACCAACGACCGCTGGAAATCCACCGTCCACCGCGTCGTCAATCCGCCCCCCGACCGCCGCCGGGAAAGCCGGCGCCAGACCATCGGCTACTTCCTCCACCCCAACTACGACGCCGAGATCGCCTGCCTCGACTCCTGCTGCGGCGAAGGCCGCCCGGCGAAATACGGGCCGATCATGGCCGGCGACCATATGCGCGAGAAGATGGAACGCCGGATCGACGGGTAGAGCGGGAGCGAGACGGACATTTCGACCCTGGGATTCATCGGCCTCGGCGCGATGGGCGGGCCCATGTGCCGGAACCTCGTGCGGCGCGCCGGCCTGCCGGTCATCGTCCACGATGTGGACGCCGAGGCCCGCGCCGTGTGCGTCGCGCAGGGGTGCGTTGCGGCTGCGGATGCGGGGCAGGTGGCGCGCGCGTGCGATACCGTCTTCCTGTCGTTGCCGGGGGCGGGTGAAGTGCGCGACGTCTGCCTGGGCGGCGACGGGCTGCTGGCGCACGCCCGTGTCGGCAGCATCGTTGTCGATTGCAGCACGGTGCCGCTGGCGCTCACCCGCGAACTCGCCGCAGCCTTTGCGGAGAAGGGCGCAGTCTATGTCGATGCCCCGGTCGCGGGGACCGTCCGGACGGTGGCCGGCCGGGAAATCAGCATCATGGTCGGGGCGGAAGAGGAGACCTTCGCCCGGCTGGCGCCGCTGCTGGAGTGCATGGCGGAGACGGTCCTGCATTGCGGCGCAAGCGGAAGCGGCACGGTGACCAAGCTGCTGCTCAACATGGTGCTTGCCCAGTCCGTCGCCGCGCTGGCCGAGGCGCTGCTGCTCGGCCGCCGCGCGGGCGTGGACGGAGAGCGCCTGTTCGAGGCCTTCAGCCACGGCTGCGACAGCTTCGCGCTCCGCCAGCACGGCATGACGGCCCTGTTGCCGGGCCGGTTCCCGGAAGGCCGGTTCCCGACGCGCTACATGCTGAAGGACCTCGACTATGTCATGGAGCTGAAGGAGGCGCTGGGGATGAGGCTCGAGGGCATGGAGCTCACCCACGGCCTGCTGGAGCGCACCGCCGCAGCCGGGTTCGCCGACGCCTACTGGCCCGCGCTCATCCATGCGGTCGAGGAGGACGGACGGGAACAATGACGGATACCGGGTCGGTGAGCGGGCATTGCGAGGAGCGTTTCGCCGGGGTGGCCGATGCGTTCGCGGAGAATTTTCGCGCGCGGGGGGAAGTCGGGGCCGCCGTCGCCGTGACCCTGAACGGGGAGCCGGTCATCGACCTCCGGGGCGGTTTCGCGGACAGCGCCCGCACGCGCCCCTGGGCGGAGGACACGCTGGTCTGCATGATGTCGGTCGCCAAGGCGGTGACGGCCTTGTGCGCGGCGGTGGCCGTGGACCGCGGGCTGTTCGGCTGGGACGAGCCGGTGGCGCGCTACTGGCCCGAATTCGCGGCCGCCGGCAAGGCCGAAATCCCGGTCCGATGGGTCCTCGACCACCGCGCCGGACTGGCGGCGATTACGCAGCCCATGCCCGACGGCGCGGCCTATGACTGGGAGGCGATGACCGCGGCGCTGGCGGCGCAGGCGCCGCTCTCGCCGCCGGGCAGGTCGCGCGCCTACCATTCCGTGACGCTGGGATACCTGGTCGGCGAGCTGATAAGGCGCACCGACGGGCGGAGTATCGGGCGTTTCCTCGCCGAGGAGGTCTGCGAACCGCACGGCATCGACTACTGGATCGGCCTGCCGCCGGCCCTGCACGACCGGTGCGCGGAGTTCTTCGGGGAAACCGCCGGCACGCTGTTCGACCGCTCGGACCCGGACTCGCTGATGTGTCGGGCGATGGCGCAGGTGCCGCCGGAGGACTTCAACACGGAACGGTTTCGCGCGGCGGAAATCCCCTCGATCAACGGCATCGGCGCCGCGCGGAGCGTGGCAAGGCTCTTCGACGGCCTCGCCGCCGGCGGCGTGCTGGACGGCAGGCGGCTGCTGAGCGCGGAGGCGCTGGCGGAAGCCACCACCGAACAATGGCGCGGCCGGGAAGACCTGCTCGGACACACCCGCCGCATGGCGCTCGGCTTCGCGCTCGGGCTGCCGGGGCATCTGGCGATGGGGCCGAGCCCGCGCGCCTTCGGCCACACCGGCGCGGGCGGCGCCATCGGCTTCGCAGACCCGGACGCCGGCCTCGGCTTCGCCTACGCGCCCAACCACATGTATTCCGCCCCCGGCATCAGCCTGCGCCTTGGCGCGCTGGTGGATGCGTTGTACGAAGCTCTTGCGTGAAGCGGGACAGGAACGGCTCCCGCACCGGCCCTTTTCAACCGCACGGAGCCTCTCCGGGGCTTTGGCTCGCAGGAGGCATCCATGACCGGAACGGCGTACGGAGAGGTAGGATTTTGCGCTCCGGGGGCGGATCCCGAACCGAAGCATTTCTGCCCGGGTTGCGGGAAGGCGCTGCCGTTTTACCCTCGTTATCCTTGGTATTTCTGCGAAGGCTGCCTGACGGAAGCGGAAGACGGGGACGGGTATCGTCTGGAATTCGCGAATGTCGATCTGTCGGGCGGCTTTCAATGGCGTCGCGCCGGTTCACCGGACTGGCAGGTCGACGGTGAATTGTGCTGCCTGTTGCGCGGACGACCGGTAGTTGTCGGCGAGGCGCGTATGGGCGGGATCGTGGCGCAACCGATAGATTCTTCGGCCGTCTGGGCCTCTCCTGATCCGGACAGACGGCTGCGGGATGTAACCCGCAGACAACGCCGTTAGCTTGCTGCAATGCTCGCCGGATCGGTCGGGGAGCCGACGGGCAGTTTGGAAAGATGGCTCCGCGGGTAGGATTCGAACCTACGACCAATCGGTTAACAGCCGACCGCTCTACCACTGAGCTACCGCGGAACAGACCCGAACGGGCGCCCTTATAGCGGCCCTTGCCGGGCTTGGCGAGGGGCTGGAGGCGCGGACCGGATTCGAACCGGAACGGCGCCGGTGTCCGTAACCGCCCAAAGTGGGCAACGGACGGAGAATCGGCCCGTTGCCCCGCGGCGCGTGGTTGCTTATGTCGCGACGCTCCGCTGCGAAGCGCCGGGCGTTCGGCAAAGCACACCTTCAACCCCATTCCCGGAAAGGGACTCTGACCATGAAGAATTTCGTTCAACCGGGCGAAAATCTGACCGTCGTGGCTCCCGCCAATACGGACAGCGGCGACCTTGTGCTTATCGGTGCGGCGCTGTTCGGCGTTGCGGCGGATGACGCCAAGAACGGCGCGGACCTTACCATTTCGGCGGGAGGCGTTTACAACCTTCCCGCCGTCGCGGCGAACAACTGGGCAGCCGGGGCGAAGCTCTACCGGGAAGCGACGGCCGGCGACGATTTGGGCAAGCTGACGGACGCGGAAGCGGGCAATCTGCTTGTCGGCGTTGCCGTCCAGGCGAAGACGGCGAACGCCGTATCGGCACCGGTCCGGCTCAATCCGGCATTCTGATACCGACCAGAAGCTGGACACAATTGCGGGGATGTGATAATGAAAAAGCACGGCAAGGCCACATCCTTGCCGTGCTCCGCTGTTAGGCTAGTGCCGCAGCCCGTGAGCTACGGCACTAGCAACAAGATGGTTTGTCCCATCATGGGATGCCTCCTTTCCTATGCCTTCTTCGCAGGCGGGGTTAGCGGAAAGGCGCCGGGAGTGGTTACAACACTCCCGGCGCTCATTTCTGAGGCGGATGTGGCCGCCTCATTCTCGTCGAAAGCGATGGCGGTCGTAACGGCCGACGCTTCAATTCCTTGGCTTTCGTCATCAGTGTGGGCTAGGGAAACACACCGATGCCGTCCGTTGTCCTGACGCTCTAGTTCTCCGGCTTTCTTCTTCTCGTAGAGGATCGAGCGTATGGTGGCTTGTTTGACCTCTTCACCGGAATCTTCAAGCCGTTGGTAAATTTCCCGCGTCGCAAGGCCGCGCGAACCCGCCTCCCGAACGATGTCCAGCACGCGAGCCGTGTAGGAACCATCGCGTCTGACTCCAGTTGCTCCGCCTATCGTGCCGGCGCGGGCCTTAGCGTATAGAGATAGCGCGTGCGACAGTGCTTTCCTACGAATTTCCACAGCCGTGGCCTCGTCTCTGAGTGCCGCAGCCTTCTCATTGCACGAACTGATCTCAGCGCGTAGGGTCGTCTCGTAGGCGTCCATGACACTATCCTTTCCGATAGCGACTATGAGTTTAATCGCCCCACGTCGTGCCGTCAAGTGGTCTCCGGACGAAAATTTGTGCGTCCACTACGCCGTCAAATCTTCTCGGTTCTGCATTTTGGTCTGACAGCGTAGCAGCGTGTTCGACAATGAGCCTGGCGGGCTGGAGAGCAACTGCTCTGAAGCCGACTAGGTCGATTCTGGATATAGCAGCAAGGCCAACTCGTTGCCCATATGGTGCCTACACCAAGAATTTGGCCGGCTGTTCAATTAGCTAAGGTATTGTTTTTATTGGAGGCGCGGACCGGATTCGAACCGGTGTAAGCGGATTTGCAGTCCGATGGATAGCCACTCTCCCACCGCGCCGCCGGGCGCCCGACATAGGCCGGAAGCGCGGCCCGGTCAATGCGCACGGAGGGGTCACCGCTCGCGACGAGGGAGTCGGTCACCATTTCGCCGTCCGCGAAGGTGTGGTCGCTAACTCACCCTCATCCTGAGTAGCGACCGCGCCAGCGGGCGCGTATCGAAGGATACCCCGTGCCGTCCCTCGATACGCGGCTGGCGCCGCTACTCGGGATGAGGGTGAAGCGGGCGGCCTCGTGCGGCGTTGACGCCGGAACGCGGGCCGGACCACACTGACGGCAGAGGGAGGCCGGGGAGGTCCTTGTCCATGAGCCATGAGAAGCCCTATGCGGGGCTGCGTGTCGTCGATCTGAGCCAGGGGATCGCCGGGCCCTATTGCGCCATGCTGCTGGCGCAGTACGGCGCCGATGTCATCAAGGTCGAGCCGCCCGAGGGGGACTGGGCGCGCGTGCTGGGGCCCCGCTACGGCAGCCACACGGCCTTCTCCGTCATCGGCAATCTCGGCAAGCGCAGCATGGTGCTGGACCTCAAGCAGGCCGAGGACAAGGAAAAGCTCCGCCGGCTCGTGCGCACGGCGGACGTCTTCATGGAGGGTTTCCGACCGGGGGTCGCCGCGCGGCTCGGCTTCGACTTCGAGACCGTGAAGGCGCTGGCGCCCGGCATCGTCTATGTCTCGGTGTCCGGCTTCGGCCAGACCGGCCCGCTCAGCGCCAAGCCGGCAATGGACCCGGTGCTGCAGGCGTTCACCGGCTTCACGCTGGAGAACAGGGGCCATGACGGCATTCCGCATCGCGCCAACCCGATCATCGTGGACATGTCCACCGCGCTCTACACGCACCAGGCGGTTGCGGCGGCCATCTATGCGCAGCGCGACGAGCGGCGCGCGCTTCATCGATTCGAGCCTGATGGCGGCCGCCGCCAACCTCCAGGCGGTGCGCATGTCCGCGACCCTTATGGAAGGCCGGCCCATGCAGATGCCGACCTCGCCCTCCGGCGTGTTCCGGACGGCAGACGGCTGGCTCCACCTCGTCGTGCTCAAGGACAGTGACTTCCAGACGCTTTGCGGCCTGCTCGACCGCGCCGATCTCGCGTCGGACCCGCGCTTCGCCGGACCGGCCGGCCGGTCCGATCATGCCGAGGAGCTGAATGCCGTGGTCGCCGAGCACATTGCCGCGCAACCGACGGCGCACTGGCAGGCGTGCCTGACCGAAGCCGGCCTCCAGAACGAGGCCGTCCAGGACTATGCGCAGTTCGCCGCGCATCCGCAGACGGAAGCGACCGGGCTGATTTCGTGGCTGGAGCAGCCGGGCGGAGACCGCCTGTGGCCGGTTCCGAACCCGGCCGGGGCGCCGCCGCTGGTTTCGGGAGCGCCGGAGGCCACGGCGCCCGCGCTCGGCCAGCATACGGACGAAGTGCTGCTGCAATTGGAGGAATCGGAAGCCGCCGCCGCTGCCGAGGAGTGAGGTTTCCGGCCGGGCGTTGCCGCCTCCGGGCGCATCTGCTAAAGGCTGCCCCCGCACGCGGCTCCGGGGCCGCACGGGTTGGGGGGACAGCGTTGGGCCAGCCGGTTCTCGAAGTCCGCGAGGTCGCGGTGCATTTCGGCGGCATCGTGGCGCTGGACGGCGTGTCCTTCGACATTCCCAAGGACCTGATCGTCGGGCTGATCGGCCCCAACGGCGCCGGCAAGACGACGCTGTTCAACTGCCTCTCCCGGCTCTACACGCCCAACTCGGGCGAAATCCTGTTCAAGGGCCGCTCGCTGCTGGGCCTGCCGGCGAACCGGATCGCCTCGCTCGGGATCGGCCGCACCTTCCAGAACCTCGCGCTCTTCCCGACGCTCTCCGTGCTCGACAATGTGATGATCGGCGGCCATTCGCGCACCGGGAGCGACTTCGTCTCGAACGCCTTCCGGCTGCCCTGGGTGCGCCGGGAGGAAGGCGGGCTGATGGCGCGCGCCCTGGAGTTGATCGACTTCCTGGAGCTGGCGGCGTTCACACACGCGCCGGTGGGCGGGCTTCCGTTCGGCTACCAGAAGCGGGTGGAGCTGGCGCGCGCGCTCGCCGGCGAGCCGGAACTGCTGCTGCTCGACGAGCCGGCAGGCGGCCTCAACCACGAGGAACTCGACCACCTGATGGGCCAGATCCGCCAGATACGGGACGAGCGCGGCATCACCATCCTGCTGGTCGAACACCATATGAGCCTCGTCATGCAGGTGTCGGACAAGGTCGTGGCCATCGATTTCGGCCGCAAGATCGCCGACGGCACGCCGGAAGAGGTGCAGCGCGACCCCAAGGTCATCGAAGCTTATCTCGGGACGGCGCACTGATGGCGTTCCTGGAGGTCCGGGGGCTGGAAGCCTATTACCGCCAGACCCAGGCGCTGTTCGGGGTCGATTTCGTGCTCGACGAGGGCTCGATCACGGCCATCCTCGGCGCGAACGGCGCCGGCAAGACGACCACGCTCCGCGCCATCTGCCGGATGGTGAGGACCGAGGGCGAGGTCGTGTTCGACGGACATGACCTGTCGGGACTGTCCACCGAGCGCGTCGTCGGGCTCGGCATCGCGCATGTGCCGGAAGGCCGGGGCACCTTCGTGCGCCAGTCGGTCGAGGAAAACCTGCAGCTCGGCGCCTACACGCGCAAGAACAAGGCCGACATCGCCGCGGACATGGAGAGCGTGTTCGGCTATTTTCCGAGGCTCGGCGAGCGCCGCCGCCAGCAGGCGGGCACACTGTCCGGCGGCGAACAGCAGATGCTCGCCATCGGCCGCGCGCTGATGCTGCGCCCGAAGCTCATGCTGCTCGACGAGCCGTCCTTCGGCCTCGCGCCGCTGATCGTGCGGGAGATCTACCAGATCATGGCCCGCATCCGGGAGCGCGAGGGCACCTCCATGCTGCTGGTGGAGCAGAATGCGGGCATCGCGCTCGAACTGGCCGACCACGCCTACCTGCTGGAGACGGGCAGGGTGGTGATGGGCGGCGAGTCCAGCCTGCTGCGCGACGACGAAGATGTCCGCCGCAGCTATCTCGGCTACTGAAAGCGCACGCCAGAAGATGGACCTTTTCCTGCAACTGACGCTCGCCGGCCTCGCCATCGGGTCGATCTATTCCTGCGTCGCGCTGGCCGTGGTGATGATCTACCAGGCCACCGACCACTTTAATTTCGCCCAGGGCGAGATGGCGATGTTCTCCACCTATGTCGCTTGGACGCTCGTGGGCCTCGGCGCGCCGGTCTGGCTGGCCTTCCTGCTCGCGGTCGGCATTTCCTTCCTGGCGGGCGTCATCATCGAACGGGTGATCGTCAAGCCGGTCGAGAACGCCCCGGTGCTCAACCAGATCATCGTGTTCATCGGCCTGCTGGTGATCTTCAATGCCGTGGCGGGCTGGATCTGGGAGTTCACCATCAAGCCCTTCCCGAGCCTCTTCCCCGAGGACCTCGGCTTCAAGTCCACGCTGATCGGCCCGCACCATCTGGGGGTCATCGCGCTCACGCTCGGCGTGCTGGCGCTGGTCTTCGCCTTCTTCCGCTTCACGCGCGTCGGGCTCGCCATGCGCGCCGCCGCCGCCAACCCGGACTCCGCGCGGCTGGTCGGCATTTCGGTCGGCTGGATGCTGGCGCTCGGCTGGGGGCTGGCGGCGTCCATCGGCGCCGTCGGCGGCATCCTGGTCGCGCCCATCGTCTATCTGGAGCCGAACATGATGGCCGGCGTGCTGCTCTACGGCTTCGCGGGGGCCCTGCTGGGCGGCGTCTCCAGCCCCGGCGGCGCGGTGCTGGGCGGGCTCGTGGTCGGCGTGCTGGAGAACTGGGTCGGGCAATATGTGCCGGGCGGCTCCGAGCTCAAGCTCACCTTCGCGCTGATCCTCATCGTCGGCGTGCTCGTCTTCAAGCCGGCCGGACTGTTCGGCCGCGTCGTGGTGAGGAGGGTCTGAAGGCTATGGACCGTCCCAACCCCATCACGCCTCAACTGCTGGCCGGCTTCGGCATCGCCATTGTCTTCGCCGCGGTCGTTCCGCATCTGGTGTCGGACTTCACCAGCTTCCAGTTCACCCAGGCGATGGCCTACGGCATCGCGCTGCTCGGCCTGAACATCCTGACCGGCTACAACGGCCAGTTCTCCATCGGCCACAGCGCGTTCTACGCCGTCGGGGCCTACACGGCGGCGATCCTGCTCTACCATTTCGAGTGGAACCACTACGCCACCCTGCCGGTGGCGGCGCTGGTGGCGTTTGCGGTCGGCTTCCTGTTCGGCCTGCCGGCGCTCCGGCTGGAGGGGCTGTATCTCGCGCTCGCCACCTTCGCCTTCGCCGTGGCGACGCCGCAGCTGCTCAAGTTCGACGCCTTCGAGCACTGGACGGGCGGGGTGCAGGGCCTGTTCGTGCCCAAGCCCGAGCCGCTGATCGAGGGCCTGAGCGCGGACCAGTCGCTCTACTATGTCACGCTGGCGATCATGGTGCTGCTGATGGCCGTCGCCTGGTGCCTGCTGCGCAGCCGGTCGGGCCGGGCGATCATGGCGATCCGCGACAATCCGATCGCGGCCAGCACCATGGGCATCAACACGGCGCTCTACAAGACGACGACCTTCGGCATCAGCGCCATGTACACCGGCATTGCCGGCGCGCTCAGTGTCTTCGTCACCGAGTTCGTGGCGCCCGACGCCTTCAATTTCTTCCTCGCGGTCAACCTTCTGGTCGGGTCCGTGGTCGGCGGCATCGTGTCGATTCCGGGCGTGATCTTCGGCGGGCTGTTCCTGGTCTTCGTGCCCAATTTCGCCCAGGACATCAGCCGCGCCTATCCGTTCGTGCCGCCGCCCTGGGCGATCTTCGGCATCTTCCTGATCCTGGCGATATATTTCGTGCCGTTCGGGGTCTGGGGCGCGGTGGAACGGGCGCTCGCGTGGTGGAAACGCAAATCGGCCGGCCTCGGCGGATAGAACCGGGACATCAACCCAAAGGGAGGTATTGACCCATGCACATCAGGAAACTGCTTGCCGCCGCTGCGGCAACGGCGCTGCTCGCCGGGACGGCGCAGGCGGCCGACATGACCGGCATCACCGACACCACGATCAAGATCGGCAACACCAACCCCTATTCGGGCCCGGCCTCGGTGTACAGCACCATCGGCAAGACCATCGCCGCCTATTTCAAGATGGTGAACGAGATGGGCGGCATACAGGGCCGCCAGGTCGACTTCATCTCGCTGGATGACGGCTACAGCCCGCCGCGCACGGTCGAGCAGGTCCGCAAGCTGGTCGAGCAGGAGCAGGTTGCGCTCCTCTTCCAGACGCTCGGCACACCGACCAACTCCGCCATCCACCGCTATGTGAACGCGAAGAAGGTGCCGCACCTGTTCGTCGCGACGGGCGCCAGCAAGTGGGGCCAGCCGGACAAGTATCCCTGGACCATGGGCTTCCAGCCGACCTACGACGTCGAGGGCGAGATCTACGCGAAATACGTGCTCGAAAACGTCGAGGACCCGAAGATCGCGATCCTGTTCCAGAACGACGATTACGGGAAGGACTATCGCGACGGCTTCCTGCGCGGTCTCGGCGACAAGGCGGACGAACTCGTGGTCTCGATGCTGCCGTATGAGGTCACCGACCCGACGGTGGACAGCCAGATCCTGAAGATGAAGGAGAGCGGCGCCAACGTCTTCTTCAACATCACGATCCCGAAGTTCGCGGCCCAGGCGATCCGCAAGTCCTGCGAGATCGAGTGGAAGCCGGTTCATTTCCTGAACAACGTGTCGTCGTCAGTGGGCGCAACGCTCACGCCGGCGGGCCTGGATTGCTCCAAGGGCCTGATTACGGCCATCTACATGAAGGACCCGGTGGACCCGCAATGGAAGGACGACCCGGGCTTCAAGGAGTGGGTCGGCTTCATGGACAAGCATATGCCGGGCTCCGACCTGACGGACGTGAATTACGCCTATGGCTACAGCGTCGCCAGGCTGATGCACATCACGCTCGACGGCTGCGGGGAGCTGAGCCGCGAAGGCATCATGGCCTGCGCCGCGAACCTCAAGGGCGTCCAACTTCCGATGGTGTTGCCGGGCATTACGGTGGACACCGCGCCGGACGACTTCTACCCGATCCAGGCAGAGCAGCTCTCGAAGTTCGACGGCGAGCGCTGGGTCGCCTTCGGCGGCATCATCGACGCCAGCAAGTAACCCTGCCTGCATAGCGGAACAGCCGCCTCCCTCGCCGGGGAGGCGGCTTTTTTGCGCATTCTCTTTCGTGGGCGGCGTCGTAATGGGTTACGCTCCGCCGATGTCGGAGCGTTGCAGGAGCACAAGGCGGACAGTCCTGGCGGGGCTTGCGGGCGCAGCGGCGATGGCGTCGCCGGCCTCTGCCGGCTCGACGCTCCTCGGCTACGCCGCTCCGGAGGCGGCATCCGACGGCGGCTTCGGGCTGGCGCCGCCGCTTGCCTGTACGCCCGGCACCCGGTCGCAGACGGCGGGGCCGTTCTACACGCCCGCCACGCCGCGCCGCGCGGACCTGCGCGAACCTGGCGAGGCCGGCGAGCCGCTCGTCTTCGAGGGCCTCCTGCTCACGCCGGACTGCCGGCCCGTGCCCGGCGCCGTCATCGACATCTGGCACAGCGACGGGCGCGGGCGCTACGACAACCGGGGCTTCCGCTATCGCGGCCACCAGTTCGCGGACGCGGCCGGCGCGTTCCGCTTCCTGACGATCCGGCCGGGCCGCTATACGGGCCGCACGCCGCATATCCATGTGAAAGTGCAGGGCGAGGGGACGCGCCCGCTTACCACGCAGGTCTATTTCCCGGACCTCGGCGAGGCCAACGCCCGCGATTCCATCTTCAGGGACGATTTGCTGCTGCGTCTCGACCGGACCGCCGCCGGCGCATGGCGCGGCCGGTTCGACTTCGTGCTCCGGCCGGCCTGAGCGATCCCGCCGGCGACGGAACGCAGGCCCGCCGGGCAGGCCCGCCTCCGCCGCTGCAAGCTCAGTTCTGCGCCACCCAGCGGTTCCAGCGCTCGGTCAGCTCTTCCTGGTAATCGACCCAGAAGTCGATCGCCTCCTGGCTGCCGCCGAACAGCCCGGTCGCCAGATTGTCGCCCGCCGGCAGGCTCTTCGCCCGCTCCGGATCGACCATCGCCACGCCTTCCTTGTGCGTCGGCCCGTAGGCGTAGGCCTTGGTGAAGGCGGCCTGGCGGCCGGGGTCGGTCACGAATTTCACGAAGGCGTAGGCGGCGTCCTGGTTCGGCGCGCCCTCGATGATGGCCCAGGAGTCGATGGCGTAGACCGTCCCGTCCCAGATCATCTGGAGGTTCTTGCCTTCCTTCTGCGCGTTGGTGATCCGCCCGTTATAGGCGACGCTCAGCTCGACATCGCCGGCCGCCAGCCATTCCGGCGCCTGGGCGCCTGCTTCCCACCACTGCACCAGCGGCTTCACCTCGTCGAGCTTGGCGAAGGCCCGGTCCACGCCCTCCGGCGTGTTGAGGACCTTGTAGATGTCCGCGGGCGCGACGCCGTCGGCCAGCAGCGCATATTCGAGGTTCAGCTTCGGCCCCTTGCGCATGCCGCGCTTGCCGGGCCAGGTCTTCGTGTCCCAGAAATCGGCGAGCGATGCGGGTGCCTTGCTTATCGTGTCGGCGTTGTAGGCGATGACCACCGACCAGACGAGATTGCCCACGCCGCAATCGGTGACGGCGTCCGGCAGCATGTCTTCCCTGGGCAGCAGCCTCGACCAGTCGAGCTGGACGAACACGCCTTCCTCGCAGCCCCGGACGAGCTCCGAGGTCTCGACCTGCACGACATCCCAGGGAATCTGCCCCGTGTCCTGCATGGCCTGGAACTGGGCCCAGCCGCCGAGATAGACGTCTTCCAGGAAGGCGGTGCCGGATTCCTGGCTGAACGGCGTGAAATAGACATCGCGCTGCGCTTCCTGGTAGGTGCCGCCCCAGCTTGCAATGGTGAAGTCGCGGGCTTCGGCGGCTCCGGAAAGCATGCCCAGCGCCGCTGCGGCCGCAAAAAGGGGTTTGAAACTCCTCCCGATGGCTTTCATGACCTTTCCTCCTTTCCGCCGAAACCGGCTTTTCTGGCTGTCCCGAACACTCAGTTTCCTAGCCCGGACTGCGATAAGCAACCGGATTCCTGCCTGCAGGCGCCGCGCTGCCCTCAGTCCATCTTTCCGGACCGCTGCCGGGCGCTTCGCCATAGCAACAGTTCCACGACGATGAGCAGAGCGACCGAAAAGGCGATCAATATGGTCGCGATCGCCACGATCGACGGATCGACCTGGTCGCGCAGGCCGGTGAAAAGCTGGCGCGGCAGGGTCAGTTGCGCCGGGCCGCTGACGAACAGCGCGACGATGACCTCATCGAGCGAGGTGACGAACGCGAAGACCGCGCCCGCCAGAACCCCCGGCAGGATCAGCGGCAGTGTCACCTGGAAGAAGGCGGCGAGCGGGCGCGCGCCCAGGCTTTCGGCGGCGCGCACGAGGTTCCAGTCGAAGCCCTTCAGCGTTGCCGACACGGTGATGACGACGAAGGGAACCGCCAGCACGACATGCGCGACAATCAGCCCGACATGCGTCTGCACGAGCCCGACCCGCGCGAAGAAGAAGTAGAGGCCGAGCGCGGTGATGACGAGCGGCACCGCCAGCGGCGAGATCAACAGGGCGAAAACGAATGGCTTTCCCGGAAAGTCCGCGCGGGTGAGCCCATAGGCCGCGAGCGTGCCCAGCGTCGTAGCGACGACCGTAACCGTGGTGGCGACGATCAGGCTGTTCTCCAGCGCGAACATCCAGGGGAAGGGCTCGACGACGGCGTCGTACCAGCGCATCGACAGGCCGGGCAGCGGGTAGCTGAGAAAGCTCCCCGAACTGAAGGAGATCGGCACGATGACGACGATCGGCCCGATCAGGAACACGAAGCCCAGCGCACAGATGAGGCGCAGGCACCAGTACCAGACATGCTGGCCTCGCGTAGCGTTGACGGGCGCCGCCATCGGCCGGCCTAAGTCAGCCGGAAGCTGCCGCCGCGCACCAGCCCGCGATAGATCGGGTAGAGGGCGGCGACGCTCAGCAGCAGCAGGATCGCAATGGCGCTGGCCATGCCCCAATTGCCGGTTCGTGTCGCGAACTCGGCAATCAGGTAGCTCAGCATCTGGTCGGATGCGCCGCCGATGAGAGCGGGCGTGATGTAGAAGCCGAGCGCGAGGATGAAGACCAGGATGCATCCGGCGCCGAGGCCGGGCAGGGTCTGCGGCAGATACACGGACAGGAAGGAGGCGAGCGGTTTCGCGCCGAGGGAGGCGGCGGCCCGCATCTGGCTTGCCGGAATGTTCCGCATGACGGCGTAAAGCGGCAGCACCATGAAGGGAAGCAGGATGTGGACCATGGCGATATAGACGCCGGTCCGGTTGAATATGAGTGTAAGCGGCTCGTCGATGATATCCCCGTAGAGCAGGAAATCATTGATGATTCCCTTGTTCTGGAGCAGCACCACCCAGGCGGCCGTACGCACCAGGAGCGAGGTCCAGAAAGGCAGGAGAACGAGCACCAGCAGGAACCGCGACCAGCGTTTTCCGGAGGTGGCGATGAGGAAGGCCATGGGATAGCCGATGGCGATGCAGCAGGCGAGCACCCAGAAGCTGATCCAGAAGGTGCGCTGCAGGTACTCGATATAGATGGTTCGTTCGGGCGGCGCGGTGCCGATGCTGCCGTCCCACTGCCGTTGAAGATCGACGGCCGCCAGCAGGTACCGGGTGGTGTAAGGCCCGGCCGAGGCCTTGACGGCGCGCCAGTAGGCGATGTCGCCCCAGCGTTCGTCGAGCCCGATCAGGGCGTCCTTGTATGGCGGGCCGGCAATGCGGCGGAGCTTTCTTCCGGTGCGCATCACCATGCTGCGAAAGCCGCTGATCTCGTAGTTGAGGCGCATCGCCGCCGCCGCGACCGTCCTGTCTGCATAAGCCGACCGGATTTCCTCGACCAGGGTTGCGTAGGCGTCCTCGCCGGGGAGTTCGGCCCCGTCCCAGGCGGCCACTGTTTGTGCGGTCCGGGGCAGGACCTCCGCCAGCTTCGGGTCGTCCACGCTGAAATAGAGCAGCGACAGGATCGGGCCGGCGAACACCACGACGATAAACAGAAGCAGGGGCGCCACGAGCAGAAAGGCCTTCAGCGAACGGCGGCGCTCGGCGCGTCTGAGCTTCGCCTCCAGGCTCCGGTCTGCGGGGCCGGCCGGTCCTTCGCCTGCTGTCCCCGCCGGGGCGATCATTCCGGCGCCAGCACCCGGCAGTGCTCCGGGGACCAGCCGACCTCGACCGTCTTCCCCGTCGCAAGCGCGTCGCTGCGGGGGCCCGCGGGAGCGAGCGCAATGATATCGTCCCGTCCCGCCATCGCCAGACGCACCCGGTTGTGCGCCCCGAAATAGATCACCTCGACAACCGTGGCGCTGAACCGGTTGGCGACGCCGTCGAGGGCAGGATCGATCGTCAGGCGCTCGGGGCGCAAGGACAGCAATGCCGGCTCCCCGCTGGCGCGCGGCGTTGCGGAACGCGCGCGGACGGTATCGCCGGATGTCAGCCGGACCGCGCACTCGCCGCCGCTCGTGCTCTCTATGCGGCCTTCGAAGCTGTTGTTCTCGCCGATGAAATTG
Organism: Alphaproteobacteria bacterium; assembly: GCA_022826185.1. Lineage (GTDB taxonomy): Bacteria > Pseudomonadota > Alphaproteobacteria > Bin95 > Bin95 > Bin95. The sequence continues at coordinate 33,878 of JAJDVH010000195.1, forward strand.
GCGACGAACGCATTGGCCGGCTCTTCATAGACCTCGTGGGGCGAACCGACCTGCTGGATGAGGCCGTCATTCATGATCGCCACCCGGTCAGACATGGTGAGCGCCTCGCCCTGGTCGTGGGTGACATAGGCGACGGTCATGTCGAGTTGTTCGTGCAGATGCTTGATCTCGATCTGCATCTGCTCGCGAAGCTTCTTGTCGAGCGCGCCCAGCGGTTCGTCCATCAGCACGATTTCCGGCTCGAAGACGAGCGCCCTTGCCAGCGCTACCCGCTGCTGCTGCCCGCCGGAAAGCTGGTTCGGCCGCCGCTCGCCGAGGCCCGCAAGGTCCACCATGCGCAGCGCCGCCTCGACCTTCTCGCGGATCGCCGGCCGCGGGATACGGCGCTGGACAAGCGGGAAGGCGACGTTCTGGAAGACCGACTTGTGCGGAAAGAGCGCATAGTTCTGGAAGACGATGCCCATATTGCGCCGGAAGGGCGGGACGTTGCGCAGCGAGCGGTGGTTGAGGGTGATGTCGCCCGCCGTCACCGCCTCGAAGCCGGCAAGCATCAGCAGGATGGTCGTCTTGCCCGAACCCGACGGCCCCAGCAGCGTCAGGAACTCGCCCTTGCAGATTTCCAGATTGAGGCGGTCCACGACATTGACGCGGCCGTCATAGGTCTTTTCGACGTCCCGAAAGCGGACAAGGACTTCGGGCTCATCGTCCACGGCTAACGGGTCTCCCGGTCCGCTCCGCCAGCCGGACTTCCGATATCGAGTTGCGCGGGACAGGCCGCGCGGCCCCGGAGGCCGCTCCCCCGCAGCGAGGAGAGCGGCGGCCCGGCAGCCAACCCCGGCAACAAGACGTTACGGCCTTGCGGGGCTACGCAACGGCCTTGCCCTGCCTCGTGAGCGCGTCGAGACCCTCGTCGAGCGCCTTGGCGTAGCGGTCGAACAGGTCGTCGATCTCGCTGTCGCGGATAATCAGGGGCGGAGCGAAGCACATCGAATCGCCCACCGGGCGGGTAATCAGGCCATGTTGCGCGCAGAGGTCGTTGACGAGATTGCCGACGCCCTCCGATGCCGCGAAGGCCTCCCTGGTCTCCTTGTTCTTGACCAGCTCGGTCGCCCCGACCAGACCCACGCCGCGCACCTCGCCGACCAGCGGGTGGCCGGCAAAGCCCTGCAGCCTTTCCTGGAAGTGCGGGGCGACGCTGCGGACATGGCCCAGCATGTCGGTCTCCTCGTAGATCGCGAGCGTCTCGAGGGCGACGGCCGCGGCGACCGGGTGGCCGGAATAGGTATAGCCGTGTCCGAACACGCCCATCTTGGCGCTCGCATCCGCGATGGCCTGATAGATATGGTCGCTGATCATCGTGGCCGATATCGGCAGATAGCTCGACGACAGCGCCTTGGCGCAGGTCAGGATGTCCGGCTCGATCCCGAAGGTCTGGGAGCCCCAGAAATTGCCGGTCCGGCAGAAGCCGCAAATGACCTCGTCGGCGACGAACAGCACGTCGTGCTTGCGCAGCACCTTCTGGATTTTCTCGAAGTAGGTCGCCGGCGGAACGATCACCCCTCCGGCGCCCATGACCGGCTCGGCGAAGAAGGCCGCAACCGTATCGGGTCCCTCGGACTCGATCAGCGCATCGAGTTCCTCGGCCATCCGCGTCGCGAACTCTTCCTCGCTCTCGCCTTCCTCGCCGCAACGGTAATGATGCGGATTGCCGGTATGGATGAACCGGTCGAGCGGCGCGTCGAAACCGGCGTGGTTGAGCGAGCGGCCCGTCAGGCTGGCCGCCGCGAGCGTGATGCCGTGATAGCCGTTGACGCGCCCGACGATCTTCTTCTTCTGGTGACGGCCGCGGGCGTTGTTGTAGTACCAGATGATCTTGATCGCGGTGTCGTTCGCCTCGGACCCGGAGTTGTTGAAGAACACCTTGGAGACCGTGGTCGGCGCGAGGCCCATCAGCTTCTCGGCGAGGTCGATGCCCGGCAGGTGCGATTTCTGCCCGAACTGGTGGTAGTAGGGCAGCGTCTCCATCTGCTTGACGGCGGCGGCGACGAGGCGCTTGTGCTGGAAACCGAGCGAGGTGGACCAGAGCCCCGCCATCGCTTCGATATACTGCTTGCCGCCCGTGTCCCAGACATGGACGCCGTCGCCGCGCTCGATGACCATCGGCCCCTGTTCTTCGTGCTGGCGGAAGTTCGTGTAGGGGTGAAGCAGATACGCGACATCGCGCGCTTCCGGCGAATTCGGCTGCAACGGCATGGGACGGCCTCCGGGGACGCTGGTGACAGGGGAGGCAGGCAGTCTAGCATCCGTTGGAGGCCTGTCTCAAATGTCTTTGCCGGCAGGGAGCCGGCCGGCGGGCTGCGTTTTTCGGCGCGGCCAATCGTTGCGTTGACTCGCGCGAAGGTTGGTGCATCGTTCCGCAACGCCGACAGGAGGCGTCTGCGTTCCTGCGCAAGCCGGACGCAGCCCGTTCGGAGCGGACGGGACAGAGGGCCTTCCTGCCGGACAGCGAACAGGGAGAGGACACAAATGAGTTTCAGGAAACTTGCTGGCGTTGCGGCGTCGATCGCCGGCGCGGCAATGATCGCAACATCGGCCAGCGCCGGACCGGACGACGACTCGCTGGTCATCGCATGGGGTTCGACCGGCCCCATCGAGAATGTGGACAACTATTTCAACACCAACCGGACGGGAATCTGGTTCAGCCGCATGGTCTGGGACCAGCTCATCTATCGGGAGCCGAAGACCTTCGAATACAAGCCGCTGCTCGCGACCAGCTGGGAGCTGCTGAACGACACGACCTGGCAGTTCAAGCTGCGTGAGGGCGTCACCTTCCACAATGGCGAACCGTTCGACGCCGACGATGTGGTCTTCACGCTGAACTGGATTTCCAATCCGGACAACGGCGTCAAGGTGCAGCGCAACGTCAACTGGATCGACCGGGCCGAGAAGGTGGACCAGTACACGGTCAACCTGCACATGAAGAAGCCGTTCCCGCAGGCTTTCGAGTTCCTGTCGGGGCCGCTGACGATCTATCCCAACGAGTATTACGCCGAGGTCGGCCCGGAGGGCATGGGCCAGAAGCCGGTCGGCACGGGCCCGATGAAGGTCGTCTCGATCAAGACCGCCGAGGAATATGTCTTCGAGAAGAACGAAGCCTACACCTGGGGCAGCCCGAAGGGCGAGGCGCAGGTCTCCAAGATGGTTGTGCGCGAGATCGCCGACGTGCAGACCCAGATTGCCGAATTGCTGGCGGGCGGCATCGACGTGACCGCCGACATTTCGGCCGACCATGTGGACCAGATCGGCCAGGTGCCGGGCTACAAGGCGCTCCAGGCCGGCACGATGCGCACGGGCTATATCGGCTTCGACGCCGCCGGGCGCGGCAATTTCGAGCCGACCACGAAGTTGAAGGTGCGGCAGGCGATGGCCCATGCGATCGACCGCGCGGCGCTCGTGAAGAACCTGATCCGCGGCGATGCCGGCGTCATCCACACGCCCTGCTTCCCGACCCAGTTCGGCTGCGACGCCGAGGCGGCGGTCAAATACGAATTCGACCCCGGAAAGGCCAAGGCGCTTCTGGCCGAGGCGGGCTATCCGGACGGGTTCGAGATCGACTTCTACACCTTCCGTCCCGCGGACTGGGCCGAAGCGATCATGGGCGACCTGGCCAAGGTCGGCATCAGGGCGACGCTCACCAAGATGCCTTACTTCGCGCTGCGCGATAAGCAGCGCAACGAGGGCACGACGCCGATGTTCCTGATGGACTGGGGCTCCTATTCGATGAACGACATGTCGGCGATCACCAGCCACTTCTTCAAGAAGGGGCCGGACGATTTCGCGCTCGACGACGAAGTGGCCGCATGGCTCGAAGAGGGGGACACGAACTCCGACCCAGAGGCGCGCAAGGCCGCATACCGGATGGCCGTCGAAAAGATCACGCGCGAGGTCTACTGGCTGCCGATGTTCAACCATGTCCGGAACTACGCCTATCGCGAGGAACTGAACTTCATTCCCTACCAGGATGAGATTCCGCGCTTCTGGCAATATGGCTGGGCGAGCAGCTAACGGCGTCCCGGCCCCGTAAGGGGCAGTGACAGGGCAGGGCGGGCGCCGGTCCCGCCCTGCCGTTCTTTTGACCGTCGGAGAGCGGCGGAATGCCTGCCTACACGCTCAAGCGGACCTTCGTTGCGTTCCTGATCCTGATCGTCGTGTCGGGGCTGACCTTCTCGCTCAGCCACCTTTCGGCGGATCCGGCGCTGACCATCGGAGGCGAGCAGGCGAGCGAGGAGGACATCCAGGCGATCCGCAAGCTCTACGGCTTCGATCGGCCGATCCATGTCCAGTATCTCGACTGGCTCGGCCGCGCGCTTTCCGGCGATTTCGGCGAGAGCTACCACTACAAGCAGCGCGTGTTCGACATGGTCTCCGAGCGGATCGGGCGGACCATGCTTCTCGGCACGCTGGCGATCCTGTTCGCATTGGTCGTCTCGATCCCTCTGGGCACGCTCGCGGCCATGCGGCCCAATTCGATCACCGACCGGATCGCGCTGTTCATAGCGGTTCTCGGCCAGGCGCTGCCGACCTTCTGGTTCGCGCTGATGATGATTATCGTCTTCGGCGTCTGGTGGCGCTGGCTGCCGATTTCCGGCCATACGCAATGGGCCAACTATGTCATGCCCACGATTGCGCTCGGCTACTACGCCACGCCCGCGCTGATGCGCCTGACCCGCGCCGGCATGATCGAGGTGCTGGCCTCCGACTATATCCGCACGGCCCGCGCCAAGGGGCTGAGCCCGGCCTCGGTGCTCTTCAAGCACGCGCTCAGGAACGCGATCATCCCGGTCGTCGCTCTCGCGGCCGTGTGGTTCGGGTTCATGCTGGGCGGCTCGATCGTCATCGAGACGATCTTCAACCTCAAGGGCATCGGCTGGCTCTCCTACGATGCGCTGCTGCGCTCCGACCTGCCGGTGGTGCAGGCGATCGTGCTGATCTTCGCTTCGTTCTATGTGGTGTTGACGCTGCTGGCCGACCTGCTCAATGCCTATCTCGACCCGCGAATCTCGGTGCGCTGAGGGGTTGCCATGACCGATACCGGCGCCGCCAGATCCCTCGTTTTCCGGCAGCGGCAGACGGCCGAGGAAATCCTCGAGCCCTCGCCCTGGTCCAAGCTCCGCCGGCGCATTCTCGGCAATCACAGCTTCCTGATCGGCGCGATCATCCTCGCCGCCATCTTCGCGGTGGCGATCCTCGCGCCCCTGCTCGCGCCGCACGACCCCTACGACCAGGACCTGACGAAACGCCTGACCAACCCGTTCTGGCATGAGAAGAAAATCGATCCGGAGCATGTCTTCGGCACCGACAAGGTGGGCCGGGACTATCTCTCGCGGCTCATCTACGGCAGCCAGATTTCGCTGCTGATCGGCTTCTCGACCATGCTGATCTCCGGCGTCATCGGCACGGTGCTGGGCGTGACGGCAGGCTATTTCGGCGGCCGGGTCGATATGGTGGTCAACTTCGTCATCAACACGCGGCTCGCCATGCCCGTCTTCCTCGTTGCGATGGCGGCCGTGGTGGCCTTCGGCGCCTCGCTCACCGTGGTGATTCTCGTCCTCGGGCTGTTCCTCTGGGACCGCTTCGCCGTGGTGATGCGCAGCATCACCATGCAGGCGCGCGACCTCGACTATGTGAAGGCGGCGCGCGCCATGGGCTGCTCGACGCCCTACATCATCGTGCGCGAAATCTTCCCCAATGTGCTCTCGTCGCTGACCGTCGTGGCGACGGTCGAGATGGCCAACGCGATCCTGCTCGAAGCCGCGCTCTCCTTCCTCGGCTTCGGCGTGCAGGCGCCGACGCCAAGCTGGGGCCTGATGCTGAACGAGGGGCGCGAATACATGTTCTTCTCGCCCTGGCTGCTGGCATTGCCCGGCGTCTGCCTGTTCATGCTTGTGCTGGCGATCAACCTTTTCGGCGACGGGCTGCGCGATGTCACGCTCGAACGGGAGCGCTGAGGCGGTGTCCGGGACGATCCTCGAGGTCGAGAACCTTTCCGTCGATATCCCGGTCGCGGCCGGGATGCTGCATCCCGTGCGCGGCATCGGCTTTTCGGTCTCGCGCGGCGAGACGCTCTGCATCGTGGGCGAGTCGGGCTGCGGCAAGTCGCTCACCTCGCTCGCGATCATGGGGCTTCTGCCGAAGACCGCGCGGCGCAATGCCGACCGGATCGAGTTCCTCGGCCGCGATATCCGCAATCTCCGGGAGCGCGAGATGGCGCGCCTGCGCGGCGGCTCCATGTCGATGATCTTCCAGGAGCCGATGACCTCGCTCAACCCGTCCTACACCATCGGCAACCAGCTGGCGGAGGTCTATCTGCGCCATGTGGAGCAGAGCCGCGCGGCGGCGCGCGACCGGGCTGTGTTCCTGCTCGAAAAGGTCGGCATTTCCTCTGCCGCCTCGCGTCTCGGCCAGTATCCCCACCAGCTCTCGGGCGGGCAGCGCCAGCGCGTGATGATCGCCATGGCGCTGATGTGCGGGCCGGAGCTGATTATCGCGGATGAGCCGACCACCGCGCTCGACGTCACCATCCAGGCCCAGATTCTTCACCTGCTGGCCGAACTCCAGCGCGAATTCCGGATGGGCATGATCCTCATCACCCACGATCTCGGCATCGTCGCGCGCGTGGCCGACAAGGTGCAGGTGATGTATGCCGGCAAGACGGTTGAAGAGGGCCCCTGCGAGACGGTTTTCGACGCGCCCATGCACCCCTATACGCAGGGGCTGCTGCGCTGTATCCCGATACCGGGGCGGACACGGCGCGGCGAACGCCTGGGCTCGGTGCCCGGAATCGTACCGAACCTTGTCGGTGAACTTTCCGGCTGCCTGTTCCGCAATCGCTGCGACCATGCGCGCGACGCCTGCGCCGGAATGAGGGATGACGAGCCGACGCGCATGGGCGACGGCCACGCCTATACCTGCCTGCGCGCGCCCGGGGAGATTTCGGGCGAACTGCAGGCGGCCGAAGCGCCATGACCGAAGCTCCCGCCCCCGCGCTCGAAACCGTGGAAGTTACCTGCGTCTTCCAGGTCAGCCAGGGCCTCCTGCGCGGCTCGAAGCCGCTCCGCGCGGTCAACGGCGTCTCGCTGAAGATACCCAGGGGACAGGTCGTGGGGCTCGTGGGCGAGTCCGGCTGCGGCAAAAGCACGATGGCGAACATCCTGCTCGGCCTGCAACGCCCGAGTTCGGGGGATGTGCTCTATGCCGGCAACAGTGCGGCCGGCTTCTCCCGCCGCGAAATCGCGCGCCGGATCCAGCCCATCTTCCAGGACCCCTATTCCTCGCTCAACCCGACCAAGACCATCGAGTCCATCGTCTCCCAGCCGCTCAGGATCCACAGTGTGGGCGCGCCGTCGGAATGGTCCGCCAGGGTCGGCGAAATGCTCGATGTCGTGGGCCTGCCGCGCCGGGTGGCGTCCAGCTATCCGAGCCAGCTCTCCGGCGGCCAGCGTCAGCGGGTGGCGATTGCCCGGGCGCTCATCATGCGCCCGGAAGTCGTCATCTGCGACGAGCCGACTTCCGCGCTCGATGTCTCGGTCCAGAGCCAGATCCTGAACCTGCTGCAGGACCTGAAGGAGGAGTTCGGGCTCACATATCTGCTCATCAGCCACAATCTGGCCGTGGTCCAGCACATGGCGGACAGGGTGGCGGTGATGTATCTGGGCCGGATCGTCGAGGAGGCCGACTCGGACACGCTCTTCAACGACCCGCGCCATCCCTATACCCGCGCCCTTCTCGGCTCGGTGCTGACGCCCGACCCGCGGCTCGGCGTGCCCGATACGCATCTCGGCGCCGTCTTCCCGAACCCCATCGACCCGCCGCCCGGCTGCACCTTCCACCCGCGCTGCCCGGACTGCATGACGATCTGCCGGTCCGAGCCGCCGCAGCCGGCCGTGGATGGCGGCCACAACACCGAGTGCCATCTCTATGGCGGCGCGGTCACGCCCCGAACCGCGACCCAGTGAGGGAACAGCCCATGAAAGTCTTCATCGCCTGCCTCGGGACCGAGACAAACACCTTCTCGTCCATGCCGACCGGGGTGCAGACCTTCCAGGACACGATGCTGTTCCGCGGCGACGCGACCGACCATCCCGCCTCCACCTTCAGCCTGCCCCTGCATGTCTGGCGCACCGCTACCGAGGAGCGCCAGGGCCAGGTTGTGGAGAGCCTCGCCGCCTTCGCCCAGCCTGCAGGGCTCACCGTGCGCAAGGTCTATGAGGGTTTTCGCGACGAGATCCTGGACGACCTGCGCGCGGCGATGCCGGTCGATATCGTGCTGCTGTCCATGCACGGCGCGATGACCGCCGAGGGCTACGAGGACTGCGAGGGCGACCTGCTCGCCTGCGTCCGCGAGATCGTCGGGCCGGATGTCCCGGTGGGCGGCGAACTCGACCTCCACTGTTCGATCACCCCGAAAATGATCGAGAACGCCGACGCGCTCGTCGTCTTCAAGGAATATCCGCATATCGATGTGGGCGAGCGGGCGGCCGAACTGTTCGACATCTGCTTCGCCGTGCACCGGGGCGAGGCGAAGCCTGTCATGGCCGTCCACGATTGCCGGATGGTGGGGATGTGGCGCACGCCGGTCGAGCCGGTGCGCGGCCTCGTCGAGGACATGCAGGCGGCCGAGGGCAGGGAGGGCATCCTGTCCGTCTCCTTCGCGCACGGCTTCCCGTGGCAGGACGTGCCGGAGACCGCCGCCAAAATGCTCGTCATCGCCGACGGCGACGCCGGCATCGCAGCCGAGACCGCGCGGGCCTTCGGGCAAAGGATCTGGGACCTGCGCGACGAGACCCAGCAGGACACCCTGACCATCGACGAGGCGCTGGACCTGATCGAAGCCGGCCCCGGCCCGGTGGTCGTCGCGGATGTCGCCGACAATGCCGGCGGCGGCGCGCCCTCGGACTCGACCTTCCTGCTGGCCCGGGCGCTCGAACGCGGCGCAACGGGTCTGCTGTCCGGCTATTACTGGGACCCGGTCGCCGTGCGTTTCTGCGAGGAGGCGGGCGAGGGCGCCACGCTCAGGCTCCGCATCGGCGGCAAATGCGGGCCGGACTCAGGCTGGCCCGTGGACCTGACGGTGACCGTGAACCGTATCCTGGAGGGCGCTTCGCAAAGCTTCGGCGACGCCACCATGGGCATGGGCACGGCCGTCTGGCTCTCCTCGGATGCCGGCATCGACCTCATCCTCAACTCGGCCCGCACCCAGGTCTTCCACCCGAATGGAATGACCCAGCTCGGCATCGACCCGGCGGGCTACAGGGGCATCGCCGTCAAATCGACCCAGCACTTCTATGCCGGTTTCGCGCCCATCGCGTCGCGGATCGCCTATATCGCGGCAGACGGCGCCATCCCGCCCGACTTCGCGACCATCCCCTATGAACGCTTCACCGCCCCCTACTGGCCGCGGGTCGAGAATCCCCACGAGGACTGAAGGGCGAGCGGTTTCGGTCCGGCGCATTTGCGGAACCGGCTGGCGAACTTGTGCCAGCGGTCGCGCTTCAGGACTCATGTTGAGGGCGTTCGGCTTGTCGCCCCTCCCGCCCGGCATCACCGGCTTCATATCAGCGGCATCGACTTCGGACTCATGTGAAGACTGCGGCCTGTATCGTCGTCCCGGCCCGGAATGCCGGGCATTCCGAAACGGCTCCGCTCCGGTTCCACCGGCATTCCGTGAAAAATATCCGGTATTTTCATTTTTTGTTCCCGACCGGGCTTGACATTTGGCGGTATGGTGTATGATGAAAGTAGAGAGAGGCGGCTTCCGGGGCCGCCTTTCGGCGTTTCTGCAGAAAGCGACCGGCTGGGGGCCGAAAAAAAGCCCCCGGCGGGAACGGACGGGCGAGGTGCGCCCTGCGTCTCGCGCGCGCAATCAGGTGCGCGAACCGCGCCGGCGCCGACACCCGCCCGCGCCCGCCCGCGATACGCGCGAAACAGGGACACCCCTGTCCCGCCC
>JAJDVH010000145.1 GCA_022826185.1 Alphaproteobacteria bacterium
ATGCGTGCCTCCTTTCGGGCAAAGGGCGGGACGGGGCGTCCCTGTTTCGCGCGTATCGCGTGCGGGCGCGGGCGGGTGTCGGCGCCGGCGCGGTTCGCGCACCTGATTGCGCGCGCGAGACGGCGCACGCACCTCTCGCGCCTGCTCACGCCGGGGGTTTTTTCGGTCCCCAGCCGGTCGCTTTCTGCAGAAACGCCGAAAGGCGGCCCCGGGAGCCGCCTCTCTCTACTTTCATTCTACACCATACCGCCAAATGTCAAGCCCGGTCGGGAACAAAAAATGAAACCATCGGAGATCCTTCACGAAATGCCGGTGGAAACGAGGACCGGCGCAACGCCTGGCCGTCCCGCTTGCGACTCCCGGCAGATCGGCGTGTATAACGAGGGCAGCGACCGAAACGCGGGGGAAACGGGATGCCGGTCAAGGTGGTGATGCAGAACGAGCTCACGATGGGGGCGGCGGACCGGGTCCGGGAGATGGCGGAGGTGGTCGTCGATCCGGAGCTGGAGCAGGTCTCCGGGGCGGACATCGTGGTTGCGGGCCGCGGGCCGATTGACGCCGAATTCATGTCGCGTGCCGGAAACCGCCTGAAGATGGTCGCCACGCCCGGCATCGGCGTGGACAAGATCGACGTGGAGGCGGCGAGCGAGCGCGGCATCATCGTCATCCACAACCCCGATGCGCCCTCGCAGTCCACGGCGGAGCACACGGTCGCGCTGCTGACGGCGCTTGCGGCCCGCGTGATGACCGGGGACCGGTTCCTGAGGGAAGGCCGGCCCCTGGACCGCGAGCGGATGCGGGGCACGGAACTGCTGGGGCGCAATCTGGGCGTGGTCGGCTACGGCCGCATCGGCCGGCGCGTCGCGGCCGCATGCGCGCTCGGGCTGGGCATGAATGTCCGCGTCTCGGACCCCTATGTGGACCTGCAGCAGGAGACGCCGGAGGGCGTGACGCTCACCGGCGACTTCGATTCCGTCTTCACGGACGCGAAGTTCGTCACCCTGCATGTGCCGCTCACGCCGGGCACCCGCCATCTGGTCGGCGCGCGGGAGCTCGGCCTCATTCCCGAGGGCGGCTACCTGGTGAACGCCTCGCGCGGGCCGGTGGTGGACGAGGCGGCGCTGATCCGGGCCTTGCAGGACAGCCATCTTGCGGGCGCCGCGCTGGACGTGACCGACCCCGAACCGCCGCTGCCGGACAACCCGCTGCTGGCGATGGACAATGTCATCGTCACCCCGCATATCGCATCCAATACCGACCTCGGCGTCCACGCCATGATGCACGGCGTCGCCGACCAGATCGCGCAGGTCATCGCCGGGGAGCCGCCGCGCAGCATGGTCGATCCGAATGTCTGGCCCGGCCGCTTCGCCGGCTGGTCGCCCGCGGAGCCCTGAGCGGCGGACCGTGGCGGCGGCGGAAGACAGCGAGGACAGGTTCGCGGTCCTGCGCCGCATCATGGTCGAGCAGGTGGGGCTTCACGCCAGGCATGTAAGCGGCAAGACCGGCCGCGCCGCGATCTCCGGCCCGGTCATGGAGGCGATGGAGCGGGTTCCGCGCCACGCTTTCGTGCCGGTCGAGATGGCGCCGTACGCCTATCTCGATTCGCCGCTTCCCATCGGCTGCGACAAGACCATCTCGCAGCCTTTCATCGTCGCCCTGATGACCGACCTGCTGGAGATCGGCCCCGGGCACCGCGTGCTCGAAATCGGCACGGGGCTCGGCTACCAGACCGCGCTGCTGGCGGAGCTTGCAGCGGAAGTGTTCACCGTCGAGGCGATCGGGGAACTGGCGCGGAGCGGCCGCCGCCGGCTCACGGACCGGGGCTACGCGAATGTGAGTTTCCGCATCGGCGACGGCAGCCTGGGCTGGCCCGGTCAGGCGCCTTTCGACCGCATCATCGTCACCGCGGCGCCGGACCTCATTCCGCCGGCGCTGCTGCAGCAGCTCGGGCCGGGCGGGCGGATGGCGGTCCCGGCGGGGCTGGAGGAGGACCAGCGCCTGCTGCTCGTCGCCAGGAACGCAGCCGGGCGTTTCGAGACGCAGGAGATCCTGCCGGTGCGCTTCTCCAGGCTGATGAGCGGCGCCGAGGCCGCGGACGCGCAAGGCTGACCCGCATGTATCGGCATGGCGTCCGGGCGGCGCAAAGGCCCGATCCGGGGGGAGTCCCTGCCGGGCTACCGGATTCACACAACTGTCTTCGGTGGTTTCGCAACGCACGCCCCCAAACCGTCGCCCCGGCCCCCGAGCCGGGGCCCAGCCTCGATTCTCGCGGCAGCTTCGGCGGTTGAGCCTGTTCTCCACCGGCTGCGGCGGCTTCGGGAGCCATGGGTGGACCCCGGCTCGGAGGCCGGGGTGACGAATGGGGTGCATGGGCGACCCCCGCCTTCGCGGGGGCAGGCGGGGCGCAGAGCGGGACGGAGCCCGGCCGGCAAGCGCATCAGATGCACGGCAAAACGAGATGTGTGCATGCGGTAGCCCTGCCGGGGCAGGGGAGAGGCGGGCGAGGGTTTGAAAAGATTGGTCGGAGTGGCAAGATTCGAACTTGCGGCCCCTGCCTCCCGAAGACAGTGCTCTACCAGGCTGAGCTACACTCCGGCCGTCCGGCGGAGTGTATAGCGGCGGCGGGGGCCGAGTTCAACGGGGTGCGGCAGCGGAAAGCGCCGGAAACGGGGGGAGAGGGACGGCATGAGCAGCGGCTGGCAGTTCTGGATCGACCGGGGCGGAACCTTCACCGACATCGTGGCCCGGGCGCCGGACGGCGGTTATGTCACCCGCAAGCTGCTCTCCGAAGCGCCGGAGCACTATGACGACGCGGCGCTCCAGGGCATTCGCGACATCCTGGGCGCGGAAGGCGATGCGCCGATCCCGCCCGACCGCGTCGAGGCCGTGCGGATGGGCACCACGGTTGCGACCAACGCGCTGCTGGAGCGCAAGGGCGAGCGCACCCTGCTGGTCGTGACAAAGGGCTTCGCGGACCAGCTCCGGATCGGCTACCAGAACCGCCCCAGGATTTTCGACCTGCATATCCGGCTGCCGGAAATCCTCTATGCCGAGGTCGTCGAGGCGGAGGAGCGCCTGGGGCCGCATGGCGAGACCGTGCAGCCGCTCGACGAGGCGAAGCTGGAGGCGGACCTGGCCCGCGCGCACGGCGAGGGCTTCCGGGCCGTCGCCATCTGCCTGATGCACGGCTACCGCCACACCGCCCACGAGGCCGCGGCCGAAGAGATCGCGCGGCGCGCGGGCTTCGAGCAGGTCTCGGTCAGCCACAAGGTCTCGCCGCTGATGAAGTTCGTCTCGCGCGGCGACACCACGGTGGTGGACGCCTATCTCTCGCCGATCCTGCGCCGCCATGTGGAGCGCATGGCGGCGGCGCTGGGGGGCGCGCGGCTTCTGTTCATGCAGTCCAATGGCGGGCTGGTGGATGCGCGCCGCTTCCAGGGCAAGGACGCGATCCTGTCCGGGCCGGCGGGCGGCATCGTGGGTGCGGTCGAGACCGCGCGGGCGGCCGGCTTCGAGCGCATCATCGGCTTCGACATGGGCGGCACCTCCACCGATGTCTCGCATTATGCCGGCAGCTATGAGCGCGCCTTCGAGACCGAGGTCGCCGGCGTGCGGATGCGCGCGCCCATGCTGGATATCCACACCGTCGCCGCTGGCGGCGGGTCGATCCTGCATTTCGACGGCCGGCGCTTCCAGGTCGGCCCCGACAGCGCCGGCGCGGACCCCGGCCCCGCCTGCTACCGGCGCGGCGGCCCGCTGACGGTCACCGACTGCAACCTCATGCTCGGCCGGCTGCTGCCGGAGTTCTTCCCGCGCATTTTCGGCCCCGGCCGCGACGAGGCGCTCGATGTCGGGACGGTCAGAAGCAGGTTCGCCGAGCTGGCCGACCGGATCGGCGACGGGCGCACGGCCGAGGCGGTGGCGGAAGGCTTCCTGCGCATCGCGGTCGAGAACATGGCCAACGCCATCAAGCGCATCTCCATCGAGCGCGGCCACGATGTCACCGACTATGCGCTCAACTGCTTCGGCGGGGCGGGCGGCCAGCATGCCTGCGCGGTGGCGGACGCGCTCGGCATCGAGACGGTGCTGATCCACCCGTTTGCGGGCGTGCTGTCCGCCTACGGCATGGGCCTCGCCGACATCAGGGTGCTGCGCGAGACGGCGGTGGAGGCGCCGCTCGGCGATATCGAACGGGCGGAGGCGGCGTTCGAGCGGCTGGAGGCGCTCGCCCGGGAGGAGATGGCCGCCCAGGGCGTGCCGCCGGAGCGGGTCGAGGCGTTCCGCCGGCTCCATGTGCGCTATGACGGCACCGACTCCCCGCTGACGGTGCCGTTCGGCCCGGAGGCGGCCGTGCGCGAGAGCTTCGAGGACCAGCACCGTCGGCGCTTCGGGTTCGTCTCCGAGACCAAGGGGCTGGTGATCGAGGCGGCGGCGCTGGAACTTGTGGGCCGCACCGACAGGGCGGGCGAACCGGCCGTTGCCGGCGCCGGCGGCGAGGCGGTTCCGGCGGCGGAGACCCGCCTGTTCGCCGACGGCCGGATGCAGGCGGCCGCCGTGCATGTCCGGGCGAAGCTCGGCCCCGGAGCCCGTGTGGCCGGTCCGGCGGTCATCGTGGAGGACACGGCGACCACCGTCGTCGAGCCGGACTGGGAGGCCCGGCTGACGGAGAGCGGCAACCTGCTGCTGCGGCGTATCCGGCCGCTTGCGCGCAAGGCGCCGTCGGGCACCGAGGCCGACCCGGTGCTGCTCGAAGTCTTCAACAACATGTACATGTCGGCGGCCGAGCAGATGGGCGCCACCCTGGCCGCCACCGCCTCCTCGGTGAACATCAAGGAGCGGCTCGACTTCTCCTGCGCCATATTCGACCCCGACGGCGAGCTGGTGGCCAACGCGCCGCACATCCCGGTCCATCTGGGGTCGATGTCGGAATCCGTGCAGTCGATCATCCGCTCCCGCGCCGGGACGATGGAGCCGGGCGACGTGTTCATGCTGAACGCGCCCTATAACGGCGGCACGCACCTGCCGGACGTGACGCTCATCACGCCGGTCTTCGCGCCCGACGGCGGCGCCATCTGGTTCTATGTCGCGAGCCGCGGACACCATGCCGATATCGGCGGCATCACGCCGGGCTCCATGCCGCCCGACAGCCGCCATATCGAGCAGGAGGGCGTGCTGTTCGACGATGTGCGGGCGGTGCGCGGCGGGCGCTTCCTGGAGGAGGAGGTGCTGGCGATGCTGGAGGGCGCGCGCTACCCGGCGCGCAACCCGGCCGAGAACCTCGCCGACTTTCGCGCCCAGATCGCCGCCAACCAGAAGGGCGTGGAGGAGCTGCACAAGATGGTGGCGCATTTCGGGCTGGATACCGTCCAGGCCTATATGCGCCATGTGCGCGACAATGCCGAGGAGAGCGTGCGCCGGGTGCTGGACGCGCTCCGGCCCGGCAGCTTCGAGATCGAGACCGACCAGGGCTGGCGGATTGCGGTGGATGTCTCCATCGACAAGGAGGCGCGCCGGGCGGTGCTCGACTTCTCGCGCTCGTCCGGCCAGGTGGACGGCAATTTCAACGCGCCGACGGCCGTGTGCATGGCGGCGGTGCTCTATGTCTTCCGCTGCCTCTGCGGGGTCGATATCCCGCTCAATGCCGGCTGCCTGAAGCCGCTGGACATCCGGGTGAAGGAGCCTTCGATCCTGCGGCCCCGCTATCCCGCCGCGGTGGTGGCCGGCAATGTCGAGACCTCGCAATACGTCACCGACACGCTGTTCGGCGCGCTGAACGCGGTGGCCGAGTCCCAGGGGACGGTCAACAATTTCACCTTCGGCAACGCCCGCTACCAGTATTACGAGACCATCTGCGGCGGCTCCGGCGCGGGCGAGGGCTTCGACGGGGCCGACGCCGTGCATGTCCACATGACCAACACCCGGCTTACCGACCCGGAAATCCTCGAATGGCGCTACCCGGTGCGGCTGGAGAGCTTCGAGATCAGGCGCGGAAGCGGCGGCGGGGGGCGCTGGCGGGGCGGCGACGGCATCCGCCGCCGGGTCCGCTTCCTGGAGCCGATGACGGCGGCGATCCTCTCCAGCCACCGCCGCGTGCCGCCCTACGGACTGGAAGGCGGCGAAAGCGGCGCGCTGGGACGCAACAGCGTCGTCAGGACCGATGGCAGCACCGAGGTCCTGCTCGGCGCCGACCGCACAGAGATGAACGCCGGCGACATCTTCGTCATAGAGACGCCGGGCGGCGGCGGCTGGGGCCTGGCGGAGAATTGAAGGTTTCAGGCGAATTCGTCGTAGAATTTAACAATTGGTGCAAATTTGGATTGAAATAGTATAGAATATACAGATATAGGCTGAATCGGAACGAAACAGGCGGAATATGAACGATTTTCGCGGTCGTCTCCTACCGGAAGCAGCCGAGTCGGCAGGCTATGCCTGGCTGATCGACCGCTATGGCTTGGACCTGCCCCTGCCGCCGCGGCTGGCGGCCATCGCCCGGCGCCACCATCCCCGTTCGACGCCGGATTGGCTGTTGCTGCCGCCTCCCCATCGTCCGCGCCCAACGCTGGCCGGCCATCTGGCGTTCGCCTTCCGGCGGGAGGGGATCGACCTTGCCGTGCTGGATGCCCTGTTCGCAATCCTGCCCGCCGGGGATGTGGCGGAAGCGGCGCGCGCGCAGCCGACCGGCGCGTTCTCCCGGCGGCTCTGGTTCTTCCGTGAGTGGCTGACCGGAGAGCGGCTCGACCTGCCCGATGCCGGAGCGGTGCGCTATGTCCCGGCCGTGGATACGCGCCTGCAGTTTGCCCTGGCGGGCGGCGAGCGGTCGCGCCGCCACAAGGTGCTCGACAACCTGCCTGGCACGCCTGCCTTCTGCCCGATGGTGCGGCGCACGCCGGCGCTCGATGCGGCTCGCGCCCTGCAACTCGACGCGCGCGCCCGCGACACCGCAGGCCGCGTGCATCCGGACCTGATGGCGCGGGCGGCCTCTTTCCTCCTGCTCAACGACACGAAGTCGTCCTTCGCCATCGAGGGCGAGCGGCCTTCGAATGTCCGCGCCGCCAGATGGGGCCGGGCCATCGCCGAGGCCGGGCAGCGAGCGCCCGACCGCGCGGAGTTGGAGCGCCTTCAGCGTATCGTTATTGAGGATGCGCGCTTCGTGCAACTCGGCCTGCGCAGCGAGGGCGGCTTCGTAGGGCATCACGACCGGATCGACCGCTCGCCGTTGCCGGACCATGTCAGCGCCCGGCCGCAGGACTTGCCGGGGTTGGTGGAAGGCGTCGCCGCTTACTGCGCCCGCTCAGTCGCGGACGGGCTGGACCCTGTCGTTGCGGCCGCGGTTGCCGCCTTCGGGTTCGTCTATGTCCATCCGTTCGAGGACGGCAACGGCCGCATCCACCGCTGGCTGATCCACCATG
This sequence comes from Alphaproteobacteria bacterium, assembly GCA_022826185.1. GTDB lineage: Bacteria > Pseudomonadota > Alphaproteobacteria > Bin95 > Bin95 > Bin95. The sequence goes on from JAJDVH010000145.1 coordinate 7,410, forward strand.
TGCTGGCGGCGGCGGATTACACGCCACCGGGCGTCGTGTTCCCGGTCAGCGCCGCCATCCTGAGCCGCATCGAGGACTACCGCCGGGTGTTGGAATCCCGCTCATCCGCAATGCTGCCCTTCATCGACTGGCGGGCGACGGAGGGCGGCAATGTCGAGGTGCTGAACGACACGGCCGCCTTCTACCGCTATTTCGACGCGACGGCCCACGCCGAGTTCCTTTACGGGTGCATCGAGCGGACGGTGGAAGAAGACCTGCCGCGCGAAATCGGTTTCCTCACCGCCTTCGACCGCTTCGCCGCCGGCGTGAAGGACATGGCGGACATGCCGGACCGCCGGGTGGAGCTGCTGCGCGGCTTCCTGGAGCAGAACGGCGGCAGGCTTTCCGCCCGCGCCCGCAGCCGGGAGTTCGCGGCGCTGACCGACGAAGAGGCGGCCCGCGTCGAGCGGCTTTACGCGGAGAGCTTCGGGGAGGAGCCGTAATCCCCTCCCGGCGGCCTCGCGCTACAGCGCCGCGTAGCGCCGGAGGTGGTAGTCGTTGTCGCCGAAGCTGCGGTCGATCATGGTGAGGCGCTTGAAGTAGTGGCCGGCGGCGTATTCGTCGGTCATGCCGATGCCGCCGTGAAGCTGGATCGACTGCTGGCCGACGAAGCGGGCCGACTTGCCGATCTGCACCTTGGCGGCGGACATGGCCTTCTTGCGGGCGTCCGCATCCTCCTCGTCGATCCGCATGGCCGCCATCATCGCCATCGACTTCGCTTCCTCATGCGCGATGAACATGTCCACCATGCGGTGCTGGAGGACCTGGAAGCGGCCGATGGGCTGGCCGAACTGCTCGCGGGTCTTGAGGTATTCGAGCGTCATGTCGTTGAGCGTGCCCATCAGGCCGACCGCCTCCGCCGACACCGCCGCAATCGCCCGGTCCACCACTTCCTCGATCGTCGGGAGCCCGCCGTCCACTTCGCCGAGCGCATCGCCCGGCGTGTTGTCCAGCGTCACTTCCCCGGCCCGGAGGCCGTCGGCGGTCGGGTAGCCGCGCACCGAGAGGCCGGCCGCCTCCTTGTCCACCAGGAAGAGGGTGATGCCGTCCGCATCGCGCAAACCGCCCGCCGTGCGCGCCGACACGACGAACCGGTCGGCGGTCGGCGCGCCGAAGACGACGCTCTTCATGCCGGAGAGCCTGTAGCCGCCATTCGCGGCGTCGGCGCGCATTTCGACATCCTGGAGGTTGTAGCGGGCCTGGCGCTCGGCGAAGGCGAAGGCGAGCTTGCACTTGCCTTCCGCGACGGCCGGCAGGATCTCCGCCTTCTGCTCTTCAGACCCGGCAGCCGCGACCGCGCCGCCGCCCATGACCACGGTGGACAGGTAAGGCTCCGCCACCAGCCCGCTGCCGATGGCCTCCATGACAACCATCGTCTCGACGCCGGACATGCCGAGGCCGCCATGCTCCTCCGGGAAGGGGATGCCGAGCCAGCCGAGCTCGGCGAATTGCCGCCAGTGCGCGTCCGAATAGCCCTGCTCGGTAGCCACCAATTGGCGCCGCGCCTCGAAGCTGTAGTTCTCGCGCACGAAGCGCTGCACGCTCTCCTGCAGGAGCTGCTGGTCCTCGGAATAGTCGAAGTCCATGGCCTGTCCCTGTTCCTTCCTGTCCTCGGGTGCCGTCTCCGGAAACGCCTAAAGGCCGAGCACGGCCTTGGCGATGATATTGCGCTGGATCTCGTTCGAGCCGCCATAGATGGAGGCCTTGCGCCAGTCGAAATAGAAGGCCGTGGCCCCTGCCGCCTCGCTCGGCCCGACGGGGGGCTCGTTCCAGCCCCGGGCGAGCGCGCGCTCGATGAAGGGATGCGCGAAATAGCCTTGCGCCTCCATCAGCAGCTCCATCACGTCCTGCTGGATTTCGGTGCCGCGTATCTTGAGCAGCGAGGCTTCCGGCCCGATCTCGTCGTCGGCCTCCTTCGCCGCCACCATGCGCAGATAGGACCAGCGCAGGTCCTCCAGCGCGGCGCCCGTCTCGGCGATGCGGCGCGAGAACTCCGGGTCGCGCCCGTCGTCGATCTCCTCCAGCCGGTCCAGGCGCTGGCGGCAGAGCCCGACGCCGGCCGTGCCCGAGCGCTCGTGCCCGAGCAGGTATTTGGCGCAGGTCCACCCCTTGCCCTCGTCGTAAATGCGCTCGGAGACCGGCACGCGGACATCCTCGAAGATCACCTCGTTGAAGTCCGACATGCGGCTGAAGCGCTCGATCGGGCGCACCGTCACGCCGGGCAGGCTCATGTCGATCAGCAGGACCGAGATGCCGTCCTGCTTCTTGCCGGAACTATCGGTGCGCACCAGCGCGAAGCACCAGTCCGCCCAGTCGGCGTTGGTCGTCCAGATCTTGCGGCCGTTGACGATGTAGTGGTCGCCGTCGCGCACCGCCCGGCAGGCGAGCGAGGCCAGGTCCGAGCCGGAATTCGGCTCCGAATAGCCCTGGCACCATATGGTCCCGCTGGAGAGGATGCCCGGCAGGTGGCGCGCCTTCTGCTCCTCGGTGCCGAAGGCGAGCAGCACGGGGCCCACCATTTGCGGGCCGAAGGGCACCGGCCCCGGCGCGCAGGCGAGGCAGCTTTCCTCCTCGAAGATGAACCTCTGCGACGGCGTCCAGCCCGGCCCGCCGGCGGCTTCCGGCCAGTTGGGGCACATCCAGCCCCGTTCCGAGACGGCGCGCATCCAGTCCACGACATCGTCGCGCGTGAGCAGGCTGCCGTCCCTTACCTTGTCGCGCACATCCTGCGGGAGCCGGTCCCGGATGAAGGCGCGCACTTCCTCGCGGAAGGCGCGGTCCCGGTCGGTAATGTCGATCCGCATGATCGTCCCTCCCTCACCCGAGTCGGAAGCTAGGGCCTTCATCTTCTCAAGACAAGCAGCGCCGGTGCGCCCTTTTTCGATCAATCCAACGCAAGGCGCGATAGCAACTTGAGGCCGCTCTGGTTCAGTCTGCGCCGCTGAGGAGCGTTGCGGGGAATTCGGATCCTGTCCGTCGCGATCCAGATGTAGCGCGTGTCCGCGCCGCCGCGGTCGGTCATCCTGCGCAGATCGTCGGCTTCTTGAGCCAGCCAGTCGCGCAACTGTCGCAATTTGGCCAGGACAGGAGCAACTTCGCCCGTCTCGGCCTTGTGGACCTCGATCCAGATGGCTCGTTCGACGCTGATCGGTGGCCGGTAGCCGATGCCGTAGTCCCAGCGCGGCTCGTTGGCGTACCGCGGTACCTGTTGAAGCGCGGCGTCGAGATCGATGCTTCCGGTTATCCGGCTCCCGTCTGCGCCGGATACTTTGCGCCGGTGATGCCGCTCAAGGGCCTCCAATCCGGGCCGCCACGCTCCATCGACGGGAGCCGAGGCCGCCTCTACCGCCCGCCTGAATGCAGTCATCCTTGTGCAGCGGCCCGGTTCGCGACTTCAGCCACGATATCTCCTGCATGGCCCGAAAACTCCGTCAGGCCGCCCCAGCCGCTCTGCGCAACATCTTCCGAACCGGGATCAAGCTCCGAAATGTCCCGGACTCGTCCGTCGTGGGTGAAATAGTAAGTGTTGAGGGTTCCGTTCAGCGCAGCCTCGGCAATGCCTCGCGTCGCCGGGTTCAGGGGCAGGCTGAGAAGCCGGGTAACATCCCTCGCAGTCCCGCCGTTCTCCTGGAGGAAACGGAGCGCCCAAACCATATCCAGCACATGCGGAGAATGGGTGGACAGGCAAACGCGGTATTCGCGACGCAACAACTCCAGAACCATATTCAGAACCGCATTGATGGCGTTCGGATGCAGCCCGGTTTCCGGCTCCTCGATTACGACCCATTGGACATCGTTCCGACGCGGAGTGCGGGCCGGCGGCAGCAGCCAGTACAGCCCCAGAAGAAGGGGCACGAATTCGCGCTGTCCTGCGGACCAGACAGAATAGGGGAGCGGGTGACCTCTCCTTCGCTGCAGGATCAGACGGCTTTGGTGGCCGGCGGTGTCGGAGCGCAAGCCGAAGCGGCCGAAGATATTCGTTGCGAGCGGGTCCCGAAGCGCCGCATTCAGGCGCCCTTGTCGTGGAAAAACATTCTGGTTCAGACCGATTTCCGTTTGCACGATCCAGTGCAGCTTATCGCTGAAGTCTCTCAATACGAAAGGGTCTCCGGCCCTGTAATCGCTGAACGGCCGCGTCATCCCGTCCCGCAGGCTCATCACCCGCTGCGCCGGGATATAGAACATGCTTTCGCGGGCATTTCGGGACCCGCGGCTGCGGCCATAACTGTCCAGGCCTGTATCGTTTCTTGCATTGCCGAGCGTCAGGCGGCTGCTTTCAGCGTTCCATACAGCGGACATACCTTCGCCCAGATAGAGATTGAGAAATGCGGCGAACTCGTTGCGCCACGCCATTCCGAAACGCTGCATGGTTTCGTGGATTATGTGCTTGTCCTGAAGCAGTTTCAGGATCTGGAGGAAAATGCTCTTGCCGGTCGCCTGGGGTCCGACGAATACGGTCAGGTCTCCGAACCGTATATCCGCCTCGCGGACCGGCCCGATATTGCGCGCCCTTATCCGCTCGACCATAGGTCCGAAGCCCCCGGAATACCTGCCGCCATCCTAGTGGCTGCCCGGTAGATCGCCAAGCGCCAGCATGCTTGTCAGAACATCCGCCCGCCGTCCGGTACCGGGCGTTCCGGCGCCAGCAGCACGACTTCTCCGTCCTTGTCGGGGAAGCCCAGCACCAGCACTTCCGACATGAACTTGCCGATCTGCTTCGACGGGAAGTTGACCACGCCCGCGACCTGGCGCCCGACAAGCTCCTCCGGCGCGTAATGGGCGGTGAGCTGGGCGGAGGTCTTGCGCTCGCCGACCTCCGGGCCGAAATCGACCCAGAGCTTGAGCGCCGGCCGGCGCGCCTCAGGAAAGGGTTCCGCGCGCGTCACGGTGCCGACCCGGATATCGACCTTCAGAAAATCCTCGAACGAAATCGCCACTCCCGCGTCCCCCGGCTGCGAAGCGGCGCGGACCATGGCGCAGGCAAGGCCCCGCCGCAAGGCTCCCGGTTTCCGGCGCGCGCGGGGAGGCGTTCAGGCGCCGTCTGTCGGCTCATCCAGCCGTTTGCCGTCGAGTTCCCGTTCGCGGCGGCGGGCATTCGGGTCCGGCCGGGATGCGCCCCGCTGCGCGCGGCGTTCCTTCGCCTTCTCCCTCCGCGCCGTCCGGTCCGCGGCCTTGCGCGCCTTGTTCAGATTGACGATCTCCGCCACCGGCCCCTCCGCATCGTGTAAGTTGCGGTTTTCGCTGACCCGGACCCTACCACCGCCGGAGCCCGATGCGCAGACTTTCCCTCATCGCGATGGTCGTGGTGCTGGCGGCAGCGGGCCTGGCGGCAGTCGCATGGCAGGGTCCGCGCGCCCTGGACTGGTCGCATCTGGAGCCGCTTGTCCGCGATGCGCTGGGACGCGAGGTTTCGCTGGACGGCCCGATCCGGTTCGACCTCCTGCCGAGGCCCGAGTTGACGATTGCCGGGGTCTCGGCCATCGACATCGAGGTGCGGGAGGTGAAGGCCGTGCTGGACGCCGGCGCGCTCCTGGCAGGCAACCTCAAGATTGAAAGGCTGGAGTTTTCCGGCGTCGACGTCACCTTCGACCGTTCGCTGTTGCGCCCGCTGCCGCCGCTGCCGGTCAGCCATATCCGCGTCAACGACAGCACCCTGGCCTTCGGGAACGCGATTGTCCCGGTCGAGACCGCAACATTGACCGTCAGGGGGCCGGAAGGCCCGTACCGCCTGGAAGCCCGGGCGGTGCTGGACGGCCGGGCGCATCGGATCGCGGCTTCGGTCGGCCGGTGGCGGGACCATATGCCCGTGGCGGTCTCGTTCGGCGGCGGCGATTTCGAAGCGCTCGCAGTCGGCGCGGTTGCGAACGACCGGTCTTCCGGATTCGCGTTCTCCGGGCGGCTCGCGGCGAGCGGTGACTCCGCGAACGGATGGAGCGGCACTTTCGACGCCGAAGTCCGGCTCGACGCTGACGGGGTGGAGTTCTCCGATGTCGATGCGGTGTTGGCGGACCAGCGCTTTACCGGCGCGGTCCGGGCGGACTGGCGGGGACCCGCGGCGATCGATGCCCGCCTCTCCACGGGACTTCTTGTGCTCGACGGCTGGCGGGACCGGTGGACCCGGCTTGCCGGCTTCGCGCCCGGCGCCAGCCTGCGGCTCGCTCTCGATGCCGGCGCCGCGAAGCTCGGCGACCGGACGGCGCGGAGGGTCGAGGCCGCGTTTCTCCGCGATGCAGGCGGGTTTCGGATGGAGAGCCTTGCCGCCGTGCTGCCGGGCGGCACGCAACTCACGATGTCCGGACACGGCCATGACAGCGCCGGCTTCTCGCTCAGGACGAAGAACCTCCGCGCCCTGCTGTCCTGGCTGGGGGTCGATCCCGGCGCCGTGGAGGAAACGCTGCTGCGCGACTTCGTTGCAGAGGGCCGGCTGCGGCTTGACGGCAGGGGCATCTGGCCGGACGCGCTGCGGTTGCGCATCCAGCATGGCGACTTTGCGTTCGAGGGGGTCCGCGGCAGCCTCGACGGCGCCCGCATCGAGGGCCGGCTCGCGCGGCGCAGCGGACTGCTCGATGCCGGGCTGACGGCGGAGGACCTGCCGCTCGATCCCTACCGCTCCATACTCGAAGAACATGGCCCGGATCCGGGATCACTGTCTCTGAACCTTGCCCGGACCCGTCTTTTCGGCGTTCCCGCGAAGAGGCTGGAACTGGATGCTGAAATGCGGGAAGGCGGGGAACTCGCCGTCTCCCGGCTGGCGGTGGAGGATGCGGGCGGCCTTTCCGGAGAAGCGAGCGGCAGGTTTGGAGACGGGGCCGCTTCGTTCCGGGTCTCGGCGCGGACGAGCGATCTCGACCGGAGCGCCGGCCTCTACGGTCTTGTGCTTCCGGCCGTCGCCCGCGGCCTCGGCGCCGTCTCGTTCGAAGGCCGCGGCGAAGGGCCTGCAAGGGCGCTTCCGGTGGAATTGCGGGCCGGCGCCGGCAGCCGGCAGTTGCGTCTGGAAGGCGAACTCGTCGAACGGGAGCGCTTCCAGGGCAGGGCCGAGTTGCGAGGACCGTTGCCGGCGAGCCTCCGGACAGCGGACGGCGAGGCCTCTGCGGTGCTGACGGCGTCGGTGCGGGCAAGCCGGGACCGGGCCGATTTCGACGACATCGAATTCCGGCATGGAACGCTCCGTGCGCATGGGCAGGGCTCGATCTCGCTGGACGGCCCGCGGCCGGCGGCGAGAGTTGCGCTGGCGGCCGCGCGTATCGAGCTGCCTGCGCCTTCCCGGGATATTCCGGTCTGGCGGCGCAGGCCGCTGGAAACCGCGCCGTTCGGAGACGCCGAGCTGGATTTCGAGCTCAGGGCCGGATCGCTCGGCATCGGCGGCGAGGAACTGGACGACCTGAGGCTCGACTTCTCCCTGACGCCTGAGGCGTGGGTGCTGAAGACCGGCGGGGCGGGCTGGAGAGGCGGACGTCTCGCGTTCGACGGCTACCGGACGGGTGAGGGCCGCACGCTGCTGAAATTCAGACTGCGCGATGCCGTCTTGCCGGATGGCATGGATTTCGGCCCGGCCGGCGCCCGGATGGACGGGTTCCTTGCCGTCGAGTCGGAAGGCCGCAGCCCCCACGGCCTGGTTTCCACGCTTTCCGGCATGGCGAGCTTCGATTTCTCCGGCGGGCGTCTGGCCGGTGTCGATCCAGCCGCCGCACGCTCGGCCCTCGAGGACGCGCCGACTTCGGCCGAAGTGCTGCGCCGCCTGCGGGACGCGCTGATGTCGGGCGGGAGCCCGCTCATATCGGGACGCCTGGAGGCCCGCATCCGGGATGGCGTCGCCCGCCCGGTCGCCGGGAGCTTCGCGCTGGCGGGAGGGCAGGTTGCCGTTTCCGGGTCTGCCGACCTGCGGCGGCGCCTTTTGGACCTCAACGGCCGGCTTGCCTTCCCCGACCTGCCGGAAACGCCGCCGCTCGGTTTCTCGGTCGCCGGTCCGCTGGCCTCCCCGGATCGCCGGCCGGACGTGGGGGCTGTCGAGGCCGTGCTGCTGTCCGAGGGCGTCGCCGGACTCGTCAGATAGACCGCGAACTGAGCCGGACGGCGCGCATGCCTGCCGCCTGCAGGGCCTCCAGCACCTGGCCGACATGGGCTTCGTCGCGGGTTTCGAGCGCGACCTCGATGTCGGTGAGCTTGATCGGCACGTCCTCGAACCAGCGCTGGTGCTGGACGTCGACGATATTGCCCCCCGCTTTGGCAATGGCGGCGGCGGCGCGGGCGAGGCCCCCGGGCTGGTCCTGAATCTCGATGCGCAGCCGCACCAGCCGCCCGCCGCGGACCAGTCCCCGCATCAGGACGGAAGCCAGCAGGCGGGCGTCGATATTGCCGCCCGAGACCACGAGGCCGACACGCCGGCCGCTGAAGCGTTCGGGATGGGACAGCACGGCCGCCAGCGCCGCGGCTCCCGCGCCCTCCGCCACGGTCTTCTCGATTTCGGCGAGAAGCTGCACACCCTGCTCCATCGCCGCCTCATCGACCAGCAGGATGTCTTCCACCAGTTCGCGCACTACGGGCAGGGTAAGCGCGCCCGGCCGCTTGACGGCGATGCCTTCGGCAATGGTCGGACCGCCGGGCGGCGCCGGAAGGCCGTTGAGAGCGTGGTGCATGGAAGGATAGCCGACTGCCTCGACGCCGATCACCCGCGTATCGGGGCTGAGCGCCTTCGCCGCGAGCGCAATGCCGGCGATGAGGCCGCCTCCGCCTACGGGCACGACCAGGAAGTCGAGGCCGGGCACGGCGCGCAGCATCTCCAGCCCGACCGTTCCCTGTCCTGCGACGATGCGCGGATCGTCATAGGGATGCACGAAAGCGAGGCCCTCGGCTTCCGCGCGCTCGTGAACGAACGTCTCGCCCTCGGCGATGGTCTCGCCTCTCAGGACCACCTCCGCGCCGAGGAACTCCGCCGCCCGGACCTTGTTGAAGGGGGTGGCCTCCGGCATCACGATGGTGGCCGGCACGCCCATCCGGGCGGCGTGATAGGCGACGCCCTGGGCATGATTGCCGGCCGAAAGCGCGATAATCCCGGCCCGGCGCTGGGCCTCGTCGAGCCCGGCGAGGTAGATATAGGCGCCCCGGTCCTTGAACGAGGCGGTGTATTGCCGGTTCTCGAATTTCAGGAAGAGGTCGGCCCCGGAAATCGCGCTCAGAGTCTGCGACCGGAAGAACGGCGTGCGGACGATGTGCCCTTCCAGCAGCCGGTCCGCCGCTTCGATGTCGGAGAAGGAAAGGCTCATTCGGGGCGCAGGAATAGACTGTGGGCCGGCGGCCTGGCCGGATCGAGCGAGATATAGTTTCCGTCGCGCCAAAGTTCCATAAGGTCGTCATAGTGCGGCGAGAACGGGTTGCCCGACTGTCCGACCGCCTGGATGAACCGCGACCTGTCGAGATCGGCAAGGCGGTAGATGGCCCGGTAGCCGGCGCCGTGGCGGTGACGGAAGGGGTGGTCCTCGTCCCGGAAACTCGCGCCTCCCCGGTTCACCGTGGTCGGCCCCCCGCCGGTCCCGATCTCGCGATTCAGAAGGGTCCGCAACAGGGGGATTCGTCCGGCGACCGGATGGACGAAATGCGCGCGATGCGCCTCGCCCCAGGGCGGCGGCTCGCTGCCGTAGCGCTCCTGCAGGAAGGCGACCGCGCGGCGGTGCGCCAGTATGAGCCGGTCCTTGCAGCTTTCCTTCGCGCGGGTGCGGGTGTCGTCGCACCAGGCGGGCCGGTCGAGCAGCGCCCGGCGGAGCACCAGCGGCCGGTAGGCCCACCACTCCTGGAACAGGGGCCCCAACTCGTCGGCGAACACGGCGCGCATGGCCTCGCGCACCCACGCCATGTAGATCAGCGGTTCCGGCCGCTCCCGGTCCATGGCGCCGTCCCAGGCCTGGAGGCGCACATCCGGGACCGCGGACAGCAGGTAGGGCAGCAATTCGCGCGCCGACAGCGACACATTGTCGTTCTGGATCGCCGCGTGGGTGGCTCCGGCGTTGAGCAGTTCGTGGATCCTGATCGCGCGGTAGGGCGCTTCCCACTCGCGTCCGAGATAGTAGGGATAGGTCTCGTCCACGAGGCGGTTGTTCGCGTTGACGATGCGCCCGGACGCGGGATCGACGCGGCGGGGCAGCCGTTCGAACGGAATGAGGCCGGACCAGGTCGTTCCGGCAGACACGTCGAAGCCGCCGGGCCTGTTCGGCACGCGGCCCGGCGAGACCATGCCGATACGGCCGGTCCCGTCGGCATAGGCGATATTCTGCTGCGGGGAGTGGAAGCCGCGCAGCGCCGCCGCGAAACCCGGCCAGTTTCGCGCCGCGTTCACCTGCCAGAGCGCCTCGGCCGTCCGGTCGTCGTCGCGAAATGCCGGGCTCTCGACCGCCCAGCCCTCGGGCAACGCATCGGAGAAGTCCGAGACGACGACGCCGTTGCGGGTTTGGCGCAGTTCCAGGTCCACGCTGTCGCCCCAGCGCACCGCCAGCGTTTCGCGCCGGACCGAGACGGTTTCCGGGTTCGTCACGACATCGGCGGTGTCGGTATGCGGGGTGGTCAACCCCCAGGCAATCTCGCCGTTGTGGCCGAGCACCATAAGCGGTGCGCCCGGCGCGGTGGCGCCCGCCAACGCGCCTTCCGGCGTCTCTATTCGCGCCAGATACCAGATGTTCGGGATCGTGAAGCCGAGATGCGGGTCGTTGGCGAGCACGGTCGGCTCGCTCACGACCCACACATTCGAGGCGCCGCTGCTTCCCAGGCCCGGGAAGGTCACGGGATCGTCCACCGCCGCCTGCGGCCAGAGGTCCTCGACCTGCTCCGGGGTCAGCCGTTCCGCCATGCGCGCGCGCAGCGCCTCGGCCCGCCAGTTGCCGATCAGCCTGAAGGCCATCATCCGCCCCCAGAGCATGGAATCGGCCACGCGCCAGGGTTCGGGCTCGTAGAACAGCAAGGCCAGTTCCCAGGGCAGCGCGCCGGCGCGCGTTGCGAGCCAGGCATTGACGCCGGCCGCATACGCCTCGGCGACGCGGCGTAGGTCGGGCGGAAGCGCCGCCGCCTGGCTTTCCGCCTGGCGCCCGAGGCCGAGGCCGCGCGCATAGCGGTCGAAGGTGAGCGCCATGCTTCCGACGAGTTCGCTCATGCGTCCGGACCCGCCGCGGCGCATCAGCTCCATCTGCGCAAACCGGTCCTGGGCATGGGCGTAGCCGAGGCCGAACGCGGCGTCGGCCCGGTTGTCGGCGCGGATGGTCGGCACGCCGTAGCGGTCGCGCAGGACCTGCACCGGCCCTTCAAGGCCCGGAAGCCGCAGTTCGCCGTCAAGCTGGGGAAGCGAAGTGCGCAGCCAGAGGAGCGCAGCGGCGGCCAGCAGAATCAGCGCGGCCAGCAGGGCGACGGCCAGGCGCAGCGTCCAGCGCCAGAGCCGTCGCCGGACGATCACGGCGACGCGCTCACGGCTAGGCGGAGACGGCGCGGGCGGCCAGTTCCCCGAGGATCCGCTCGCGGTCCTGGTCCACGTCCGGGGCCGTGGCGCGGGCCGGGGGATCTTCGTAGCCGGAGAGCTTGATCGGGTTGCCCGCGACCTTGAGCCGGCCGGCAGTCGGGTCGTCCACCTCGACCACCATGTTGCGCGGCTCCACCTGGGGATGCGCCATCACGGTTCCGATATTGTTGATGCCGCTTGCAGGGATGCCCGCCGGGTCCAGCAGCCCGAGCCAGTCGGCGGTGCTGCGCGCGGCGAGGATGGTCTCGATCTCGGCTTCGAGGCTCGCCTGGTTTTCATTCCGCAGATTGTTGGAGGCGTAGCGCGGGTCGTCCTTCAGGTCAGGCCGGTCGAGAATGTCGCAGAACCGCTGGAACATGATGTCGTTGCCCGCCGCGACGACCATCCAGCCGTCCAGGGTGCGGAAGGTCTGGAAGGGCGTGATCGAGGGATGCCGCCCGCCCAGCGGCCCCGGCGCCTTGCCCGTCGCGCCAAAGCGGGCGACCGCGTTTTCGCAGAGCGCGATCTGGCAGTCGAGCATGGAGACGTCGAGCTTGCGGCCCCGGCCGGTGCGGGCGCGGTCGTAAAGGGCCGTCACGATGCCGATGGTGGTGAACAGCCCGGCGCCGATATCGCCGATGGACATGCCGACGCGGGTGGGCTCCTGGCCCGGCTGGCCGGTGATCGACATGATGCCGCCCATCGCCTGCACCACCATGTCATAGGCCGGGCGCTTCGAGTGGGGGCCGGTGTGGCCGAAGCCCGAGCAGGCCGCGTAGATCAGCGCCGGGTAACGGTCCTTCAGCTCGTCCCAGCCATAGCCGAGCTTTTCCATCGTGCCGGGGCGGAAATTCTCGGCCACCACGTCGGCGCCGGCGAGCAGCGCCTCGAAGGTGGCGCGGTCGCCATCGCTCTTGAGGTCGAGCGCGATGCTCTCCTTGCCGCGGTTGACGGAGATGAAATAGGCCGACTTGCCGTTGACGAACGGGCCGTATTCGCGCGCGTCGTCGCCGCGGCCGGGCGTCTCCACCTTGATGACGCGGGCGCCGAGCTCGGCCAGGATCATGGTGGAATACGGCCCCGCCAGCACGCGGGTGAGGTCGATGACGGTGACGCCGCTGAGCGGCCCCGTGGTCTGCTGGGTCGTCATGGGCAAAGCGGTCCCCGGTTGCGGATGCTGGCGCCCAGCATAAACCCGTCGGCAATGCCGTCACAGGGGCGGCAACACGGCGTCCGGGCCGACCCCGTCTTCAAGTTTCTAGCCCGGATATATGCCGTCCTTCGGGAAGAATGGGCGGACGAGGCCTTTCCCAACCAATTCCGCGAACCGGCGGTAATTTCCCAGTTCGTGTCGAACCCTCCCGGCCACGATGGAGGGATGGACCTCCGCTTCCCGCGCGAGAGCGACGATTCGCAAGGCGGTGGCTTGCCCTGTATCGAAGGTCTGCCACAGTTTCGGCGGAAGCAAGGCGTCTCCGGCCATGGCGTCGGCCTCCCGCTCGCGCTGCGCCTCGCCATTGCCGTCTCCCGGTTGGCCCAGGGACATGTCGTCCACGTAAATGGGAGACCCTTCGCCCGCCGCATCGTCGAGATGCAGAAACACATGGGCCAATTCGTGCAGCAGGCAGAACCAGAAATTGTCGAGGCGGTCATAACGCAGGGAAAGGGCGACCAGGGGCGCGCCGTCCAGACTGCACATCGCGGCCCCGTCCAGATAGGTCCTGTCAAGATGGCGGAGCACCAGAAACCGGATACCGGCCTTGCGCATCCGGGCGACCGCCTTTCGCGGTCCGTCCGGCTCGGCGCTCAGTCTGGCGACCTCGCGCAGGAACGCGGAACCGTCAATCCTTCGGGCGTCGAAGGTCGCATCGAGCGGCCGATCCCCGCTCGCCATTCTCATGGCCTGTGCGCACCAGGCCGTAAGCGCATGGGGATCCGCCATGGCGTTCTCGCGCGCGCCACGGCGGAACGACGCAGTACCGCGATCCGAACCGAATGCATCGGTCAGAAAAGAACGAACCAGCTCCTCCTTCTTGTCCAAAACATGTTTCACCGCAGGCAGCCAGCCGCGCCGGATCATTTCCCGAACCGGGAAGCGATTCCAATCCTGGGCGGAGGCTTCCGGCAGGGACGCGCCCGGCCGTCCGAGAAGTATATCGGCCGGGATGCCCAGATGAGCGTGGAGGGCGCGGACCATACCCAGGGTCAGGTCGCGGCGGCCGTTCAGCACCTCATAGACGCGGTTGCGCCCGCCGAAGCAGGGCGCCACGTCGGCAGCTGTCAGCTTGGCCTGGTCCATGCGGAAGCGGATCGCGTCGATCGGGTCAGGGGCCCCGATCGGGGTTGCGCGGCGTTCGTAAGCCTCGATCGCCATGGCCAGCATCTCCAGTTCGTCCTGCTGGTCGGGGCTGCGGTCTTGCAGGCCCAAGAGGGCGTCGAGCCTCTCCAGAGCCGGCTCGTAGTCGGCTTCCGTCCTGACGGGACGGACGATGCTCATGGGTTCGTTCTCCTCTGTTCTCAAACGGTGTTGGCATCGATGCTGCCATATTCGGCGTGGGTGCCGATCCATCGGACCCGGACGATCCCTCCGGCAAACTCGACGATCGCGATTAATCGATAATGATTTCCCTTGATTCGGAAAACGACCCGTTGGCCTCCGCGCAAGATGGATGCTCTCGGATAACGCGATGTAATGTCGAGCGGTGTTTTCCACCCTGCACCTTCGATCTCTGCTGTCCAAGCTCGCAGCGGCCCGGCCAAATCGGGATGTTTTCGGATTGCCGTATCGATATGGGGTCTGCCTACAAGCCTCATGCGCAAATCCTCCATGATTTGTACGGTACATGACCATGTCCTCCTTTGTTGGGATGGACAATATATATCCTGAATTGATAAATCAATGATTTATCCCATTTTGGGTGTAACAGTGATCTGAGTCGCGCCATGGTCCCGGCCCTCCTTGAAGCCCGCCTGCGGACGGGGTATCGGTGCGCTTGGATTTTCCGGGGGGAGCGGCGCCGATGGCGTTGGACCGCGCGACCGTCGAGCGCATCGCCGCGCTCGCCCGTATCGACATTGCCGGGGAGGAGCGGGACGCCCTCGCCGGGGAGTTGAGCGCGATCCTTGGCTGGGTCGAAACGCTGAACGAGGTCGATACCGAAGATGTGGCTCCGATGACTTCGGTCGGGGGCCACAAGCTGCCCTGGCGCGATGACGTGGCGGGCGACGGCGGCTATCCGGATCGGGTGCTTGCCAATGCGCCCGATGCCGTAGGCGCGTTCTTCGCCGTGCCCAAGGTTGTGGAGTGATGCGCGACCTGGGTCTTGCGGACATCCGCGCGGGCCTCGCCGAAGGCGCGTTCTCGGCGGTGGAGCTGGTCGAGGACCGGCTGGCGGCGCTGGAGGCCGCCGGAGAGTTGAACGCCGTGGTCACGCCCATGCCGGACCGGGCGCTGGAGGCAGCGCGGGCTGCCGACGCCCGGCGCGCCGCGAGAGAACCGGCGCTGCCGCTCGACGGCGTGCCGGTTGCGGTGAAGGACCTGTTCTGCACGGAGGGCGTTCGGACCACGGCCTCCTCGGCCATGCTGGGGGGCTTCGTCCCGCCATACGAGTCTACGGTGACGGCCAACCTCATCGGTGCCGGCGCCGTGCTTGCCGCCAAGACCAATCTCGACGAGTTCGCCATGGGCTCCTCCACCGCGACCTCGCATTTCGGCCCGGCGGTCAATCCCTGGAAGGCGAAGGACGATCCGCGCCCGCGCGCGCCCGGCGGCTCCTCGGGCGGCTCGGCCGCGCTGGTCGCGGCGTCCGTCGTGCCCGCGGCGCTCGGCACCGACACAGGCGGCTCGATCCGACAGCCGGCGGCCTTCTGCGGCATTGTCGGCCTCAAGCCCACCTATGGGCGCTGCTCGCGCTGGGGCATCGTCGCCTTCGCCTCCTCGCTCGACCAGGCCGGCCCCATGACCCGCAGCGTGCGCGACGCGGCCATCATGCTCGCCGCCATGGCGGGCCACGACCCGAAGGACTCGACCAGCGCGCGCGAGCCCGTGCCGGACTTCGAGGCCGCGCTCGGCGGCGGCGTCAAGGGGCTGCGCATTGGCGTGCCGCGCGAATACCGGGTGGACGGGATGCCGGAGGAGCTGGACGCGCTCTGGCGCGAGGGCGCGGCATGGCTGGAGGAGGCCGGCGCGGAGATCGTCGATATCTCGCTGCCGCACACGCATTACGCGCTGCCGGCCTACTACATCGTCGCGCCCGCCGAAGCGTCGTCCAACCTCGCCCGTTACGACGGGGTGCGCTACGGCCTCCGGTCTCCGGCCGAAGTCGTCGAGGAGCAATATGCGCGCACCCGCCGCGCCGGTTTCGGGGCCGAGGTGCGCCGCCGGGTGCTGATCGGCACCTATGTGCTCTCGGCCGGATACTACGACGCCTACTATACCAAGGCGCAGCGTGTGCGCCGGCTGATCGCGCGGGACTTCGAGCAGGCGTTCGGGAAGGTCGATGCGGTGCTGACGCCGACCGCGCCGACCGCCGCCTTCCCGCTCGGGGAGAAGATGGACGACCCGATTGCGATGTATCTGAATGACGTGTTCACCGTGCCGGCGAGTCTTGCGGGGCTGCCGGCGGTTTCGCTGCCGGCGGGGCTGGACGGCGAGGGCCTGCCGCTCGGCCTGCAGTTGATCGGGCGGCCGTTCGACGAGGAGACAGTGTTTCGCACGGCCGCGGCGCTGGAAGCCGCCGCCGGGTTCGACGCCGAGCCGGAGTTCGTGCGGTGAGCGTCCTCATCGAAGGCCGGGACGGCGTGTGGGAATACGCCATCGGACTCGAGGTCCATGCGCAGGTGGCCTCCTCCGCCAAGCTGTTTTCCGGGGCGCCGACGGCCTTCGGGGCGGAGCCCAATACCCAGGTCAGCCTCGTCGATGCCGCCATGCCGGGCATGCTGCCTGTCATCAACCGGGTCTGCATCGAGCAGGCGGTGCGAACCGGCCTCGGTTTCGGCGGCGCCATCGCCCGCCACTCGGTGTTCGACCGCAAGAATTATTTCTATCCGGACCTGCCGCAGGGCTACCAGATTTCGCAATACACGCAGCCCATCGTGTCCGGCGGGTCGGTGGAGATTCCCGGTCGAACGGTGCGGATCACCCGCCTGCACCTGGAGCAGGACGCCGGCAAGAGCGTTCACGACCGGGACCCGGACCGCACGCTGATCGACCTGAACCGCGCCGGCGTGGCGCTGATGGAGATCGTGTCCGAACCGGACCTGCGGAGTCCCGAGGAGGCCGCCGAGTTCCTCACGCGCCTTCGCGCGCTCCTGCGCTGGCTCGGCACCTGCGACGGCAACATGCAGGAGGGCTCGCTGCGCTGCGACGCCAATGTATCGGTGCGCCGTCCCGGCGCGGAACTCGGCACGCGGACGGAGATCAAGAACCTCAACTCGATCCGCTTCCTGCGCGAGGCCATCGAATATGAAGGGCAGCGCCAGGTCGAGGTCATCGACGGCGGCGGGGAGATCGAGCAGGAGACGCGCCTCTTCGACCCGGACCGGGGCGAGACCCGCGCCATGCGCACCAAGGAAGACGCGCATGACTACCGCTATTTCCCGGACCCCGACCTGCTGCCGCTGGAACTCGACGAGGACTTCATCGAGGCAATCCGCGCCGCCATGCCGGAACTGCCGGAGGCGCGGCGCGACCGCTTCGTCGAAGAGCTCGGCCTCTCCGACTACGATGCCGACCTGCTGACGGCCGAACGCGCCCGCGCGGATTATTTCGAGGCCGCCGCCTCGGGCCGGGACGCCAAGCAGGCCGCCAACTGGGTCGCCGGCGATCTGCTCGGACGGCTGAACAGGGAAGGGCTGGAGATCGAGGCTGCGCCCATTCCCGCAGCCGGACTAGGCGAGCTTGTCGATCTAATCGCCGATGGCACGCTCTCCGGCCGCATGGGCCGGGAAGTGTTCGACGCCATGTGGGAAACCGGCAAGTCAGCCGCCGCCATCGTCGAGGAGCGGGGGCTGAAGCAGATTTCGGACACGGGCGCGCTTGAGGCGCTGGTGGACGAATTGCTGGCCCGCGAGGCGGACAAGGCGGCGGAATACCGCGGTGGCAGGACCAAATTGCTCGGCTTCTTCGTCGGACAGGTGATGAAGGCGACCGGCGGCAAGGCCAATCCGAAACTCGTGAACGAGCTTCTGCGCGCAAAACTGGAGGAATAAGGGAAATGCCGAAGGACAAGGCGGTTCTGATTACCGGGGCCGGCAGCGGCATCGGCGAGGCTTGCGCGCATGCGTTCGCCGCCGCCGGCGCGCGGCTTGCGCTTGCCGATATCGACAAGGCGGCGGCCGGGCGGGTGGCGGAGGCCTGCGGCGGTGTCGGGGCCGTGATCGAGGCCGATTGCGGCGATGTCGCGTCCATCGAGGCGATGGTGGAAGCGGCGGCAAGCGCGCTGGGCGGCCTCGACGCCTCGGTCAACAATGCCGGTGTCACCCGCCACGCGGACATCATGGAACTCACCGAGCAGGACTGGGACCGCATCCACCGGGTCAACTCCAAGGGCGTGTTCTTCTGCCTGCAGAGCGTGGCGCGGCAGATGATCGCCCAGGGCCGGGGCGGGCGCATCGTCAACATCGCCTCCATTGCCGGGCGCGGCTTCAAGGGCACCTCCAACGCCGCCTACGCCGCCAGCAAGGGCGCGGTCATCTCGCTCACCAAGACCGCCGCCCAGCAATTGGGGCCGTACGACATCAATGTGAACGCCGTTTGTCCGGGCGTCACATTCACCGCGCTGGTGGAGCAACTGGTTCGCGACCGCTCCGCTGCGCGCGGCATTGCCGAAGAAGAGATGCGCCGCAGCATGGAAGCCCCGATCCCGATAGGGCGGGGCAACGAACCGGCCGACATCGCCGCGCTCTGCGTGTTCCTTACCGGCCCGGGGTCCCGCAACGTCACCGGGCAGTCCTGGAACGTGGACGGAGGCCTGGTGCCGAGCTGATCCGCCCTGCGGGCTTCAACTCAGCGTTTCGAGAATCCGCAGCGGCGTGCCGTCCGCTTCCAGTTCGGCGCCGTCTCCGACGCGGTCGAGACGCAGCAGCGCGAGGCCCAGACCGTTCAGGCTGGAACGCATTTCCCCGACGGGCCGGCCGGCGGCCGCGATTCGCGTTCCCGGTGCTACGGGGCCGTCCAGTGCGACCGGCGTAAGCTGCCGGCGCACGGCGCCCCGGTAATGCGTGCGCGCCGTCACCTCCTGGCCGACATAGCAGCCCTTCTCCCAGTCCACGCCGTTCAGCTGCTCGAAATTGCTTTCCAGCAGGAAGGCCTGGCCGACCGGCATGTCGCGCGAACCGTCGGGCGCGGCGAGCCGGTAGCGCAGGGCCTCGTAGTCGGCGAAATCGCCTTCGGGGAGGCCGTTCGGCTCGTCAGCCGGACGCATCAGCCGGACCCCGAAGCCGCCGTCGCGCGGATCGATATAGGCAATGCCGCCGCCGCAGCGCGCGGTTTGGCCGGGCCCGGCTTCGGACAGGCCGAAATGCCCGGCCCCGTGCGGAACCGCCTCGACCGTCCAGGCTTCGCTCGCGTCCTCGATGGCGATTTTCGCCCGCAGCCGGTAGCGCTTCAGCCGCTTTG
The DNA here is from genome assembly GCA_022826185.1 of Alphaproteobacteria bacterium. Lineage (GTDB taxonomy): Bacteria > Pseudomonadota > Alphaproteobacteria > Bin95 > Bin95 > Bin95. The sequence continues at coordinate 26,543 of JAJDVH010000145.1, forward strand.
CGAGATCGTCCAGCCGGTCGGCCTCGCAGTCCAGATAGACCGTTCCCTCCCGTTCGAGCGCGAACACGTCGTGCAGGAATTTGCCCTGCGGCGTCAGCAGCGCGGCATAGACGGCCCTGCCGGCGCGCACTGCCTCGATGTCGTTCGAGAGCAATCCCTGCAGAAAGCCGTGGACGTCTTCACCCGAAAGCGCCAGAACGCCCCGGTGGGACAAGGGAATGCAGGCAGGGGTCATGGCGCCTTTGTCGCCTTTCCCGTCCCGGCGCGCAAGGGATGAGAGGTCATGGACCGATTGGAGATACGCCGCCCGGACGACTGGCATGTCCATTTCCGCGAGGGTGCGGTGGCGCGCGCCGTCGTGCCCTTCACGGCGCGGCAGTTCGCACGCGCCATCGTGATGCCGAACCTTGTGCCGCCGGTGACGGACGGCCCCCGCGCCCGCGCCTACCGCGACGAAATCCTGGCCGCGCTGCCTCCCGATTCGGGCTTCGAGCCGCTGATGACCTGCTACCTGACGGACGGCCTCGACCCGGCGGTCATGGAGGACGAGATTTTCACCGCCGCCAAGCTCTACCCGGCCCATGCGACCACCAATTCGGCCCACGGCGTGACCGACATTGCGGCGCTCAGCCCGGTGCTGGAGCGGATGCAGCGGATCGGCAAGCCGCTGCTCATCCACGGCGAGGTGACGCATCCCGAAGTCGATGTCTTCGACCGCGAGGCGGTGTTCGTGGAGACGGTGCTGGCCGGGCTCCGGCACGACTTCCCGGCGCTGAAGATCGTGCTGGAGCACGTCACCACGGCTGACGGCGTCGCTTTCGTCGAGGAAGCGGACGGGCCGACGGCCGCCACGATCACCCCGCACCATCTCGTCATAGACCGTAACGACCTGCTGGTGGGCGGCATCCGGCCCCATCTCTATTGCCTGCCGGTCGCCAAGCGCCGCCGCCACCGGGACGCGCTGCGCCGGGCGGCAGTCTCCGGCAGCCCGCGCTTCTTCCTCGGCACCGATACCGCGCCCCATGCCGTCGGCGACAAGGAGACCGCCTGCGGCTGCGCCGGCATCTTCTGCGCGCCAACGGCTCTGGAGGTCTATGCCGAGGTGTTCGACGAGGAAGGCGCTCTCGACCGGCTGGAGTCTTTCGCCAGCCTGAACGGCCCCGCCTTCTACGGCCTCCCGCCCAACGAGGAGCGTATCGCGCTGGAACGCCGCTCCTCCGAGGGGCCCGGCCTCCTCGCCGCCGGCGGCGACACGATCCTCCCCTTCCGCGCCGGCGAACGCCTGGAGTGGCGGATTGCGGACTCCTGATTCTTTACCGATTGATTGCGGTTGGAGCACGGGATACTGCTCGTTGGAACCAGCCGAGTCGGGAAGGACGAACAGATGCCAAGAATGGACGCTGGGCGGCGGATCACATTGCCCGCGGACCAATGCTCCGAAGTCGGACTCGGACCGGGGGACGAGTACCGCAGCTTCGTCGCGGACGGTTGCATTACCATCGTTCCGATGGTCGCCGGCGCGGCCAGGGGAATGCTCCGGCACATTGTCGGCGATCCCTCTGTCACCGACGAGGAGTCCTTGGAGGACGCGCTGGACGAATCGCGCGCTTGCTGACCGGGGAAGCTGCCTGTCGCCCTAATCGCGGGCGAGGGCGCACAGGGGGCGGGCGAGGAGGCGCTGGACGTAGCGGCCGAGCGCCGGGAACTCTTCCAGGTGTCCCAGGCGCCGGGCCCAGTTGAGGCACCAGCCGACGACGATGTCGGTGACGGTGAACCGGTCTTCGACCAGATAGTCGTGTTGCGCCAGATGGGCTTCCGCTACCGCTGCGCTGCGTTTGAACATATGCACGTTCTGCTCGAAGGTGGCGGTGATGCGCCTTTCCTCGGGCAGCACATACTGGTTGACGGCGTTGTTCCAGAGCCATGCTTCCATCTCGGCGAGGCAGAAGGCGACCCACTGGTCGTGCTCGGCGCGGGCGAACGTGCCGGACGCGGCAATCAGCTTCGCGTCGGGCACGCGGTCGGCGATGTAAGTACAGATGGCCGCGGACTCGAGCAGCGGCCGCCCGTCGATGACCGCCGCCGGTATCTTCGCCAGGGGATGATACCGGCGCATTTCCTCCAGACTCGTCATGTCGCGCCGGTCGATCGCGGCATATTCGATCCCCGCTTCCTGCAAAGTCCACTGGCAACGCGCGCTGCGGTTGGTACCGGTGCCGAACAGGGTCACTTCCATGTCGAGAGACTCCTCTGCGCCTATAGCCGGGCGGCGAAATCGAATATCGCGTCGGCCACCCGCTCCGGCGCCTCGATGGGGGCGCCGTGGGCGAGGCCGTCGAGCACCAGGGCCCTTGCATTCGGTATGACCCGCGCGAGTTCGAGGCTCATGGCGGGGGTGGAGTTGATGTCGTGCTCGGCGGTCAGGGCGAGGGTGGGGCAGGCAATGCGCCCGGCTTCCCGCGCGAGTTCGCCGTCGGCGGTCGCGAACACCCGGTAGGCGGCGAGATAGGCTGCCGGGTCGTTGGCCAGCAGGCGGCGGCGGACCGGCTCGATAACTTCCGGCGAGCGGGCCCGGAACGCTGCGGTGAACCAGCGCTCGACCGCCGACTCGACCATCCCTGCGGGGCCGTCGCGTTCCACCGCGGCCAGGCGCTGCATGATGGCGTGGCGCTGATGCTCGTCCCGGTCGAAGACGGCATTCATCAGCACCAGCCCCCGGAGCGCGTCCGGCCTGTCCAGCGCGAAGCGCTGCGCGACCATCGCGCCCATGGAAAAGCCGACAATGACCGGCGCGTCGTCCAGTCTCTCCACGATGCCGGCAAGCGCTTCCGAAAAGGTCTGGAGCGTCACCTCGCCCGCCGGCATCCCGGCCTCGCCGTGGCAGGGCATGTCGAAGGCGGTGCAGTCGAGCCTGCTGGAGAGGCAGCGCGTGACCCCGCCCCACATCGTCCGGTCGAGGCCGACCCCGTGTATCAGAACGAGCGGCGGGGCCTTGCCGGCTGCGGACGCCGTCATGCGAAGGCCGGCATCACTTCATCGATGAACAGGCGAAGCGACTTCTGCTTCTCGGCAAACGGCATGCCGTTGTCGATCCAGAGGCTGTACTGGTCGAAGCCCATCGCCTCATATGTCTTGAGCCGCGCGGTCACCTCCTCCGGCGTGCCGACCGCATTGTTGGCGCGCATCGCCTCGGGCGAGAATATGTCGAGCTTCGCCATCTCCTCTTCCGTCAGCGGCTCCATCATGCCCTGGCTGATCGGCCGCTCGTTTCGGAACCAGGCGCCGAAATGGCAATAGAACCGGCTGAGCGCCTGCGCGCCCTCGACCACGGCTTCTTCGTCCGCGCCGACATGGGTGTGGCGCAGCAGCATGATTCTCGGCCGCGGGACTTCCGGGTTCGCGGCGCAGGCGTCCTCGAAGCGCTGCATCAGCCGCTCCACCTCGTCGTCGCCCTGCCATAGCGGCGTCACCTGCACGTTGCACCGCTCGGAGACGGCGAATTTGTGGCTGTCGGGGTCGCGGGCTGCGATCCAGAGAGGCGGGTGGGGCTGCTGGAGGGGCTTGGGGGAGGAGGTGGTCTTCGGGAACTGCCACCGTTCCCCGTCATGCTCATAGTCGCCCTGCCAGAGTTTCTTGACGGCCGGCACCGTCTCTCGCAGCGCCGCTCCCGCCGAGGCGGCGTCCAGGCCCGGCGACAGCCGCTCATACTCGAAGCTGTAGGCGCCGCGCGCGATCCCGAGCTCCAGCCGCCCGCCCGTCACGATATCGGCCAGCGCCGCCTCGCCCGCCAGCTTGATCGGGTGCCAGAAGGGCGCGACGATGGCCCCGGTGCCGAGGCGGACGTTCTTCGTCCTGTTGGCGATGTCGGCGAGCGTGATGAACGGGTTGGGCGTGATGGTGAAATCCATCCCGTGATGCTCGCCCGTCCAGATGGCCTCGAACCCGCCTTCGTCTGCCATGCGGCAGAGTTCAAGCGATTCCCGGTAGAGTTCGGCATGGTCCCGGTCCGGCGTCAGCCGCTCCATGTGGACGAACAGGGAAAAATCCATCTGTTGGCCTCCCGAAGCCGGCGCGCGTCCCGGCTATACGTGCTGGCCGCCGTTTACATGAATTTCGGCGCCGTTGATGTAGCGCGAGGCGTCCGTGCAGAGAAAATAGATCGTATCCGCGACTTCTCCCGGCTCGCCCATGCGGCCGACCGGAATGGCCCGGACGATCTCGTCGCTGCCGGGGGAGAGCATCGGCGTGTCGATCTCGCCGGGCGCGATGGCGTTGACGCGGATGCCGTCGGGTCCGAATTCCGCCGCCATCTCGCGCGTGAGCGCCGCCAGCGCGGCCTTCGAGGTGGCGTAGGCCGGGCCGGCGAAGCGGTGCACCCGCCCCCCGGCGATGGAGGTGACATTGACCACCGAGCCGTTGCCCGCCGCCAGCTCGCTCGCCAGCCCGCGCGCGAGCATCAGCGGGGCGTAGAAGTTGACCTGCATGACATGGTGCCAGGCGCTCAGCCTTGTGTCGCGCACGCCGAGCCTGCCGCCGTCATCGCCCTTGGGCGAGACGGCCGCGTTGTTCACCAGCGCATGCACGCGCCCGTCCGTCAGCCGCTTGCGCATTTCCTCTATCGTGACGGCCAGCCCTTCGGGGTCGGACAGGTCCACCTCGATATGGTCCTCCGGCCCGGCGCCCCACGGGCAGATGCCACCCGGAAAGGACTGCCGCGAGCAGGTGATGACGCGCCAGCCGGCATCCATGAACTTGATGGCCGTGGCATGGCCGATGCCGCGGCTGGCGCCGGTGAGGATGAGGGTTCGCGTTTCCGACATGGGCTTCGGCGCAGCATAAGGGCAAGAATTACCGGGCGCTACCAGACTCCGATGATGAAGCCGCGCTTGCGGCTGCCGTCGGTGCGCCGCGCCACTTCGGCGTCGGAGAGCGTGGTGCGGGTGCGCCGCGCCCGGAGCCAGGCGAACAGGCGCTCGTGGAGTTCGGCGCGCGTTGCGGCATGGGCCGGGTCGCCGCCGAGGTCGGTGCGCTCCAGCGGGTCTTCGGCGAGGTCGAACAGTTGCGGGCGGAACCCCTCCCAGAACAGGTATTTCCAGCGTTCGGTGCGGACCATGTAGCCGCGGGACTCGTCGACGCCGCGCCCGAGCGTAAGCCGGGCGGCGCGGTGGGAGTAATCGGTTTCGGCGAACACCGCGTCGCGCCGTTCCGCCTTTCCGTCCCGCAGCAGCGGCAGCAGGGAGCGCCCTTCCATGCGGTGGGGCTGGGCCTCGCCGCCCGCCGCCTCGACAAAGGTCGGCACCAGGTCGATGGACTCCACCAGGTCGTCGATCACCGCGCCAGGCTTTCCTTCCGGGTCGTAGAGGATCAGCGGGATGCGCACGCTTTCCTCGTGGAACAGCTCCTTCTCGCCGAGCCAGTGGTCGCCCAGATAGTCGCCATGGTCGCTGGTGAAGACGATCATCGTGTCTTCCATCCGGCCCTGCTCCTCCAGGAAGGCGAACAGGCGGCCCATATGGTCGTCGATCTCCCTGACCAGCCCCATATAGGCGGGGATGACGGCGCGCCGGACCTCGTCGCGGGAGAAGCTCCGGCTGTCCTCATGGGCCATGAAGGCGGCATGGACCGGATGCGGGTCCCGGCGCTCATCCTCGTGCCGGTTGGCGGCGATGACGGAATTGGCCCCGTAGAGGCCGTGATAGGGCGCGGGCGCGATATAGGGCCAATGCGGCTTGATGTAGGAGAGGTGGAGGCACCAGGGCTCCTCGCCCTGCTCGCGGATGAACTCCATCGCGCGGCCCGTCATGTAGGCGGTCTCGGAATGCTCCGCCTTCACGCGAGCGGGCAGGGGCGAATAGCGCAGATACCAGCCGGAGAGCTGCTCGCCGTCCGGCCCCTCGGCGGAGTTGGCGAAGTCGTGCCAGGGGTTGGGGCTGTCATAGCCGCGCTCCCGGAGCCAGCGGTTGTAGGCGAGGTCCGGATCGACGCCGATGTCGGGATGCAGCCCGTCGTCGCGCTCGAAGGGCTCGAAGCCGCATTCCGAAAGCAGCACGCCGGTACTGCTGGCCGGGTCGATGCCGAGGCGGGCCATGCCTTCCCGGTCGGCGGCCATATGCGTCTTGCCGACCAGCGCGGTGCGCAGCCCGAGCGGGCGCAGCCAGTCGCCGAGCGTGAGTTCGTCCACCGCCAGCGGGACATTGTTCCAGGTGGCGCCGTGGCTGAACATGTAGCGCCCGGTGTAGAAGGACATGCGCGACGCCCCGCAGATCGGCGACTGGCAATAGGCGCGGGTGAAGCGCGCTCCCTTCGCCGCCAGAGCGTCAAGATGGGGCGTTTCCAGCGCCGGGTGCCCGTAGCAGGAGAGATAGTCCCAGCGAAGCTGGTCCGTCATGATGAACAGGATGTTGCGAACGCGCGCCACAATCGGGCTCCCCTCCGGCGACCGTCCGCACCATGAACCCCGCGCCGCCGTCACTGCAAGCGTGGCGCTTTGCCCCTTGGGCCGCCGGTGCTAGCTTGCCCACGAGAGGGTGACCGAGCCAAGCGGCGGGCCGGACCTGTGGCAGAGCAGGTCGCTTTGAAGCGGTTTCATGGTTTCAAATGGCGGCAGATTTGAGCGCCGTGAATGAGTGTATGACAGACATCGAGAGAATTATATGGGGCGGTCTCGCCGGAGTGACGATAGTCGTAGTCGGTCAGTTAATTTCCAAATTTGTCCTTGAACCGGTGCAGGAGTTGAGAAAATCTATCGGGGAAGTAAGGTTTAATCTCGCATTTCATGCACCGACAATACATACGCCTATCGGACGGAAGGAAGAAGACATGAGTGCCGCCCGGCAGGCTCTGTTATCTAGTTCCAGCAATCTTCTAGCTAAATTGCACGCTGTTCCATTTTGTTCGATGATTAGATTCTTGTCTTTGAATTCTCTACCGAGTAGGAAGGATATCGAAAACGCATCCGCTCTTCTGCGTGGCCTTTCCACCTATGTCCTTGAGGAAGGCGATAAAGCAGCGGAACTTGTAGATGCAGTGAACCAGCGTGTATCCAAGGTCGAGGAATTACTTCGATTGAAACCTTTGAATTAAATGTGGGGTGTCAATTCATGGCGTTATTCGTCCCGTTTCAATTTGTGGTGCGCCAGCCCGAAAGCCGCAGGATGGCGGCTACGTCGGCCGTATGGAGCTTCGTTTGCCCTCGGCGCAAGGGAATTGCTTCGGCCGTTCCAATAGGGTCAAGTCGGGCGCGCCTACACCCGTCCGTTACCTCGCCCGGACAGGTTCTGCCTGTTGCCGCAATGTCGGAGGGAAAGTCGCGATGACGGCCCACCTGACGCTTCGGCGCTTCGCGATCGTGACATTGCTGCTTGCGGCGGTGGTCGCGCCTCAGGCTTGGGGACAGACGGTCGAGGACGCGAAGACGGCGTACGAGCGAGGCGACTACGCCGGTGCCTTGGCTATTGTCCGGGATCTGGCCCGCAAGGGAGACCCCGATGCCCAAGTTGCCCTTGGGGACGCCCATAGGGATGGCTTCAAGACCCTGGTCTCGCAAAACCACACTGAAGCTGTGCGGTGGTATCTCCTCGCAGCCGGACAAGGCAACGCCGAGGCTCAGTCCGCCTTGGGAGACATGTATCATTCTGGCAGAGGAGTTCCAAGAAACTACGATGAGGCAGCAACGTGGTATCGTCGCGCCGCGGAGCAAGGTGTTGCCACCGCACAAAATAATCTCGCGGTCATGTACGATAAGGGCGATGGTGTTCCGCAAGACTACGCTAAGGCGTTAAAATGGTACCGACGCGCGGCGGAGCAAGGCAGTGCTGCCGCTCAATTTCGTCTTGGAGGCATGTATAACTTAGGACATGGCGTTGCGCAGAACCACACTGAGGCCGCTAAATGGTATCGCCGAGTTGCAGAACAGGGAGGTATCCGCGCACAATTTAACCTCGGTGGCATGTATTACGAGGGTGAGGGTGTTCCGCAGGATTTCGCCGAAGCGGCAAGGTGGTATAGATACGCAGCGAATCAAGGTCCCCCCGGAGCGCAAAACAATCTCGGAGTAATGTACGAAGAGGGCCACGGCGTCTCCCGAAATCTCGAACGCGCGCATATGTGGTTCAATCTTGCTGCATCGCAGACCCCGGCTGCTGAAAGGGAGGATCGGGAAAGGTCGGTGCGAAACCGGGACCGGGTTGCGGCGCTTCTGACTCCATTGCAGCTTGCGCGCGCGCAGCGCATGGCGAGAGAGCAGCAGTCGATAATCGACAACCCGCGCTTGGGTGAAGTGCTCGACTATGACCCGTTCCCGGAGGAGCCTGCCGCCGCAACCGCGCCTGTTCCCGCTCCTGCCTCGAAACCCCCGGCGCTCGAAACGATCTCCACCGGCTCCGGTTTCCGCGTGAGTTCCGAGGGGCATATCCTGACCAATGCGCATGTCGTGAAGGGCTGTGTGGAAGTACGGGTTCCATCGGTGGGTCCAGTCGCCGTCGCTGCGCAGGACGATGCGGCGGACCTTGCCCTGTTGACGGGGCCGCCCGGCAAGCCGTTTGCGGCGTTCCGGCAGGGGCGGGGCGTGCGGCCCGGCGCGGGCGTGGTCGCGGTCGGCTATCCGTTGCGCGGCATGCTCGCCTCCGGGGCGAATGTGACGACCGGCAATGTCGCCGCGCTCGCCGGTCCCGGCGACGACCGCCGCCTGATCCAGATCACCGCGCCGGTGCAGCCCGGAAGCAGCGGCGGCCCCGTGCTGGACATGGCGGGCAATGCGGTCGGCGTCGTGGTCTCGAAGCTCGACGCCGTGAAGATGGCGCGCGCGACCGGGGACATCCCGCAGAATGTCAATTTCGCCGTCAGCGCCGGCGCGGCGCGGGCCTTCCTCGATTCCGAGAGCGTCGCCTACGCTACAGCGCCGTCGAAAGACATGCGCGCGCCCGAGGAGGTGGCGGCCGCGGCGAAAGCGTTCACCGTGCTTATCGAGTGCCGGGGCGAGGGGTAGCCGCCCGGCGAAGCGCCCCGTTTGCCCGGCCGGCCCGGAATGGTAGCTTGGCTGCCATGAAGGCAGGCGGAGCGGAGCGCGGACCGGACCTCGAAGGATTGCGGGCCTTCGTGCGGGAGGGAGACCGCAACCGCGCGCGCTTCTTCGTCGGGCGAGAGGCGCAGATTCGCGACATCGAGCAGGCCTGCGCCGATGCGATGGCGGAATACCGGGCCGGCGGCAAGCTCGCCGGTGCGACCCGGCTGATTCAGGGGGCGCCGGGAGCCGGCAAAACGGCGCTGCTGAGCCATATCGCCGGCGTGGCCGAAAGAGTGGAAAAGCAACGATCCGGCGCGTGGCGGTGGTTCTTGCGCCAGGCGGACGAAAAGGAATCGCAGCCGAGCGTATTGCTTGTCGATGTCAGTGACCTGAGCCATCCGGCGCGTCTGGTCCTGCGCATTGCCGAAAGGCTGGACCCGAAAAAAGCGCGAAAACTGCGGCAGACCCGCAGCCACAGCATCGGTGTGCAGGCTGGAACGGACGGCTTTGGGGCCAGCGGCGGCGAAACTGTTGCAACCGCGCCGCCATATGCCGGTTTCGCGGAACTCGGCGCGCTATTCCCGCCGAAGGACTGGCCGGGGCCGCTCTGTCTCATGGTGGACGAAGTCCAGACGCTGCAGGCGGAACAGGCGCCTGTCTTGCAGTCCCTGCATCTCGCGACCGCCGGCCTGCCGGTCGTGCCCGTTCTTGCCGGGCTGGCGAACGCGCGCGACGTATTGGCCCGGTGCGGTATATCCCGCCTTAACGAAGACGGCGTGCATACGCTCGGGCGCCTGGAGGCCGGGGAACCGGCGGAGGCGGTGCGCCGGATGCTGGACGCCTACCGGGTGGACATTGCGGGAGCCGATGCCGGGCGCTGGGCGGAGCGGCTCGAAGAGCACTCGGACCGCTGGCCCCAGCACCTGCAGAACGCGATGCGGTCTCTGGCCGAGGAACTGGTCGAGGCGGAAGGTGTGCTGGCGGCGGTCGATGAGGCGGCAGTGTCGGCGGGGTCGCTGGAGCACCGGATGAGGGCATACCGGGCGCGGCGAAGCCCCCGGATGCAGGAGGCTGTGTTCCTGCTTGCCCGTGTGATGGCAGGGGTACCGGAGTCGGGCCTGCGCCGGAATGAGGCGGTCGCTGTCATTGGAAACCGCGCAAGGCAGGGCGGCGATTGCGGCTGGGATCTGCCGCAGGGGATGTCGGCCGGAGATTTCCTGGACCATTTAGTCCATCGGGGCGCATTGCAGAGCGGGGAGGACGACAGGCTGATCTGCCCGATTCCGAGCTTCCGCCGATTCCTCATGGAGGAAGGCGCGCGCGCACTTGCCGACATCGGTTCCGACGGTCCTGATACCGGCGCCTTTATCGACGAAGTGATGCCGGAATTGGACCTGCTCGATTCCGGTCCACACTCGCCGCAATGACGAAGCCGTGCAGGCCGCCCTGAAGCCGAGCCGGGTGAATCCGGTCTATCCGTTCCGGAAGCCCGCCGATCTGGACGGGCGCGAGAGGCATTACCCGGTCTGCGTCGTCGGGGCCGGGCCGGTGGGGCTGGCCGCCGCCATCGACCTGAAGCTTCGCGGCGTCGATGTAGTGCTGGTGGACGAGGACGACACGGTCAGCGCCGGGTCCCGCCTCATCTGCCTCGCCAAGCGGACGCTGGAGATCCTCGCGCGCCTCGGCGTCGGCCCCGAACTCGCCGCGAAGGGCGTTGTCTGGAACCGGGGCAAGGTCTTTCACGGCGACGAGCTTGTCTATGCCTTCGACCTGCTGCCGGAGGAGGGGCACCGCTGGCCGGCTTTCATCAACATCCAGCAATATTATGTCGAGGAGTATCTGGTGGACCGCGCCCGGTCGCTCGGCATCGACCTGCGCTGGAAGACCCGGCTCACAGGGACCGAGGACCTTGGCGACGGCGTCCGCGCGCGGGTCTCGACGCCGGCCGGCGGCTATTCCTTCACCTGCGAGTGGCTGCTCGCCTGCGACGGGGTGCGCTCCGCCGTGCGCGACGGTCTGGACCTGCCGTTTCGCGGCCGGTCCTTTCCCGACCGCTTCCTGATCGCGGATGTCCGGATGAAGGCGGCGTTCCCGGCGGAGCGCCGCTTCTGGTTCGACCCGCCGTTCCACGCGGGCCGCTCGGCGCTGCTCCACAAGCAGCCGGACGACATCTGGCGCATCGACCTCCAGCTCGGACCCGACGCCGACCCGGACGAAGAAGCGAAGCCCGAAAGAGTGCTCCCGCGCATCCGGGCGATGATCGGCCCCGATACGCCCTTCGATCTGGAATGGGTCTCCGTCTATACCTTCCGCTGCCGCCGGCTCGAACGGTTCCGCCACGGCCGGATCTTCTTTCTCGGCGACGCCGCGCACCAGGTCTCCCCCTTCGGCGCGCGGGGCGGCAACGGCGGCATCCAGGACGCCGACAATCTCGCCTGGAAGCTCGCGGAGACGATCGGAGGCCGGGCGGGGCCGGCGCTGCTCGACAGCTACGAGGCCGAGCGCATTCCGGCCGCCGACGAGAACATCCTGAACTCCTCGCGCTCGACCGACTTCATGACGCCGGTCGGCGGCGCGGCCGAGGCGTTCCGCGACGCCGCGCTCTCGCTGTCGCGCCGCCATGCCTTCGCGCGCAGCTTCGTCAATAGCGGGCGGCTCTCGACGCCGGCGCTGCTGGCCGGCTCGCCGCTCTCGACGCCCGACTGCGCGGACTTCGAGGGCCCGATGCAGCCGGGCGCGGCGGCGGTGGACGCGCCCTTCGACGACGGCTGGTGGCTGGACCGGCTCGATGGCGGCTTCGCGCTGCTCCATTTTTCCGAACGGGACGAGAATACGCCGAAGCATCCGGAGGGGATTGCGATGCACTGCGCGAGGTCCGACGGCCTGCTGGCGGCGCGCTACGACGGGCGGCCCGGCACCACCTGGCTCTTTCGGCCCGACCAGCATGTCGCGGCGCGCTGGCGCAGCTTCGATCCCGCCCTTGTCGGCGCGGCGGTGGACCGCGCAAGGGGCCGGTCGTGAACCGGGCCGACGACGTCTTCGCCGCCCTGGTGGAGGCGCACCGGGAGCTGGACGAGGCCGAAAGCCGGCGGCTCGACGCCCGGCTCATCCTGCTGCTCGCCAACGAGGTCGGCGACGGCGAACGGGTGCTCGCGCTCATCCGGGACGCACGCGCCGACGGGGCCGGATCTGTACAATCGACCGGCGCGGCCGGGAAAGGAGAAGGTGGATGAAGCTGCTCGTTTTCCAGCATGTGGAGTCCGAACATCCCGGATCGTTGCGGCAGTTTCTCGCCCGGGACGGGGTGCAATGGGACGCCGTCGAACTCGATGAAGGCGATCCGATCCCGGCTCTGGACGGGTACGACGCCCTCTGGGTCATGGGCGGGCCGATGGATGTCTGGGATATCGAGGACAATCCCTGGCTCGTGGCCGAGAAAGCGGCGATCCGCCGCTGGGTGCGCGAGTTGGGAAGGCCCTTTCTCGGTATCTGCCTCGGCCACCAGTTGCTGGCGGATGCGCTCGGCGGCACTTGCGGGCCCCAGAGGCCGCCGGAAATCGGGGTGATGGACATCGAACTGACCGAAGACGGGCGGAACGACCGGCTGATGCGGGGATTGCCGGTCAGGCAGAAATGTCTCCAGTGGCATAGCGTCCGGGTCGCCCAGGCGCCGGAGGACGCCACCGTCCTCGCAAGGTCGCCCCTGTCCCCGATTCAGGCGATGCGGGTGAACGAGAACGCCTGGTCGATGCAGTATCATGTCGAAGTCGAGCCGGACACCGTGGAAAACTGGGCCGAAATTCCCGATTACCTGGAGGACCTGATCGCGGAGATGGGCGACGACGGAGTCGCCGAATTGCGCGCCATGGCCGAGCGGGAAATGCCCGGATTCCTGCGGGCATCGGAGACGCTCTACCGGAACTTCATGGAAGCCGCGCGATAGGTTCTTCGACGGAAAGCGGGCATGACGGCTGAATTCACGGGAGGCCGTGGCTTTGAAGAGAAATTCGGAGTAGCATGGCTGGCGGAAACCCGGTTCGGCGCATCTGCGTCCCGGCACGACAGGGTTGCCCGAACAGGGGCCGGAAGCGGCCGCCTCATCTGCGGCGCGGCTGCCAAACTTGAGGGGAGGGCAAACCATGAAGAGAAAACTGCATGCAGTCGCCGCCATAGCCGCATCGGCGATGGTCGCCATGGCCGCGAGTTCCCAGGCGGCCGACGTCACGGTCGGCTTCCAGCTCGTCTACGGGCCGTGGAAGGCCAAGATGGAGGAGCTCAAGGCCAACGGTCTCGGCGGCAAGAGCATCGAGTTCGTGAAGTTCACCTCCGGCACCGAGGTCATCAACGCCATGGCGTCGGGCTCGGTGGACATCTCGCTCAACGGCTCGTCGCCGACAGCGGCGGGCTACAGCCGCGGCGTCGACCTCCAGGTCATCTACGTCTACGACAACATCAACAATGCCGAGGCGCTGGTCGTCGACGACTCGGTAACCGCTCCGCAGGATCTGAAGGGGAAGACGATCGCGGTTCCCTTCGGCTCCACGACCCATTTCCACATGATGTTCGCGCTTGAGCAGTTCAACATCCCGACGGGCGACCTCGAAGTGCTCGACATGTCGCCGCCGGACATGGTGGCGGCCTGGGAGCGCGGGGACATCAATGGCGGGTTCGTGTGGGACCCCGCCCTTGGCCGCATGAAGGAAAAGGGCAGGGTGCTGCTGACCTCGGGCGACCTCAGCAATTGGGGCAAGGCCACCTTCGACGCCATGGTGGCGCGCAAGGGCTTCACCGACGAGAACCCGGAATTCGCCTGCCAGTGGGTCAAGATGGTGTCCTCGGCCGATGCCGACTATCGCATGAACCCTGGCGCCTACGGGCCGGGCACGGACAATGCGATGGGCATCGCCGACGCGGTTTCCGGCAATGCGGACCAGGTGGGCGGCGTGCTCGCGCTCTACGACTACCCGACGCTTGAGGAGCAGGTGTCGGCAACCTGGCTCGGCGGCGGCGTGCAGAACGCGCTGATGGCGGCCTCGGAGTTCCTGGTGTCGCAGGGCAAGCTGGACAACGTGCTCGACGACTATTCCGACAGCGCTACGCCCAAGTTCGCCCAGATGGTGCTGGACGGCGGCTGCTGAGCGGTTGGATGGATGGCCCCGGCTCTCCGGCCGGGGCTGTCCGCTTCAGGCGCAGTCCGTTTGCCAATGACCGCGGTCGTTAGTCTCAATCGCGTGACCGTCGAGTTTCCGGCGGTCGACGGCGAGGGCGTGGTCAGGGCGCTGGACGATGTGAGCCTCGATTTCCGCGACAACGAGTTCGTCGTGGCGCTCGGTGCGTCGGGCTGCGGCAAGACGACATTGCTCAATGTCATCGCCGGCTTCCTGCAGCCGACCTCGGGAGAGGTCCTCCACAGGGACGAGCCGATCCGCGGCCCCGGCTCGGACCGGGGCGTGGTGTTCCAGAAGCACGCCCTCCTGCCCTGGCTCAATGTGCTCGAGAACACCGAGTTCGGGCTGAAGCTCCAGGGAGTTGCGAAGGACGAGCGGCTTTCCAGGGCCCGCGACTATCTGGCCCTGGTGGGGCTGTCGGATTTCGAGCGCTATCCGGTCTACCAGCTGTCGGGAGGCATGCAGCAGCGTGTCGGCCTTGCCCGCGCGCTGACCTGCGACCCCGACATGCTGCTCATGGACGAGCCTCTGGGCGCGCTCGATGCCTTCACGCGCGAAAACATGCAGGAGCTTGTCCTGGATGCGTGGAGTAAGACCCGGAAGGTCGTCTTCTTCATCACGCACAGCGTCGAGGAAGCCCTGTTCATGGCGACGCGCCTGATCGTGATGTCGCCGCGGCCGGGCCGGATAACGCACACTTACGACATCGGCTTCTGCCGCCGCTTCCTCGAGACCGGCAATGCGAGGGCGGTCAAGTCTTCGCCGGAGTTCATCGCGCTTCGCGAGGAAATCCTCTCGATCATCTACGGCGAAGAAACGGGCGACGTGCTGCCATGAGGCTCGGGCTCTTCGGGCGGCGCGGGCCGCAGGCGGTCGAACAATATGGCGCGCCGGGGCGGGGCTCCGGCACGGCAATCAGCGCGGTCACGATCATCGTGATTCTCGGGGGCTGGTGGGTTGTCACCCAGCTCGGGCTGATCCGGCCCCTGTTCCTGCCGGCGCCGGAGATGGTGATCTCGAAGTTCGCCAGGATCGCCTGCACGGAGCATTACTTCGAGCAGTTGCTGGTCGTGGCCGGCGGTCTGGCCGAGGTCCAGGCGAAATGCCACGGATTCAGCGACCATGCGCTCCATGAGCACATCCTCTGGAGCCTCTACCGCGTCTTCGGCGCCTTTGCGCTTGCGACCGTGACCGCGGTGCCGATCGGCATTTCGATGGGCATGAGCCGCCATGCGCGCGGCGTCTTCGACCCGCCCATCGAGTTCTACCGCCCGATCCCGCCGCTCGCCTATCTGCCGTTGACGATCATCTGGTTCGGGATCGGCGAGTCCGGCAAGCTGTTCCTGATCTACCTTGCCTGTTTCGCGCCCATCGCCATCAATGCCCGCGCAGGCGTGCGCTCCGTGTCCATCGAGCAGATACACGCCGCCTATTCGATGGGGGCGAGCCACCGCCAGGTCCTGCGCCAGGTCGTGCTGAAGGCCGCGCTTCCGGAGATCCTGACCGGCATGCGCGTGGCCATCGCCTTCGGCTGGACGACCCTGGTGGCGGCCGAGATGGTGGCCGCCAAGGCGGGCATCGGCGTGATGGTGCTGAACGCCGCCCGGTTCCTCGCCACCGACATCGTCTTTCTCGGCATCATCGTCATCGGCGCGGTCGCGTTCGTCTTCGACCTCATCATGCGCCGGGTCGAACGCGCCCTCGTTCCCTGGAAGGGCAGGATGTGACGGCGCGGTCGCGCGTCACACCGGGCGGTCGCCCTCCAGGATGATGCGCCAGAGCGTCCGGGGGTGCCGGCGGTCGTAGTCGCCGTGGGCGCGGTGCATCGCGGCCCGGTTGTCGCAGACCACCATGTCGCCATGCCGCCAGCTGTGGCGATAGACGACGTCGTCCCGGATCGTGCGGTCCAGCAGGTCCTGCATGAGCGCCTGCGAGTCCTCGGGTGTCATGCCCTCGATGTAGTGCGCCTTGGAGATGTGGAAATAGAGGGCCTTCGAACCGTGCTCGGGATGGGTGCGCATCATGGGGTGGACGACGGGGATGTCGTATTTCTCCAGGTCCTCATCCAGCGTCTGGGCCGCAAGGTGCCGGTCGATTCTGTTGACCGTCCGGAGTTTCGACAGGCGCTGCTGTTCTTCGCCGTCGAGACCGTTCCAGGCTGCGCGCATGTTCGCGAAGCTGGTGTCGCCGCCTTGCGGAGGGATTTCCACGCCGTAGAGGATCGTCGCCTTGGGCGGGCGCTCGCGGTTGGTGTGGTCCGTGTGCCAGAGTTCGGCCGGACGCTGGCCGTTGCGGTGCCAGATGCGCCCGATCATCGGCTGGTCCGGCATGTTGTGCTGGCTGAAATGCTGCGCCATCGGCTCGCCGAGCTGAGAGCAGGCCGCCAGGTATTCCGCAGGCGTGAAGCTCTGGTTGCGGAATACAAGCACGATGTGCTCGGCAAGGGCTGCGGCCACGGCCTGCCGGTCCGCGGCGGACAGAGTCCGGCGCAGGTCGAGGCCTTCGATCTCCGCGCCGAGCGACGGATGCAGCGGCTTCGGTGACGGGATGGTCATGTCGCACTCCTCATTCCGGGTCGCGGCTGCGGCGCGCCGCCATCCGCGCGGCGATGGCGGGCCAGGTGAGGCCCAGGACCGCCATCGCAAAGAAGCCGCAGACGATCGGGCTTTCCAGCAGCCGCAGCCAGTCGTTGTCATACATGATCATAGACTGGCTGAGGGTCTCCTCCAGCATCCTGCCGAGAATGAGTCCCATGACGAGCGGGGCCGCGCCGAAACCGTGCCGGCGCATGATGAAGCCGACCGCCCCGGCGACCAGCATGACCCACACATCGAAGAACGAGCCGCTCAGGCTGTAGGCGCCGATCACGGAAAAGCCGAACACCATCGGCCACAGGAAGGTGCGCGGGATGAGGGTGATGCGCGCGAACAGCTTTGCGCCCACGAGGCCGATGACGAGGAAGGCGACATTGCCGACGGCCATGGCGCCGAAGATCGCATAGATGAACTCGGGCGTTTCCTGGATGAGATAAGGCCCGGGGCGGAAGCCGTGGGCGATGAGCGCGGCAAGGATAAGCGCCGTCGTGCCGCTGCCGGGAATGCCGAGCGCGAGCGTCGGGACCATCGCCCCGCCGGTCGCGGCATTGTTGGCGGCCTCGGGCCCGGCAATGCCTTCCGGCACGCCGGTGCCGAACTCGTGCTTGCGCCGCGACCAGCGCTTCGCCTCGTTGTAACCGATAATGGCCGCGACCGTGCTGCCCTCCGCCGGCAGGATGCCGATGAAGGTGCCGATGCCGCTGGAGCGCAGCACCGTGCCGGCGACCCGGCGGATGTCTTCCCTGCTCGGCAGCTTCACCACCACGGACTTGATGCGTTCCAGCGCCATATCCGCCGTCTGGCTCTGGACCAGCATCTCCGAAACCGCGAACAGGCCGATCAGCACGGGCACGAACTCCACCCCCTCGGTCAGCTCGTGGAAGCCGAATGTGAAGCGCTCGATGCCGGTCCCGAGATGCGTGCCGACCGTGCTGATGAGCACGCCGACCGCGCCTGCGATGAGGTTGCGGAGCGACGACCGGCCGCTGATCGAGGCGAGCATGCTGAGCGCAAAGACGGTCAGCGCGAAATATTCCGGAGGCCGGAACGACACCGCCACCTTGGCGAGCAGCGGCGTGGCGACGATGAAGACGACCAGCGACAGGAGGCCGCCGGTGACGCTGGAAACGGCCGCGAGGCCGAGCGCGCGCCCCGCCTCGCCCCGCCGGGCCATGGGGTAGCCGTCGAATGCGGTCGCCACCGCCGGCGGCGCGCCGGGCGCGTTGATGAGGATTGCGGTAATCGAGCCGCCGAACGTGCCGGCGCAATAGAGCGCCGCCATCATGCAGATCGCCGATACCGGCTCCAGCATGATGGTGAAGGGCAGCAGCAGGGCGATGGCGAGCGGCGAGGACAGGCCGGGCAGCGCGCCGAACAGCACCCCGATCAGCACGCCCGCAATCACCAGCGCCATGTTGTAGAGGCTGAAGGCGAGCCCGAGGCCTTCGAGGATCGGTTCCATCCCCTGCGCTCAGTTCAGGCTCAGGCCGAAGACGCCCGGCTGGAAGTAGATCTGGAAGGCCTGGGTGAACAGCACCATTACGGCGGTCGGGAAGCCCAGGGCGAAGGCGGTAAGCGGAACCCGGCGCCTTTCGCCCCAGAGCAGCGGCAGGGCGAAGCAGATCGCCACCAGCGTCAGGTAGGTGCCGAGCCACTCCGCCGCCGCGACCAGCACCAGCGCGGCGGCGAAAGTGACATAGGCGATCGGCTGGACCGCGACCCTGCGGTCCTCGTCGAGGCCGCTGTCGCCCCTCTTGCTGCGGAACGCATGTTCGAACGGCAGGAGCAGGGCGAGGATGCCGATCGTCCACAGCAGCAGCCGCGGGAAGAACTCCGGCTGTATGGTGTCGGCGAAGAGCGGCGACACCTCCTCGAAGGTCGTGCTCAGGTAGAAGCCTGCGCCGACCAGCGCGAGGATCGTCAGGCTGAGCGCCAGGTCGGTGCGATGCACCCGGCCCAGCGCCGACCGCCACATGAGGATATCCTCTAGAGTCCGAGTTCTTCCATGGCGGCCTTGGCCAGGGCGTAGTTCTCCTTGAGCTGCTTGTCCCAGACCTTCCAGCCGGCGACGCTTTCTTCGGGGTCGAGGCCGGAGGCCTTGAGATACCCGCCGAAGGTCTTGTGCTTCATGGCCTTGCTCAGGGCATCGGAGAGCTTCTGGATGATCGGTTCGGGCGTACCGGCCTTCACGGCATAGCCGCGGGTCGTGGACGTCTTGACCGGATAGCCGAGTTCGAAGGTCGTCGGCACATCCGGGTAGCCGCCAAGGCGCTTGTCGTTCATCACCGCAAGCGGCCGGAAGGTCCCGTCCTGCACCTGCGTCAGCGCCTCGGAGACATTCGGCAGGGTGGCGTCGATGGCCCCCGACATCAGCGCCTGCACCATCTGCGCGCCGCTGCCGAACGGCACCGCCTTCTGCTTGATGCCGGCCACCTTCGCGAATTGCAGCAGGCCGATATGCTCGGTCGAGCCGATCTCGCCGACGCCCCAGTTGAGCGCCTTCTCCTTCGACGCGGCGATCAGCTCCTCCAGCGTCTGGTAGGGGCTGTCCTTGTGGACGGTGATGAAGGTCGGGTCGTCCATGGCGCGGGCGACGCCCACCATGTCGTCGATCTCCATGCCGCCCTTGCCGCGCGCGATGGTGTAGAGGTGGGTCTGCGTCAGCGCCATCAGCGTGTAGCCGTCCGCGGGCTTGCCGTTCACATAGGCCTGCGCCGCCGCGCCGCCGCCGCCGCGCTTGGCGACGACAACCATGTCGGTGTCGAGATTGCGGCGCGAGCGGATCATCATCATCCGGGCGGTCGTGTCGGTGCCGCCTCCATACTTGGCGTGGATGACCACTTCGATGGTCTTGCCCCCGGGAAAGTCGTCAGCGGCGCCTGCGGGCAGCGCCAGCATGCCCGCAAGGGCCACTCCGGTCAGGACGGACTTCAACATCGGGGCTTCTCCTCTCGTCGGGAAAATTGCCGGCCCCGCCCTGCGGGGCCGACCGTAACGGGACGCCGGCGGGGTGTGCGGCTACTCCGCGGCCTGGGCGGCGCGGGGCGGCCAGTCGACCTGGCGGCGCATCTCGAGCCGCGCGATCTGCTGGCGATGCACCTCGTCCGGGCCGTCGGCGAAGCGCAGCGCCCGCATTCTCGACCACATGAAGGAGAGCTTGAACGCCTGGCTCATCGCGCCGCCGCCATGGGCCTGCATGGCGTCGTCGATGACCTGCAGCGCCATGTTCGGCGCCGCCACCTTTATCATGGCGATTTCCTGCCGCGCGGCCTTGTTGCCCACCGTGTCCATCATGTAGGCGGCCTTGAGCGTCAAGAGGCGGCACATCTCGATATTGATGCGCGCGTCGGCCACCCGCTCGCGGAAATTGTCGCGGTCGCCGACCGGCGTGCCCCAGGTCACGCGCTCGGTGCCGCGCCGGCACATCATTTCCAGCGCGCGCTCGGCCACGCCGATGATCCGCATGCAGTGGTGGATGCGGCCGGGGCCGAGGCGGCCCTGCGCGATCTCGAAGCCGCGGCCCTCGCCGAGCAGCATGTTCGAGGCCGGCACGCGCACATCCTTGAAATCGACCTCGCCATGTCCGTGCGGCGCATCGTCGAAGCCCATCACGTTGAGCATCCGCACGATCTCGATGCCCGGCGCGTCGGTCGGCACCAGGATCATGGACTGCTGGTTGTAGCGCGGGCCCGTCGGGTCGTTCTTGCCCATGAAGATCAGGATCTTGCAGCGCGGGTCGCCGATGCCGGAGGTCCACCATTTGCGCCCGTTGATGACATACTCGTCGCCGTCGCGCTCGATCCGGCTCTCGATATTGGTGGCGTCGGAAGAGGCGACGCGCGGCTCCGTCATGGCGAAGGCGGAGCGGATTTCACCGGCCAGCAGCGGGTCCAGCCACTGCTTCTTCTGCTCCGGCGTGCCGTAGCGCTCCAGCACCTCCATATTGCCGGTGTCCGGCGCCGAGCAGTTGAACACTTCCGGGGCCCAGTTGATCCGCCCCATCACCTCGCAGACCGGCGCGTATTCGAGGTTGGTGAGCCCGCCGCCGAGCTCGCTTTCGGGCAGGAAGAGGTTCCAGAGCCCCTCCTCGCGCGCCTTTTCCTTCAGCTCCTCCAGGACCGGGATGACCTTCCAGCGGTTGTCGCCCTCGTCCAGCTGCTCGTAATAGACCTCCTCGTTCGGATAGACGTAGCGGTCCATGAAGTCCTGGACGCGGCCGACCAGCTCCTTCGTCCGGTCGTTGTATTCGAAGTCCATCGGGTTCCCTCTCCGGAGTATGCAATCCGCTCGTTCGACCCTAGCGCAAGACGAGGGCTGCCGGAAGCCGCGCTACGCCCTGCCGGCGAGTTCGCGGACGGCGGCGTAAAGCGCGTCCTCGACCGTGATGCCCTCTTCGGCCGTGCGGGCGCGGTTCGCAAGCCGCCGGTCGCCCGGCAGGCGCGCATCGCCGTCGGCGAGCAACCGTTCGAACAGCGCCTCGACATGCGCCGCGAACCCGGGGCCTGCGAGCCGGGCCGGATCGATGGCGATGAAGGACTGGCAGGTGTTGGCGGGCCCGCCGTCATTATTGTAGGCGGCCCTGCTCTCATAGCCGAAGAAGCCGCCGGAGAGGCCTCCGGTCATCAGCTCCACCATGAGCGCGATCGCCGAGCCCTTGTAGCCGCCGAACGGCAGCTGCACGCCCTTCAGGATTTCCGCCGGGTCGGTCGTCGGCTGCCCGTCGGGGCCGAGGCCGGCGCCGGGCGGCGCCTCATGGCCGTCCCGCGCCGCAATCTGGAGCTCCCCGCGCGCGGTCGCCGAGGACGCCTGGTCGAAGGCCATCGGGGGCCGGCCATCGGCGCGCGGGCAGGCGAACGCCATCGGATTGGTGCCGAACAGGGCCCTGGTGCCGCCCGCAGGCGCCACGAAGCTCTGCGAATTGATGAAGGTGAACGCAATGAACCCCTCCTCGGCCAGGGGCTCGATGTCCGGCCACAAGGCGGAGAAATTGAGCGAGTTCCGAAGCGTCATGCAGGCAATGCCCTGGGAGCGGGTCTTCTCCGCCAGCAGCATGCGCCCGCGCGCGACCGACAGCGGCGCGAGACAGCGCCGCCCGTCTATGGCGACGAGACCCGGAGCGGCATCGACGATGTCAGGTTCCGCCTGCGGGTCCGTGCTGCCGCTGCGCACCGAGGCGATGAAGCCCGGCAGGCGGAACAGGCCGTGGCTCTTGCAGCCGTCGGCCTCCGCGCGGGTGATGTGGTCGGCGGTCGCCTCCGCCTGGGCGCGGGAGACGCCCGCACCGGAAAAGGCGTCGAAGGCGAGCGCGCGGCATTCCTTCAGCGAAATCGTAACGGCCATACCCGATCTTCCCCCATGCGATTGCGGAGCCGGCTCCTCAGCATAGACTTGCCGTTTCGCGATGAGGAAGCCGTGAGATGCGTATCCATTCCGAGGACCTTGGCGGGCATGTGACCCTCGTGCGGATCGAGAACGAGGCGCGCCGCAACGCCATGACCCGGGCGATGATGGTCCGCCTCGCCGATCTCTGGGACGAACTGGAGGCGGGGCCCGCGCGCGCCATCGTGCTCACCGGCGCGGGCGGCAAGGGGTTCTGCAGCGGGGCGGATGTGTCGGGAGACCTCTCGGCGTCTCCGGAAACGTCTGCGGCGGTGGCGCGCGCGCTGCTCAAGACGAGGCGCTACCGCAAGCCCATCGTGGCGGCGGTCAATGGCGACTGCGTTGCCGGCGGGGTCGAACTGCTGATCTCCACCGACCTGCGCGGCGCCGCGCCTCACGCCCGTTTCGGGCTGCCGGAGGTCAAATGGGGCATCTATCCCTTCGGCGGCGCGGCGACCAAGCTGGTGCGCCAGATCGGCTATGTGCATCTCATGGACATGATCCTGACCGGCCGCCTGCTGGATGCCGAGGAAGCCCGCGCCGTCGGCCTCGTGAACGCGGTGGTGCCGGCCGGAGAGCTTCTGGACTGGGCGGTGGAGAAGGCGCGGCTGATTGCCGCCAACAGCCCGGCGGCCGTGCAGGCGGTCAAGGAGCAGATCACCGCCGGGCTGGAGGAATGGACGCTCTCCCAGGAGCCGCGCGAACAGGCTCTGGGCGACCGGGTGCGCGCCGCTCCCGACTTCCGGGAGGGCGTGGCCGCATTCCTGGAGAAGCGCCGGCCCGAATATTAGCCGGCGGCCCATGGACCTGCCCGCCCGCCTGCGCCATATGTTTGCCCCATCCGGCAGTCCGCCGCTAAGGTCGCCCAGTATGGAACTTCTGCAATATATCGACCGACGCCCGGAGCCCAGAGAGGCGCTGGCGCTTGCCGATTGCGGCGACCTTGAGGGCCTGATGGATGCGGCGGCCCGGCTGCGCGACCGGCTGCACGGACCCCGGATCAGCTATTCGCGCAAGGTGTTCATCCCCCTGACGCATCTCTGCCGCGACGTCTGCCATTACTGCACCTTCGCCAAGCCGCCGCGCCGGGGCGAGGCCGCCTACATGACGCCGGAACAGGTGCTCGACATCGCGCGGGCGGGCGCAGCGGCCGGCTGCAAGGAGGCGCTGTTCACGCTCGGCGACAAGCCGGAGCGGCGCTACCGCGCGGCGCGGGAGGCGCTGGCCGAACTCGGCTACGAAACGACGCTCGACTATCTGAAGGCGATGGCGAAGCTGGTCTTCGAGGAGACCGGCCTGCTGCCGCACCTCAATCCCGGCCTGATGACGGCGGAAGAACTGGCGGGGCTGCGCGGCGTCTCGGCCTCGATGGGCATCATGCTGGAGAGCGCCTCGGACCGGCTCTGCGAAAAGGGCATGCCCCACTACGGCTCGCCGGACAAGCTGCCCGCGCGCCGCCTTGAGACCATCCGGCTCGCGGGCGAGGCGAAGGCGCCGTTCACTTCCGGCATCCTGATCGGCATCGGCGAGACGCGGCAGGAGCGCATCGAGGCGCTGCTGGCGCTGCGGGACATCGACGACGCCACCGGCGCGGTGCAGGAGATCATCGTCCAGAACTTCCGCGCCAAGCCGGACACGAAGATGGCCGCCGCGCCGGAGCCCGGCCCGGAAGAACTGCTGTGGACCATCGCCGTTGCGCGGCTGGTCTTCGGCCCGGCCGCCTCGATCCAGGCGCCGCCGAACCTGTCGCCGGGGGCGCTCGGGCCCATCGTGGCGGCGGGCATCGACGACTGGGGCGGCGTCTCGCCGGTGACGCCGGATTTCGTCAACCCTGAGGCGCCCTGGCCGCATCTGGAGACGCTCGCGCGCGAGACGGCGAAGGCCGGCAAGCAGCTGGTCGAACGGCTGACGGCCTATCCGCGCTATCTGGACGGTGAGTGGCTGGCGCCGGCCATGCTGACGCGGGCCCTGCAGCTCTCCGATTCCGATGGACTGGCGCGGCCGGACGACTGGTCGCCGGGCGAGCTGACGGCGCCCGAACCGATCCTGAGGCGGGGCGCGGCGAGCGCCGATGTCGCGGCGGTCCTTGCGGACGCCGAAGCGGGCGCGCCGCTCGACGAGGCCGGGATCGTGCGGCTGTTCCAGGCCCGCGACGACGATTTCCACGCCGTTGCCGAGGCGGCCGACCGGGCCCGCGCGCGGCTTGCGGGCGACACCGTCACCTATGTGGTGAACCGCAACATCAACTACACCAATGTCTGCTACTTCAAATGCCAGTTCTGCGCCTTCTCGAAGGGCAAGCTCTCCGAGAACCTGCGCGGGCGCCCCTACGACCTCGACCTCGACGAAATCCGACGCCGCGTGGCCGAGGCCTGGGACCGGGGGGCGACCGAGGTCTGCATGCAGGGCGGCATCCATCCCGACTATACGGGCCGCACCTATCTCGACATCCTGGACGCGGTGAAGGAGGCCGCGCCCGACATTCATGTCCACGCCTTCACGCCGCTCGAAGTGTTCCAGGGCGCGCACACGCTCGGGGTTTCGGTCGAGTCCTTCCTGCGCGACCTGAAGGCGGCCGGCCTCGGCACGCTGCCGGGCACGGCGGCGGAAGTGCTGGACGACGAGGTGCGCCGGATCATATGCCCGGACAAGATCGACACGCAGCAATGGCTGGATGTCATGGAGACGGCGCACGGGCTCGGCATCCGGTCCACGGCGACGATCATGTACGGCCATGTCGAGCGGCCGGTCCACTGGGCCCGCCACCTGCTGCGCCTGCGCGCCCTCCAGGCGCGCACGGGCGGCTTCACCGAGTTCGTGCCGCTGCCTTTCGTCCACATGGAGGCGCCGATCTACCTGAAGGGCCGGGCGCGCAAGGGGCCGACCTTCCGGGAGGCGGTGCTGATGCACGCCGTCGCGCGCCTCGCGCTCGCGCCGCACTTCGTCAACATCCAGACCTCCTGGGTCAAGATGGGGCCGGAGGGCGTTTCGGCGGCGCTGGCGGCCGGCGCGAACGACCTCGGCGGCACCTTGATGAACGAGAGCATCACCCGCGCCGCCGGCACGGTCCACGGGCAGGAAATGGCCCCGCACCGCATGGAGGAGACCATCCGCACGGCCGGGCGCCGGCCGGAGCAGCGCACCACGGATTACGGCCGTCCGCCGGAATTGCAGGTCCTGCGCTCCCGCCAGGCCGCGCCGCTCGCCGAGGTGGTGGAAACGCCGGCCCGCAAATACGAGCGCGCCGGCCCCCGCACCCTCTACCGCCCGGGTTTGACTGCGGCGGAGTAGGGTCTGCGGCGCGCGGCGCTGCGCGGGCCGGGCAAAGCAACGGCAGCGAGTATGAACCGACAAGCCGTTCCCGCCGTCCGGGACGGCGGCGGAGACCCCCTGCGAGGATGTCATGTTTTGTCATGTTCCGTCATGCGGCCCTCCCGAAATGTCATGTTTTGTCATGCGGGACCGTCTCCACCGGGCTGTGCGGCCAGGGCTCCCGCGGCGGGCGCGAGCCTTGCGGCCAGCATCGCCGCCAGTTGGGGGCGAGGGTCGGTTTCGGTCATGCATGCCTCCTTTCGGGCAAAGGGCGGGACAGGGGTGTCCCTGTTTTGCGCGCGTTTCGCGTGCGGGCGCGGGCGGGTGTCGGCGCCGGCGCG
This sequence comes from Alphaproteobacteria bacterium, assembly GCA_022826185.1. Taxonomy (GTDB): domain Bacteria; phylum Pseudomonadota; class Alphaproteobacteria; order Bin95; family Bin95; genus Bin95. Next base: position 52,341 of record JAJDVH010000145.1, read on the forward strand.
GTTCGCGCGCCTGATTGCGCGCGCGAGACGCAGGACGCACCTCTCGCGCTTGCTCACGCCGGGGGCTTTTTCGGCCCCCAGCCGGTCGCTTTCTGCAGAAACGCCGAAAGGCGGCCCCGGAAGCCGCCTCTCTCTACTTTCATCATACACCAGACCGCCAAATGTCAAGCCCGGCCAGGAACAAAAAATGAAATATCCGGACATTTTTCATGGGTCGCCGGTTGAAACGAAGCCCGGACCCGATCCGGAACCCTGACCCGCGCCACCGCCGCAGCCAGTGGACAGCGGGCTCAAACGCCGAAGCGCCCGTTGGTATTATCCATCTATCCGGTCTGTACCGCCGAACGCCCTCAACATGAGTCTTGGATCGCGACCGCTGATATTACGCAACTCTACCGCCGAGCGGCGCGGCTTCCCGCCGAATCACGCCCCCGCCAGGATCATCTCCGCGGCCTTCTCGCCGATCATGATGGAGGGGGCGTTGGTGTTGCCGGAGGTGAGGGTGGGCATGATCGAGGCGTCGGCGACGCGCAGCCCCTCCATGCCGTGGACGCGGAGCCGGTCGTCCACCACCGCCATCGGGTCGGAGCCCATCTTGCAGGTGCCGACCGGGTGGTAGGTGGTCTCGGCATTCTCCATCACCCAGGCGATCAGCTCGTCGTCGCCTTCCAGCTTCTCTCCGGGCGCCATTTCCTCGCCGACGATGCCCTCCAGCGCCGGCGCGCCCATCAACTGGCGGGTCATGCGCATGCCGCCCAGCGTGATCTCCCGGTCGATCTCGGCGGAGAGGAAGTTGAAGCGGATTTCCGGCGGCGCGGCCGGGTCTGCCGAGGCCGCATGGATGCTGCCCGTGCTTTCCGAGCGCAGCGGATGGGTGATGACCGTGATCCCCGATTCCTTCGCCAGCTTGAAATTCGGGGTGGCGAGGAAGGGAATGAACGACATCATGGCGTCGGGACTGGCAAGGCCCGGCCGGGTGCGGATATAGGCGCGGACCGGCGAGGCCGGCAGGCTCAGCAGGCCCGACTGGGCGCCCGCGAATTTCAGCGCCTGCCAGACGAGGCCGAGGCCGCGCGCCCTGTCATTGTAGGTCAGGCCCTTTGCGGGCACGCGCCATTTCATGCGCGGCGCGTAATGGTCCCGCAGGTTCTCGCCGACGCCCGCGAGCTCGTGGACGACGGGGATGCCGAGCGCGTTGAGCCGGTCCGGCTGGCCGATGCCGGAGACCTCCAGCAATTGCGGCGAGGCGACGGCGCCCGCGCTTACCACGACCTCGGCGTCGGCATGGGCCTCATGCACCTCGCCGCCGCGCCGGTAGCGCACGCCGGTGCAGCGCCGGCCCTCGAACAGCAGCGCCTCCGTCGCGGCATTGGCGCGGATGTCGAGGTTGTGCCGCGAGCGCACCGGGTCGAGGTAGCAATGCGCCGTGCTCATGCGCCGCCCGCCGGAGATCGACGCCTGCGTCATGCCGATGCCGTCCTGCGAGGCGCCGTTATAGTCGGCATTCCAGGCGAGGCCGATTTCCCGCCCTGCGCCGATGATCGCGTCGTAGAGGGGGCCGCTCTCGGTTAGGTCGGAGACCTTCAGCGGGCCGTTGCGGCCGCGATATTCGTCCTCGCCGCCGGCATAGCTCTCCATCTTGCGGAACAGCGGCAGCACGTCGCGGTAGGACCAGCCGCGATTGCCGAGCTGCGCCCAGCCGTCGAAATCCTCCGCCTGGCCGCGCACGAACACCATGCCGTTGATGGCCGACGAGCCGCCGAGCAGCCGCCCGCGCGGCACGGGAATGCGCCGCCCGCCGGTGCTCTCCTCGGGTTCGGAGGAGTAGAGCCAGTTGGCGGCGGGGTTGTCGATCAGCCGCGCGAAGCCCACGGGGATGCGCGACCAGGGATGGCTCGACCGGCCCGCCTCCAGCAGCAGCACGCGCTTCGCCGGGTCCGCCGACAGCCGGTTCGCCAGCGCCGACCCCGCAGACCCCGCCCCCACGACGATATAGTCGAACCGCTCTTCCGCCATGTCGATTTCCTCCCCCGGTGCCCGTCGGCTCCGCCCGCTGGACCGAAAGTCCTCCAGATTGGACCGTATTTCGGCCCTGTCCACAATTCTCAAGCAAGCCCGCAAGGACGGGACTGCAAGCTAACTGTACACACGCCAGGCAATTGCGACGACAAGGGCGAGTAGGATCCCGATCATCCAGAGCAACTGGCGGAGCGAGCGCTTGAGCGCAGCGAAAGCCGGGTCGAAGCTATTCTCGGCTGCCGCGTTTCTGGCCGGTTTCACGCCTTTCCCATCCGCCACGTTGCCCCCTTCCTCCAAATCCCGGCTCAATATCGATTCAGTTATACCCGCGGTCGTCGACCGGAACCCATGACAGATTCGACGCCTGCCGCCCGATCGCCCCCTTCCGTCATGCCCGAACGCCCCTCTCCGTCATGCCCGGACTTGTTCCGGGCATCCATGCGGCCGTGCGGCGGAAGCGGTGGAGGGGGATGCCCGGAACAAGTCCGGGCATGACGTGAAGGGGCATGACAGGAGAAGGCGCGGCGTGAAGAGGGCCGGGGCGGCGGTTGGGGGCGTGCGCGGCAAGGACCCCTGCGAGGATGTCATGAATTGTCATGTTTTGCCCGGCGCGCTCCGGTCCGGGCATGCGTTCAGCGCTCCAGTCGAGCAGGGCGAGGAGCTGTCTCGGATGGGCGAGGGCGGCGCGTCCGGCGCGGCGGCGGTCGGCGTCCGCGCGGCGGTCCGCCGGCGGCGGCGCTGCGCCCATGTCCTCCGCACAGGCTTCGGCGAGGGCTTCGGCGGCGGGCGCGAGCCTTGCGGCCGGCATCGCCGCCAGTTGGGGGCGAGGGTCGGTTGCGGTCATGCGTGCCTCCTTCGGGGCAAAGGGCGGGACAGGGCGTCCCTGTTTTGCGCGCGTTTCGCGTGCGGGCGCGGGCGGGTGTCGGCGCCGGCGCGGTTCGCGCGCCTGATTGCGCGCGCGAGACGGCGGACGCACCTCACCCGTCCGTTCCCGCCGGGGCTTTTTTTCGGCCCCCAGCCGGTCGCTTTCTGCAGAAACGCCGAAAGGCGGCCCCGGAAGCCGCCTCTCTCTACTTTCATTCTACACCATGCCGCCAAATGTCAAGCCCATCGGGAACAAAAAATGAATATTCCGGCCAATTTTCTCGCATTCCGTTGAATCGGCGGGATAGCCGAGCGCCCCGGCCCTCAGAACTCGCGGTGGAAGAGCAGCTCCAGGCGGGTCTTGCGGTAGTCGTGAAGCTGCGCATTGGTCTCCCGGAACTCCCGGACGAGCGCAAGCCGGGGGCTGAAGCCGAACAGGGTCCAGCCGCGATTGCCTCCCGTCAGCCGCCAGGCGCGGGTGAGGTCGCGGCGCGGGGCGCCGTCCGGGGTGTGGGGCCACCAGTCGCCTTCCCAGCGCGTGCGGCGCAGCTCCAGGCTCGCGCCCGCCGCGAAGCCGCGCGGCAGCAGGACCGACGCGCCGAGGCGGCCCCAGCGCGTCCGGTTGCGCAGCCATTCCGCCTCCGCGCGCTCGCGGTCGTAGCCGAGCGCCCCTTCCAGCCGCGCCCAGGGCGCCGGCAGCCACGCCGCATACCCGCCGAGCTGGACGGCCGGGCCGTCATGGCCGTCATAGCCGGACGCGAACTCCGGGCGTAGCATCCGCAGCGCGAATTTTGATGGTCGGTGTTGTCCAGTTGCTCTACAAGGAAGCCAGAGAGGAGATTTTCATCTACCACCTTTTTGTAGATGCTAATGCTTTAAGAGCAGTGACACCGTGAGAGCACGCAAACGGGTGATTTAGAAAGGAGCGTGTTAGGATTATAAGTGTTCTTTTGCCCAGAGGAGGGCTGTAAGCGCGGCATTCTTGGCTTCATCCTCAGACATATATCGGTGATGGCCGGTCTGCTTCTTACCGGTTTGTCTGTTCGTGACCTGTAGTCCCCAGAAATTTCTGCGGCGATCTGACGTTTTGAATACTGTAAGGTTAAAGCCTTCGGTGTTTAGGTATAGATTTCCTTTCGTAGATATCCGCCATTTCCTATTCGCCCATGCCTGACGCCGCCGAACTTGGGAACGGACTTTGTTCTCGCGTATCCGTGGATTAACGTAGTCACCCTCCATATGTTCTGCACAAATACAACCGACACCGAGAATGTCCGGGTAGTCGGGGTGCTTCATAAAGTGAACATATCGGATTTCCACACTCTCGCACATTTCACAAAATTGAGAAGGTTCCCCCAAGTCGTCTATATCAACGCATGACCAGCCGCGATGGGGGACGCCAGATTCAGACCATTTCCCGCGATTTGTGTGTTTGTCAGTCGTCATGGCGAGTCCGTCAAGTCTTAGCCTCTAAGAGGGAGGAGGCCAGCAGAGCATTGTGAATTTTCTTTCTTATCGTCGTTATGGCACTTCGAAGGAGTCTGCCCTCAGTACCACTGAGTCCCAGCTGTGGCGAAAGGGCCAGACAATACCATAATGAGAGAAAGAGGGATGCTCAGCAATAGTGCGGTCATATCTTCAACCTTACGAGCGCGAGTCAGGGGTAAGCTCCAGCCCGGGGCGCTGGTCTTGCGCCCGGCAGGCGCCGGGGACACAGGGGCGGCGCGATAGTGTATGTTTCCGCGCAGCCATGGCCGGAACGCCGACACGCTTCTCGCCCGAGGGCGATATCGACGCCTTCCTCGAAAAGGCCGCCCGAACGGCGCGCCCCGGCGGCGGCGGGCGGCTGATCTTCGCGCTCGACGCCACCGCCAGCCGCGAGCCGACCTGGGACCGGGCGAGCCATCTGCAGGCGGAGATGTTCCAGACCGCGGCGGCGCTGGGCGGGCTCGAAGTCCAGCTCGTGTTCTATCGCGGCTTCCGTGAATGCAAGGCGAGCGGCTGGGTGCGCAACGCGAACGACCTGCTGAAGCGCATGCTGCAGATCCGCTGCTATGGCGGGCTGACGCAGATCGGCCGCGTGCTGGCGCATGCCGCCAAGGAGACGAACAAGCGCAAGGTGAACGCGCTGGTGTTTGTCGGCGATGCGTTCGAGGAGGACATCGACCGGGTCTCGCACGAGGCCGGGAAGCTCGGCATGCTGGGCACGCCGGCCTTCCTGTTCCAGGAGGGCGGCGATCCGCTGGCGACGCGCGGCTTCAACGAGATCGCCCGGCTGACCGGCGGCGCCTGCTGCCGGTTCGACACCGGAAGCGCCGAGCAGCTGCGCGCCCTGCTGCGCGCCGTGGCGGCGTTCGCGGCCGGCGGCCGGGCCGCGTTGACGTCGCTTCCCGGAAACGCGGCGAAACAATTGGCCGGGCAGATGAAGGCCCTGCCGGGCGGCGGGAGGGGCAAACGGCGGTGATCGGCGTCGTCGTCCTGGTCCTGGCGCTGCTGGTCTGTCTGCCGCTGCTGGCGCGCTGGGCCGCCAACGCCGACCCGAGAGTGCTGCTGCGCGTGCTCCGGCTGGCGGCGGTGCTCGTCATGGGCGCCGCCGCCCTCCTGCTGGTGGTGTTCGGCCGGGGCCTGATGCTGGCCCTGCTGGCGCCGCTGCTGTTCGGCCTGTTCATGCAGTGGCGGCGCGCGCGCAACATGGCGAAGACCGCGAGGGGCCCGACCCCCGGCAAGGGTTCGGAGGTGCAGACCCGCTTCCTCGCCATGCGCCTCGACCACGACAGCGGCGCCATGCACGGGCGGGTCATAGACGGCCCGCACGCCGGCGCGCGCCTCGACCGGCTGGGCGACGGCGACCTCATGGACCTGCTGCGCTTCTATACCGGCAACGATCCCCGCTCGGCGCAGCTCCTGGAAAGCTGGCTGGACCGCGAAGGGCCGGAGAACTGGCGGGACATGGCGTCGAGCGAGGCGCCGGCCGCCGGCGGCGCGGGCATGAGCCGCAGCGAGGCCTACAAGGTGCTGGGCCTGAACCCCGGGGCGGCCGCCGCGGAAATCCGCGCCGCGCACCGCCGGCTGATGCGCGAATACCACCCCGACCGGGGCGGCTCGACATTCTTCGCCGCGCAAATAAACCAGGCCAAGGATATATTGCTCGGGTCCTGAGGCGCAGGACTCCCGGTTCCGGGGAAGAAGGGGCGTTCATCCATGACGCAACCGGTCAAGACGGCGGTCATTCCGGCGGGCGGGCTCGGCACGCGCTTCCTGCCGGCCACCAAGGCGGTGCCGAAGGAAATGCTGCCGGTCGTGGACAAGCCGCTGATCCAGTATGCGGTCGAGGAGGCCCAGGCCGCCGGCATCGAGCGCTTCGTGTTCGTGACCTCGCGCGGCAAGGCGGCGATGGAGGACCATTTCGACCTCGCGGCGGACCTCGACTCCGCGCTGGCGGCGGGCGGCAAGGAGGATTTGCGCAGGGCGGCCTCCGCGATGGTGCCGGCGGCCGGCGCGGTCCTGCATGTGCGCCAGCAGGCGCCGCTCGGCCTCGGCCATGCCGTCTGGTGCGCGCGCCATGTCGTCGGAGACGCGCCCTTCGCCGTGCTGCTGCCGGACGACCTCGTGCTTTCCGGGCAGCCCTGCCTCGGCCAGCTCCTCGATGTCCACCGCGAGCATGGCGGCAATGTCGTCGCGGTCATGGACGTGCCGCGCGCGGAGACCGGCCGCTACGGCGTGCTGGACGTGGCGGCGGACGACGGACGGCTCGCCTCGGTCCGGGGCCTGGTCGAGAAGCCGGCCCCGGCGGACGCCCCCTCGACGCTCGCCATCGTCGGGCGCTATGTGCTGGACTCCTCGGTGATGACGGCGCTCGACACGCAGGAGACGGGCGCCGGCGGCGAAATCCAGTTGACCGACGCCATGGCGCGCACGATCGGCGCCGCGCCCTTCCACGGCCTTCGTTTCGAGGGAAGGCGGTTCGACTGCGGCGACCGGATGGGCTTCCTCGAAGCGAATATCGCCTGCGCGCTTGCACGGCCCGAGCTCGCGCCGGCGGCAAGGGAAATCCTGGCCCGCTTCGCCTGAGGCGGCGGCGGGCGCGGCACGGGCGGCGGGGGACGGGACATGCGCATTGCGATGGTGGGCGCGGGCTATGTCGGCCTGGTGACCGGCGCCTGTTTCTCCGAGTTCGGCACCGACGTCGTCTGCGTGGACAAGGACGCGGACCGCATCGGCATGCTCCGGCAGGGCGGCATGCCGATCTACGAGCCGGGCCTCGCCGGCCTTGTGGCGCGCAATGTCGAGGCCGGGCGGCTGGCCTTCTCCACCGACCTTGCGGCGGCGGTCGCCGGGGCGGACATCGTGTTCATCGCCGTCGGCACGCCGAGCCGGCGCGGCGACGGCCATGCCGATCTCAGCTTCGTCTTCGAGGCGGCGCGCGAGGTCGCGGCGGCGGTCCGGGGCTATACCGTGCTGGTGACGAAATCGACGGTGCCGGTGGGCACGGGCGCCCGCGTGGCGGAGATCGCCGCCGAACTGCGCCCGGACGCCGGGATCGATGTCGTGTCGAACCCGGAATTCCTGCGCGAGGGCGCGGCGATCGAGGACTTCATGCACCCGGACCGGGTGGTGATCGGCGCGGAGACCGACCGCGCCCGCGCCGCGATGCAGGAGCTTTACCGCCCGCTCTTCCTGCGCGAGACGCCGATCCTGTTCACCGACCGCGAGACGGCCGAGCTCACCAAATACGCCGCCAACGCCTTCCTCGCGGTCAAGATCACCTTCATCAACGAGATCGCCGACCTCTGCGAGCGCGTGGGCGCGGATGTGCAGGACGTGGCGCGCGGCATGGGGCTCGACCGGCGGATCGGCGACAAGTTCCTGCATCCCGGCCCCGGCTATGGCGGCTCCTGCTTCCCCAAGGACACGCTGGCGCTGACCCGGACGGCCGGCGATGCCGGGTCTCCGGTGCGCCTGGTGGAAACGGCCGCCGCCGTCAACGACGCCCGCAAGCGCGCCATGGCCGGGCGCGTGCTGGAGGCCCTCGGCGGCGATGCGGCAGGCAAGACGGTCGCCGTGCTGGGCCTCGCCTTCAAGCCCAATACGGACGACATGCGCGAGGCGCCGAGCCTGGAGCTGGTGCCGGCGCTGCAGGCGGCCGGGGCGAAGGTGCGCGCCTACGACCCGCAGGCAATGGAGACCGCCCGTCCGCTGCTGTCGGATGTCGCCTGGTGCCGCGATGTCTATGACGCCGCCCGAGGCGCCGACTGCGCCGTGCTGATGACGGAATGGAACGAGTTCCGCGCGGTGGACATGGAGCGCCTCGGCAGAGCCATGGCCGCGCCCGTGCTTCTGGACCTGCGCAATGTGTACAAGCCCGCCGAAATGGCGGCGGCCGGCTTTTCCTATCGCGGCGTCGGCAAGGGGCGGGCATCGTGACCGGGCATGTTTTCCACCCGAGTTTCCTCCGGGAATACGACGCGCGCGGCATTGTCGGCGAGACCCTGTCGGAGGCGGATGCGCTGGCGCTCGGCCGCGCCTTCGGCACCGTGCTGGCGCGGGGCGACAGGCAGAGCGCGGCCGTGGGTTATGACGGCCGGCTGAGTTCCCCCGGCCTGGAAGCGGCGCTGGTGGAAGGGCTTGCCGCCGCCGGCATCGACGCGACCCGCATCGGGCTCGGACCGACGCCGATGCTCTATTTCGCCATGTACCATCTGGGCCTCGACGCGGGCGTCATGGTCACCGGCTCGCACAACCCGCCCGACTACAACGGCTTCAAGATGGTGGTGGCGGGCGAGGCGTTCTTCGGCGAGCGCATCCGGGCGCTCGGGCCGCTCGCCGCCGCAGGCGGGTTCGCCGAGGGGCGGGGCGCGGTTTCCGGGGTCGCTGTCGAGGATGCCTATGTCGCGCGCCTCGCCGAGGAGGCGGGCGACGGGCCGGGGCTGCGTGTCGGCTGGGACGCCGGGAACGGTTCGGCCGGGCGCGTCATGGCCCGGCTCACGGCGCTGTTGCCGGGCGAACATTTCCTGCTGAACGAAGAGATCGACGGGACCTTTCCCGCGCACCATCCGGACCCGACCGTGCCGGAAAACCTGGTCCAGCTCGTCGATCTGGTGCGCCGCGAGGGCCTGGACCTCGGCATTGCGCTCGACGGCGACGGCGACCGGCTGGGCGCTGTGGACGGCGAAGGGGAAGTGCTCTGGGCGGACCAGCTGCTCATCCTGCTCGCCCGCGACCTGCTCGCCGAGCAGCCGGGCGCGGGCGTGATCGCCGATGTGAAGGCGAGCCAGGCGCTGTTCGACGCCGTGACCGAGGCCGGCGGGCGGCCCGAGATGTGGAAGACGGGCCACACCCTCATCAAGAGCCGCATGGCCGAGACCGGGACGCCGCTCGCAGGCGAGATGAGCGGCCATATCTTCTTCGCCGACCGCTGGTACGGCTTCGACGACGGCCTCTACGCCGCGCTCCGGCTCCTGAAGGCCCTGGAGCACTCGGGCCTCACGCTCGCGGAGTTCCGCCGGTCGCTGCCCGTGTGGATCAACACGCCGGAGCTGCGCTTTCCCTGTCCGGAGACGCGCAAATTCGCGGTTCCGGGAGAGGTCGCCCGGCGGCTGGCCGCGGCCGGGGCGGACGTGAATGCAACCGACGGCGTGCGCGTCGCCACCGAAGACGGCTGGTGGCTCTTGCGCGCCTCCAACACGCAGGATGCGCTGGTCGCGCGCTGCGAGGCGCATGCGGGGGCGGGAGAGGCCGGGCTCGACCGGCTCAAGGCCGCGCTCGCATCCGAACTGCGCGCCTCGGGCGTCGAACCGCCGGAGATCTGAGACAGCCCATGCCCGAAGTCCGTCCCAACCCGCTCAAGCTCAACCGCCTGCAGTGCAAGACGCTCGCGCTGCTGCAGGCGCTCGCCGAACTGCCGCGCTATGCGACGCCGGGACCCGAGGAGGGCGAGACCGTGATCGCCTCCATGCCGCCCGCCCACGGCAACCACTTCCACCTCGGGCCCTGGATCGTGTTCGCTAGCGACGCGACCGGGCTCGCCAACCGCTCCGTATTCGTTGCGCTTACCCGGCGGGGACTGGTGCGCGACGCTGGCGGGCGCACCGTGCTGACGGTTGCCGGCAGGGACTACGAAACCGGCATCGCCGGCTCTATCCTGCACCGCAGCGACCACGATTGAGACAGGGCGGCCGGCGCCGGCCGCCCGACGGGAGGGGGAAAAGTGCATATCGGATTTATCGGCCTCGGCACCATGGGCGGGCCCATGGCGCTCAATATCCGCAGGGCGGGTTTCGAGATGACCGTCCACGACCTGAACCGCCAGGCGGCGAGCGCGCTGGAGGCGGCGGGCGCGACATGGGCGGCGAGCGCGCGCGCCGTGGCGGAGGCCTCGGACGTTGTGCTGACCTCGCTGCCGGGCCCGCCCGAGGTGGAGGCCGTCGCGCCGGAGCTGCTGGCGGGCTTCGCGCGCGGCAAGGTCTGGTTCGACCTCACCACCAACTCCCCGGTGCTCATCCGCCGCCTGCATCCGGCGTTTGCGGAAATCGGCGCGGAGCTGTTCGATGCGCCGGTGAGCGGGGGCCCGCGCGGGGCGCAGTCGGGCAAGCTCGCCGTGCTGGTCGGCGGCGACAAGGCGGTGTTCGAGGCGAACCGCGCCCCGCTCGACGCCATGGGCGACCAGGTGCGCCATGTCGGGCCGCTCGGCGCGGGCGCGGTCACCAAGCTCGTCCACAACGCCTCCGCCTATGCGATGCAGGCCGCGGTCGTCGAGATGTTCACCGCCGGCGTCAAGGCCGGGGTGGAGCCGCTCGCGCTCTGGGAGGCGATCCGCCAGGGCGTGCGCGGGCGCCAGCGCGGCTTCGACAGCCTCGCGGACCATTTCCTGCCCAACGATTACGACCCGCCGGACTTCGCGCTTCGGCTGGCCCACAAGGACGTCTCGCTCGCCGCCGAGCTCGGCCGCGACATGGGCGTGCCGATGCGGCTCATCGACATGACCCGCGCCGAGATGAGCGAGGCGCTGGGCCGCGGCTGGGGTGACCGCGACTCCCGCGCCTTCCTCCTCCTCCAGCAGGAGCGCGCCGGCGTGGAGATCGAGGTGGACAAGGCCGCCATCGACGCCGTGCTGAAGGCGGACGGGTAGGCAAGACGGTGACGGCACCCGCGATTCCGTCCGCGCTGTTCGATTTCCTGCGCGAGCTCAAGGAGAACAACGACCGGGCGTGGTTCGAGGCGAACCGGGAGCGCTATATCGGGCAGGTGCGCGACCCGATGCTGGACTTCATCGCCGCCTTCGGCGAGCCGCTGGCGGAGATCAGCCCGCATTTCCGCGCCGATCCGAGGGCGAATGGCGGCTCGCTGTTCCGCATCTACCGCGACACGCGCTTCTCGCGCGACAAGACGCCCTACAAGACCAATGTCGGCGCGCATTTCCGCCATGCGGCCGGCAGGGACGCGCATGCGCCCGGCTTCTACCTGCATCTGGAGCCGGGCCGCTGCTTCGCGGGCTGCGGCATCTGGCGCCCCGGCGGCGAGGCGGTGGGGCATATCAGGGACGCCATAGTCGCCCGGCCCCGGGTGTGGAAGCGGATCACCGGCGCTTCGTTCTGCGAGACCTTCACGATGATGGGCGAGTCGCTCAAACGTCCGCCGCGCGGCTACGACGCCGACCACCCGCTGATCGGGGACCTGAAGCGCAAGGACTTCATCGCGCGGGCCGAGGTTTCGGAGGCCGACGCCGTAGCGCCCGGTTTCCTCGACCGCTTCGCCGGCATCGCGCGCTCCGGCGGCCCCTTCGTCCGCTTCCTCTCCGACGCCCTCGGCGTTCCGTTCTGAGAAGCGCTACCCCGCCTCCATGTCATGCACGGCCCAGCAGACCCATGTGGTCCACCAGCCGTTGACCTCGAGGCCGGCGGCGGCCTGGAGGGCGCGGAGCGCGGCGTCGGAGCGCGGGCCCCAGACGCCGTCCACGGGGCCCGGAGCGAAGCCGAGCCGGGCGAGCGCGCGCTGGCGGCCCTCCGGCATCCAGACATCCGACCACACGTCCGGAATCTCCGGGTCGTCGTAGATCGCGCGCAGCACCCGGGCGAAGGGGAAGCCCAGCACGTCCTGCTTCCAGGTCGGGCAGAGGTCGTGGTGGCCGTGATGGTCGCGCGGCCCGATCCCCGGCCAGCGGGCGGCGATCTCCCGGCCGACCGCCGCCATCATGGCGATCTGCTCCTCCGTCCAGGGCTCCACCCTGAAGATGCGCCGGCCGTCGGGCGTCGCGGCCTCGATCCAGTCCGGACCCGCCGGCACGCCCTCGCGCGCATAGCCGATATTCACCGTCTCGATGCCGATGCAGGCGCGCGCGCCCTTGGTGCGGGCCGTCGAGGGCCGGCCGTCCCAGCGCAGCGTCTGCTCGACGCCGGCATGCCAGGAGCGGTTGGCGAGCGAGACATAGCGCGACACGCCCTCGGCGAAGCTGCGTCCGACGGCGTAATGGGCCGAGGCCTGTCCCTTGCGCTCCGGCTCGGCGCCGCCGAGCAGGCGGTCGCAGGCGGCGAGGTCGTATGTCGCCGTCCAGTGCCATGTGACGCCCATCGGCCGCCCGCCCGTCGCCTTCGTCCAGCCCCGCGAGACCGCATGGCCCCTGCCGAGCGGGATGCGGGAGCGTGCGTCTGTGCGGAAACCCTCCGGCAGCGGCGCCGGCCGCGTATCGGGGGACTCCGGCGATGTGTCATGAAATGTCATGTTTTGTCATGCGGGGCTGTCTTAGCGGGGCTGCGCGGCCGGCGCCGCCGCCGGTGCGGGGCGGGGTCGGTTGCGGTCATCTGGTCTCCTTTCCGGTCGGGGAGGGCGGTCCCTTTGCCGCGCGTATCGCGCGGGGGCGCGGGCGCGCCTTTGCGCCGGCGCGGTTCGCGCGCCTGATTGCGCGCGCGAGGCGGAGGGCGCACCTCTCCCGTCGGTTCTGCGGGTGTTTTTCCGGATCCGGGGGAAGCGGCTCCGGATGCCCCTTCCCTCTATTGACACCATACTACAGGATCGGTCAGAGTCAAGCCCCGTTCCGAACAAAAAGTAAATATCAAGGACATTTTTCATGGGACGCCGAGGGTGACGACAAGGGGGGCGCGGTGACTCAACAGACAGGCGGGGAAGGAGTTTTCCGGCTGCAACCGGCGGCGACACCGATCGGCAGGCGCGGGACTCACACGGCGGTCCGGGCGAGCGCGCTCCGGATCATCGCCTCGGTCTCGGCCAGCCCGTAAAGCGCGGCGAAGGAGCCGAAGCGCGGCCCCTGCTTGCGCCCCAGCAGGACTTCGTAGAGCGCGGCGAACCATGTCCTGAGCGGCTCGAAGCCATGCGCCTTGCCGACGGCGTAAACATCCGCCTGCACGGTCTCGCCGTCCGCATCGCGCGGCAGCGCCGCCAACCGGTCGGCCAGCTCCGCCAGCGCCGCGGCTTCCTTCGCGTCCGGGTCGCGCCAGACCTTCTGCGGGGCGACGAAATCGCGGCAGTAGGCAACCGCGAAATCCGCCAGCCGGTCCAGTTGCGGCCGCGTTTCCGGCGACGTCCCCGGGTCGTAGCGCGAGATGAAGCCCCAGAGCGTGTCCTTGTCCCGCGCGTCGCTGGCCGCCGCCAGGTTGAGCAGCAGCGAGAAGGAAATGCCCTCCTCCGGCTCGGGCGGCGCGCCGCCGTGGATGTGCCAGGCGGGATTTTCCAGCCGCTTCTCCTCCTCTTCGCCGACGGCGCGGGCGAGGAAGGCGCGATAGTCGTCCACGGCGCGCGGGATGACGTCGAAATAGAGCCGCTTCGCCGCCTTCGGCTTCTGGAACATGAACAGCGCCAGGCTCTCCTCCGGGGCATAGGTCAGCCATTCCTCGATGGACAGGCCGTTGCCCTTGGACTTGGAGATCTTCTCGCCGCGCTCGTCGAGGAAGAGTTCGTAGATGAAGCCCTCCGGCGGCCGGCCGCCGAGCGCCCGGCAGATGCGCCCGGAGAGCCGGACCGAGTCGATCAGGTCCTTGCCGGCCATCTCGTAGTCCACGTCGAGCGCCCGCCAGCGCATCGCCCAGTCGGCCTTCCATTGCAGCTTGCACGCGCCGCCGGTGACCGGCTGTTCGACCCGCCGGCCGCCCTCGTCCTCATAGACGACGGTGCCGGCGTCCGGGTCGCGGTGCAGGATCGGCGCCTGCAGAACGACGCCCGTCTTCGGGCAGACCGGCAGGAAGGGGCTGTAGGTCTCCCGGCGCTCGGGCCCGAGCGTCGGCAGCACGATTTCCATGACCGCATCGTAGGCCCGCAGCACGCCGAGCAGCGTCTCGTCGAACCGGCCGGAGCGGTAGCACTCGGTCGCGCTCACGAATTCGTAGTCGAAGCCGAACCGGTCCAGGAACGCGCGGAGCCGGGCATTGTTGTGCGCGCCGAAGCTCTCATGCGTGCCGAAGGGGTCGGGCACGGAGGTGAGCGGCTTGCCGAGATGGGCCTCCAGCGCCTCGCGGTTCGGCACATTGTCGGGCGCGCGGCGCAAGCCGTCCATGTCGTCGGAAAAGGCGAACAGCCGGGTGGGCGCGTCGGAGAGCTCGGCGAAGGCGCGGCGCACCATGGCCGTGCGCGCCACCTCGCCGAAGGTGCCGATATGCGGCAGGCCGGAGGGGCCGTAGCCCGTCTCGAACAGCGCATAGCCCTTGTCCGGAACGCCCCCGCCAAGGCGCGCCAGCAGCTTGCGCGCTTCCTCGAACGGCCAGGCGCGGGCGGAGCTTGCAGCACCGTCGGCCATCTGCGGAGGCGTGCCGGACAAGGGCGTGTCCGTTATTCGGCGGCGGGGGCGGGGTCGTTGCGGCGCATGATGTAGTCGCGCAGGATATCGACTTTGCCTTCGAGCCGGGCAAGCCGGTCCCGCACTTCCCGCAGCTCCGCCTGGACGCCGTCGATGCGCGCGTTCAGACTGCTCTCCACGCGGTCGATGCGCGCGCTCAGACTGCTCTCCACGCGGTCGATGCGCGCGTTCAGCCGCAGGAGCAGGCCGGCGAGAGCAATGCCGACGCCCAGTATGGCGATGAGTTCGGGGCTCAAGAGCCGGGTCTCCCCGCTGGCGCAGTGCTGTTGTCCGGGAGGAAGATGCGCCGTCGGCGGCCGGCATGCAAGGGAATTGCGCCACCGGCCCGTTTCGCTCTTTCGCGGAACCGCTCTACAAACCCGGCATGGCGTCGGAGAGAAGCATCGTCATGCCGCGCGCGCCGGCCCTGGTCGCGAGCCCGGCCCGCGCCGTCTGGCTGGAGCCGGACGGCGCGGTCGAGACGCTCGCGCCCACGGCGGCGGCGGTGCGCGCGCGCGGCCGCCCGCCGCTTGCCGTTCACGGGCCGGCGACCTCCCGGCGGCTGGACGCCGAGGCCCGGCCCTTCCGCAGCTACGACCTGCTGGAGCTGTTCGCCTTCGTGCGCCCGGCGCAATTCTGCCTGCCGACGCCCAACGGCCTCGCCGACGCTGCCGGCCTGCCCCGCCCGGCGACGCTGGAGCGCGCGGCGGAGACGCTGTTCGGCGCCGCGCGGGCGCTGCTCGCCGAGCTCGCCCGCATGGAGGATCCGGGCGGGGCCGCGGCCGACCTTGCGAGCGATGCGGCGGAGGCCGGCTGGCTCTGGGGGCCGTTCGTGCTGGCGGCGCTCGGCGTATCGGAGCGGCGCCCGGCCGGCGGCGCCGGCTTCGCCGTCTGGGACCGGTTGCCGCCCTGGGCCGAATTCGCGCCGGAGCCGCAGCCGTCCAACCACCCGGTCGAGCCTGAGGAGGCCCGCCGGCGGCTCGCGGACATGCTGGGACCGGACGCCGAGGACCGGCCCGGCCAGGCGGACTACGCATCGGCCGCCGCGGGCGCCTTCCAGCCGCGCGAACGGGCCGGCGAGCCGCATATGGTGGTGGCCGAGGCCGGCACCGGGGTCGGCAAGACGCTGGGCTACCTTGCGCCGGCGAGCCTCTGGGCGGAGGCGAACGAGGCGCCCGTCTGGGTCTCGACCTACACCCGCAACCTCCAGCACCAGATCGACGGCGAACTCGACCGGCTGATCCCCGACCCGGCCGCCAAGCGCCGCCGCGTCGTGCTGCGCAAGGGCCGGGAGAACTATCTCTGCCTGCTCAACCTGGAGGAGGCGGTGCGGACGGCCCGGCTGACGCCGAACGAGACCGTGCCGCTGGCGCTGGCCGCGCGCTGGGCGGACGCGACCCGCGACGGCGACATGACCGGCGGCGACTTTCCCTCCTGGCTCCCGGAGCTGGAGGGGGCGGCGCGCATACGCGGGCTCGGCGACCGCCGGGGCGAGTGCCTCTATTCCGCCTGCGGCCACTACCAGCGCTGCTTCATCGAGCGCGGCGTCAGGCGCGCGCGCCGCGCGGACCTCGTCATCGCCAACCATGCGCTCGTCATGGTGCAGGCGGCGCTGGGCGGGCTCGACGATTCCTGGCTGCCGACCCGCTATGTGTTCGACGAGGGCCACCACCTGTTCGACGCGGCCGACAGCGCCTTCTCGGCCGAGCTGTCGGGGCTGGAGACGGCGGAGCTGCGCCGCTGGCTGCTGGGGGCGGAAGGCGGCGGCTCGCGCGCAAGGGGGCTGAAGCGCCGCGCCGAGGACCTTGTGCCGGACGGCGGCGAGGCGGCCGAAGCGCTCGCGGAGGCCGGGCGGGCGGCTGCCGTGCTGCCCGCGGAGGGATGGCTCGGCCGCCTCGCCGCCGGCGCGCCGCGCGGTCCTGCCGAGACATTTCTCGCCGTCGTCCGCCAGCAGGTGCTGGCGCGCGCTGCCGGGCGCGCGAACGGCGCCTACGGCATCGAGTGCGAATGCCGCCCGCCGGTGGAAGGGCTGATCGAGGCGGCGCGCGCCCTGGGTATCGCCCTGGAGGCGCTGCGCAAGCCGCTCGGCGTGCTGCGCCGCGCGCTGCTGGCCCGGCTGGCCGACGAGGCGGACGACCTGGACAGCCGCGCGCGCATCCGCATCGAGGCGCTGGCGCGCGTGCTCCAGCGCCGCGCCGGGATGCAGCTTGCGGCCTGGGCCGACATGCTGGAGGCGCTCGACGCCGAGCCGCCGGAAGCGTTCGTGGACTGGTTCGAGCTGGAGCGCGCGCAGGGCCGCGAGCGCGATGTCGGCATGCGCCGGCGCTGGATCGACCCGACCGCGCCCTTCGCTGTCGAGGTGGCGGAGCCGGCCCACGGCCTGCTCGTCACCTCCGCGACGCTCAGGGACAATGCGCGCGAGCCGGAGGAGGCCTGGCGGGCGGCGGAACTGCGCACCGGGGCAGGGCATCTCGCCGCCCCCGCCATACGCGCCGCCGCGCCCTCGCCCTTCGACTATCCGGCGCAGACCCGCGCGCTGGTGGTGACGGACGTGCGCAAGGACTCGCTTGCGCAGGTGGCGGCGGCTTATCGCAGCCTGTTCCTGGCGGCGGGCGGCGGCGCGCTCGGCCTGTTCACGGCCATCGCCCGGCTGCGCGCCGTGCACGGGCTTCTGGCGGAGCCGCTGGACGCCGCCGGCATCCCGCTGCTGGCCCAGCATGTGGACCGGATGGATGTCGCGACGCTGGTCGAGATCTTCCGCGCCGAGCCCGATTCCTGCCTGCTCGGCACCGATGCGGTGCGCGACGGGGTGGACGTGCCGGGGCGCGCGCTCCGCCTGATCGCGTTCGACCGCGTGCCCTGGCCGCGCCCGACCATCCTGCACAGGGCAAGGCGCGCGCATTTCGGCGCCGGCTATGACGACATGCTGACCCGGCTCCGGCTCCGGCAGGCCTTCGGCCGCCTCGTGCGCCGGCGCGACGACAAGGGCGTCTTCGCGCTCCTCGACCCGGGAATGCCGACGCGCCTCGCCACCGCCTTCCCCGAGGGCGTCACGCTGGAGCGCGTCGGGCTGGCGGAGGCTTGCCGGATCGTCGGCGGCTTTGTGGGGGAAGGCGGGGCGTAGATTCGGTGCTCACGACATTTTATTGTTGACAACAGGCCCTAAATAGCGTACCGTTCAAACCGTCAAATGGCGACAGAGCCGCGGTTGACGCACGGCGAGTGCGACACGTCCAGCTGAGCTAGGATGACACGCAGCAAAGGTTGCCGAACGCCTGCTTGGCTATCAGGTTAGGCGTGCAACTAAAATCCTGAACTTGCAAGAATTGCGCGCCGTTCACGAAACGAAAGCTGCGCGCAAAATTTGCGCATTAAACGAAGGGAGACCAAACATGAAGACTGGAATGAAGATGTCCCGCCATGCCGAAGTTCGGACTCAGCAGCGCGGATTGCACAACAGCAAGCTCCGCATCCTGCTCGACGAAGCCTCTCGGTATTCGCACGATGCGCGGATGTTCACTAAAAAGGACAAAGAGCGGTACATATCGTCCTTGAAGCGCGATATAAAGCATCTCAAACGCAAGGGGTTCTTAGAGGCCATATCCGACCTGAAGCGGGAACTCCAGCTTGCCGAACGCCTTGCGGGCTGGAAGATAGTCATTGTCGATGGCAAGCTCATCACCTGCTATCCCATGACCAAGGCGCGCGGCCGCAGGCAGCGCTACCGAAAGCGGCGGCGGAGATAAGCTTCGGCAAGGCGAGTGCGGGAAGGCGGTTCACAGGCCGCCTTTCCGCCATGTGGCTCCGGGCCTGTCGCGCGCCGCCTTCCCTGCAGGGCAACGGATGACAGCGAACGACCGCGCTGCTACGGTCGGGCCGAAGCGCATCCGGGGCCGCTGTGAGGGACGGGCATGGACATCAGTTCCGAACTGGTTGCAAGCCTTGGCGTCGGAATCGCTCTGGCCGGGTTGATGCTGGCCGGGCAGCAGAGGACCGACAAGCGCATGGACCGGCTCGAAGACCGCCTGATCGCCGTCGAAAAAGGCCAGGCGCGAATGGAAGGCAAGCTGGGGTTCATCGAAAACTATATCCTGGGCCGCAACGCCGCCCCGGACGAGCGGGCGGAGGCCCCGGCGGAATAATCCTGCTCGAGCCCGCTTTCCCACAAACGAAAATGCCTTCCGGGCTTCCGGAGGAGGAATCGCCATGACCGAATCCAACGACCGCACGGAACTCCGCGAGGCGGGCGCGCGGCTCGCCGAGGAACTGGGGCTGCCGGTGCCTTCGGGCGCGCCGGGGCTCGATGCCTTTGCGCTGGAAGCGGGCTTCGGCTCGCTGTTGGCGGACCCTGTGCTGGCGCCGGCCGACCGCATGGTGGCGGTGCTTTCCGCGCTCGCGCAGAAGGACCGGCAGGGGGCTGTTGCCGCACATATAAGGCCGGCGGTGAAGGCGGGGCTGGAGGCGCGGGAAATCCGCGAGATCTTCGTGCAATGCGGCCTCTATGGCGGGCTGACGATGGCGGCGCATGCGCTGAACACGCTGAATGCGCAGCTGGGCTACCCGGACCGGGAGGAGGAGGACGCGCGCGACCTCGCGGCGCTGGAGGCGGACGGGCGCGCGACGATGCAGAAGCTGCACGGCGAGCGCGCCGAGACCGGCTACGCCGCGCCCGGCAATGCGGGCTCCGCCGGCCTCTACCGCATCGCGATCCTCTACGGCTACGGGGTCATCTGGCGCCGGCCCGGCCTCTCGCACCGGCGGCGGATGATCGTGGCGCTGGCGAGCATGGCCGTGCTCGGCCTGCACGACACGCTGGCGAAGTTCGCCGCCTCCGCGCGCGCCATGGGCCTCACGCCGGCCGAAATCGCGGCCGCCATCGCCCAGACCGCCCCCTATGCCGGCTTCCCGCCCGCCCTCAACGCGCTCGGCCGCCTCGCCGACGTGCTGGCGGAGCCGGAGGATTGACGAGGGAGCCAACATTCGCACGATTGGCCGGCCGGACAGGAGAGCATCGACGTATGAAAACGCCAATCTGGATCGTCGCAACAATGCTGACCGCCATGCTCGCCGGCTGCGGCCCGGCAGGCAAGACGGCAGGGAAGACCACCACGGGAACGCGCACATACAATACCGAGTGGCAGACGATTCCGCCCAAGCGGGTGCTCATTAATGTCGGAGACCTCGAGAACGCCGCAGTTACCTGGACGGAGGAGCGAATCCGGGACAACTCGATCGTGCAGCAGGGTGTGAACTTCGATGGTACCGGCCGCATATATGTGGAGCATCTGGTCGGTTCGCACTCGCTTTACAACGCCGGGGTGACGGAGAGGCACAATAACCTGTCGAAGCTGCTGCCCCGTCTGGACAGGTCTTTGCCAAGATATAACGTCCGGGCGGCGGACCCGGAGAAAGGGCGCATCCGCAAATATGGCAGCCGCGGCGGCTGGGTCGGCCCGGCGATGGAAAGGGGAACAGGCAATGATTGCATCGTCGGCCGGGTCGCGTTTCTGAGCAGGACGGCAAAGAACAGCAGAACGGACGAACGCTACGACACGGTCGTCTCGATTCGCGATTGCTCCGGCAAGCGGACGGTGGAAGAGGTCAAGGAGTTCCTGACAAACGTCCGGATCGTTTCACGCGCGTAGCGCCGGCCGTCTCCGCCGCGCTCAGACCGCCCGCGGGCTGAGGCCGAGGCTGCGGGAGCGCAGGTGGAGCATGGCGATCAGCAGGAAGTTCATCGCGTTGAACGCCGCGCCCGAGAGGAAGGCCGGCGCGTAGGAGCCGGTCAGGTCGAAGACGTAGCCGGCAAGCGTGCCGCCGATGGCCATGCCGGCGCCCGCGAACATGTATTGCGCGCCGACGCGCCAGCCGATCTCCGAGACCGGGAACCAGAGCCTGAGCAGCAGCGGGTAGCAGGGCATGATGCCGGCGAAGCCGAGCCCGAACAGGAGCGCGGCGACATAAAGCCCCGTCAGGCTCTCGACCATGGCGAACACGATCATCATGACGAACTGGCAGAGCGACCCGATCAGCAGCGTCGGCGCCGCGCCGATCCGGTCCGAGAGCATGCCGAAGGCGATCCGGCTGAAGAAGCCCGCCACCATCAGCACGGACAGGATTTCCGCCCCGCGCTCCTCCGCATAGCCGAGGTCGGACGTGTGCGAGACCAGATGGACGATGGGCATGGACATGGCCCCGCAGCAGCCGATCACGGCGAGCCAGAGCGCGCCCTGCACCATTTCCGGCGGCCAGTCCAGCACCTTGCCGCCGCGCGCCGCCGCCAGACGGATGGGACCCGGCGGCGGGGCCGGCGGTTTCGGGCGGATCAGCCAGCAGAGCGGCAGCATCGTCACCGCCGCGAAGGCGGCGTAGTAGAGATAGGTTTCCCGCCAGCCGACTGCGCGCTCCAGATGGCCGAAGACCATCGGCCACACGGCGCCGGCCAGCCCCTGCCCCGATGCGATGATGGCGATGGCGAGGCCGCGCCGCCGGTCGAACCAGCGGGTCGCGTTGGCGACGAGCGGCGCGATCATCGCCGCCTTGCCGAGCAGGCCGATCAGCAGGCCGTTGGCCACCCAGAGCCCCAACCGGCCCTCGGACTGGCTCGCCACCACGCTGCCGAGGCAGATCATCACCGAGCCGAACAGGATCGGCTGGAGGATGCCGCGCTTGTCCATCCACCAGCCCATCGCGACGCCGCCGATGCCGGTGCCGACCATGAGCACCGAATAGGCGAATGACGGGACCCAGCGCTCGCCGCCGAAATCGGCGGCAATGGGCTTGAGCGCCACGAACAGGAAGGTCGGCGCGCCGAGCGCGATGCCGTTCAGGACGAGCGACGCCCAGACGACCACCCAGCCATAGCGCACCTCGACGCTGGAAGAGGAACTGTCGGGCATGAGAGCGGGGCGCTCCTGCGGATTCCGGCTGGACGATCGGGACGGCGATTGCCCGGGAGAACGGGCACCGTTCCGCTTTGTCTCTATTGACTTCACCGACCCGGCGCGTGACGCTCCGCCGCGCGGCCTCTTGGGGGGGAACAAGACATGAGAATTCGTATCGTGGCAATGGCCGCCGCGTTTTTCCTGGCGCTGGCTTCCTGCGGTCCGCAAGGCAAGGCGACGGTCGGAAAGACCGTCGCCGGCGCATCGACGCAATTGTCGCAGTGGCAGCGCATCCCGCCAGCCGACCTCCTCTTCGATCTCGGCGATCTTGGGAACATCGGGAATATCGGCCGCTCGGAGCGTCGTATCAGGGACAACCACATCCTACAGCATCGAGCGTATTTCGATGGCAGCGGCTACATGTGGGTAGAGCATCTAACGGCCGCGAACAGCGTCTTCAGCCTGCGCACAACCGCCCGCTACAGCAAGGCGGACTGGACCCTGGAAGCAGCGCGCAGGTCTTTCGCGGAACGCAAGGAGAAGATGACGGTCGGCGAGAAACGGCAAATCCACGAATACGGAAAGCGCGGCGGCTGGGTCGTTTCCGTCAGCAACGAGCAACAGAGCCGGACCTGCCTTTTTGCCAGATTGGGATTCCTCAACGACAGCAGCAGAGCCCGGGCCTCCGGCGAGCATTACGATACCGGCGTCTATTTCCTGGACTGTTCCGGGCGGCGCTCCATGGACGACGCCGTGGCGTTCCTCAAGGGATTGAAGCTCGTATCGTAGAGAACGGGCTCAGGCCCGGCCGGCGTAGCCGAGCGCCAGCAGGCGCTCCTGCGGGCCGCGGCCGGACGCTCGGGGCGGCGGCGCCCCGGGCCGCGCCGCTTGACTTCGCCGGATGGGCGCATGACGATCCGCAACCTGATTTCCGGGGGGAAACAAGGCATGAAAATCCGGGTTGCGGCATTGGCTGCCACGCTGTGCGCCGTCCTGGCTTCCTGCGGTCCGCAGGGTGAAACGACGGTCGGAAAGACCATCGCCGGCGCAAACATGCGCCTGTCCGACTGGTCGTCTCTCCCGCCGGCCGACTTCCTGATCAACCTCGGCGATCTCAAGGGCGTCAAGGATATCCGCGGCACGGAACACCGCATCCGCACCTTTCGGTGCTAACTATCTGACATAGCGTCGTTTTTTCTCCCGAAAACTGCAACCGGGGAACAAATGCCACCACTGGCGCTTCCCCGTCTGCAACCGGAACCGGGAGAGCGACATGCCCAGGACTACCCTGACTGCGGCCCGTATCGAGGCCCTCAAGCCTCGCAAGACAACCCGTGACATCCGCGACGCCAGGCTCAGGGGCTTCGGCGTCCGGGTGACGCCCACCGGCAGGAAGCGGTTCTTCATCCAGTGCCAGCATTGCGGCGAGCGCGTCTGGAAGATAGTCGGTGATGCCGCAACCATGAGCCTCGCCGAGGCGCGGGCTGCGGCGGCCGAAATGCTTGCCGCCATCCGGCGCGGCGGGGAAGAGCCGCATCGTCCCGAGGAGACGCTGTTTGAAGCGGTCGCCGAGGCGGCATTCCGGCGTCACGAGCGGGTCTGGAAGGCCGGGACGCTCTATGTGAACCGGAACTACCTTTGCAACCAGCTTCTGCCGCATTTCGCCGGGCGTCCGATTGCCGATATCGACCGGCAGGAGGTGCGGCACTGGTTCGCCCGCCTGCGCGCAACGCCGGTGGCGGCCGACCGGTCCATGCCGGTGCTGTCCGTCATCATGCAGGAGGCGGAGGCCATGGGCCTGCGCCCGGAGGGCTCCAATCCCTGCCGGGGCATCCGGCGCTACCGCCGCAAGGGCCGTGAGCGGTTCCTCTCGGACGAGGAAATCCGCCGCCTGTCTGCGAGGCTTGCTGCACATGAGAGCCGGTATCCGCAGCAGGTCGCCATCATCCGCCTGTTGCTGCTCACCGGCTGCCGCAAGGGCGAACTCCTCACCCTGCAATGGCGCGACTACCGGGAAGGCCGCCTGTTTCTCCGCGACAGCAAGACGGGACCCAGGACGGTCTGGCTCTCGGAGCCGGCCCGGGCCGTCCTCGACGGCCTTGAGCGGAAGGGCCGCTGGATGTTCCCCGTATCGAAAGACGACCGCCCCCGCAGCGCGGCCTGGCTGGACCGGTTCTGGTACATGGTTCGCGCCGAAGCGGACCTCGAAGACGTGCATCTTCACGACCTGCGCCACAGCGTAGCCAGCCTGGCGCTCAGGCAGGGCGAGACCGTGCTGACGATCGGCCGCCTGCTCGGCCACCGCAGGGCGGAGACGACGCTGAAATACACGCACATCGCCGACGCCATGGTGCATGAGGCCGCCGAGGCAATCGGCGCGGCGCTGGAGGCAAACTGATGGCGGGCAGGGAGAAGATGAAACTCACCGACGCCGCCATTGCCCGGCTGCGTCCGCGCGAGCGGGAATATACGATCTGGGACAGCCGCGCCGTCGGTCTCGGGGTCAGGGTCCGGCCCACCGGGGGGCGAAGCTGGGTCCTGCTGCTTGACGCCGGCGGGCGCACGAAGCGCGTCTCGCTCGGTCCGGTCTCGGCGAGGAGCGTCGCCGAGGCCCGCCGGGAGGCTCTCTGGCGGCAGGCCGACCCGCAGCCGGAGAAAGCAGCCGCGTCGGCAGGCGCGGCTCCGCTGTTCCGGGATTTCGTCGCAGGCCCGTGGAAAGAAGCGCATTTCGCCCGCTACAAGCCGTCGGGCCAACGAACCGCGCGCCACTATCTCCAGCGACAGCTTCTGCCGGCTTTCGGAGCGAAGCCGCTCGATCGCATTTCTCCCACCCGGGTCCGGCAATGGTTCGACTGCTACAGCCGGACCGCGCCAGGCGGCGCCAATCGCGCCCTCGACATTCTCAACCAGATCATGAACTTCGCCACCGCCTGCGGCCATATCCAGAGCAATCCCGCGCAGCGCATCGTTGCGAACCGCCGTCCGGCGCTGACGCGGTTCCTGTCGCGCGAGGAGATCGCCCGGCTGCACGGCGTCCTGAATGCGCAGACCCGTCCCGACTGCCGGCAGCAGGCGGACGTCATCCGCCTCCTGCTTCTCACCGGATGCCGCAAGGGAGAAATCTTCGGTTTGCGATGGTCCGAGGTCTGCGACGGCATGCTGGCGCTTGACGACAGCAAGACGGGGCCGAGGACGGTCCCGCTCGGCAGCGGCGCCCGCGCCATTCTTGATCGGCAGCCGCGCACGGACAGCCCGTTCGTGTTTCCCTCTCCTCTGGACGCGTCTCGCCCGCGCGGGCCGGATCTTTCGCTCTGGTATCGCATACGCCGCGAGGCCGGGATCGAGGACGTCCGCCTTCATGACCTCCGGCACACCATGGCGAGCCATGCTGTGATGAACGGCGTGCCGGTGCCGGTGGTTTCGCGGATGCTCGGACATTCCAACGTCCGAATGACCCTGCGCTACGCCCACCTCGGTGACCGCGAGATCGAATCGGAGGCGGAACGAATCGGGCAGGAGATCGCGGACCTGATGAGTCTGCCGTAATGGGGTGTTGTAGGAAGGCCCTCTCGCCTGCGAGAGGTACTCGACAGGAACCGCCGGACTACGGCGCCGACCGGCGCTGCTTCGCCTACCGCGAGGCCGGCGAGTTGTGGAT